>JAAYHY010000104.1 GCA_012735135.1 Bacillota bacterium | reverse complement strand
CGGCATGGGCGACTACCCGTTCACTCCCCTTCAGGGAGCAGGAATGCTGAGAAACAAGCTAGAAATGGAGGGCGAGCATGCCGGCGGCATTGACACCGTTAAAATTGTCAACCCAGCCGACCTGGAAACGAAGCCATAAACAGAACAGTTTCAGTTCGAGTAAGGCTTGATAATTAAGGTGCCGGTCATGATAGGCAAGATCACCGGCCAGCCGGATCAAATGGCGGGGACGCCATTCTAACCCTGTTTGGAGACAGGGTGAAGCCGAAATCCCCCAGCCGTCGGAGAGGCCGGTTTCCATTCCCAGGTGCCAATAGAGGTTTTTAAAGAACCGGTAAGAACCTTGGAGTTGAAGCACGATGGGCACGGTCATGGTGTAGTTGGTGAGGGTTTTCTCTTCACTGACTTTCTCTTCTTCGAAAAATTCGGGACCTTCGGGTCCGGTCTTCACTTTACCGCCACCCTCAATAATTCCTTCTTCAACGTTTTGCCATTTTAAGAAGCCAATATTTTTCAAGACCAAACCGGCCCGGAAAGGATCCTCGTCGTAAACAACCCCCAGATCGAGCAGGAACCCCTTCCCTGGAGGATTGCTGAGCAGATCCCCAAAGGTAAACTCTTCACCGTCGGAACCCGGGGGCGTTGCGTAAAGGTACTCTCCTTTCAGATTGAAGGTGTTATCACCCATCTCATCGACAGTCAGGGCCCCGCTCTTTACTTCCGAATGGAACATGGCCAGACCCTGAACATAGCGGAAAGTAGCGCCCACCCCCAGCGTGGAGTCGGCCGACAGGGGGATTGGATGGCCGTATTTAAGGTCGAGGGAATAGGCGGCGAGGCCATTCAGTTTTGAGCCGGTCAGGTTTTAGGTTTTGGGGGCGCCGTTTTTTTCGGGGCCATACCCAACGAAGACTAATTCAGAGATGCCCGGCGCCAACCGGAAGGAACCGGACGCCCAAGGCCGGAGATGGAGGGAGAAACGGCCGATGGTTAAACCGGCTTTCAACTGGGAATAGAGATCGGTTTTAAAGTAACCTTTAGACATTTGTCCCAGAAATTTGTCTTTAGCCCCCGGCCGGGTAAGATCAATATTGATATTCTCCAAGCTAAACAGGTTGTTTTTCGCTCCGAAGGTCACGTCGGGAAGGAGTAATTCAAATTTGGTTTTGGAAAAGGCTTCCTCCCCCGGGTTATCATAGTAAAAGCCGCTGGCGGGCACGGCCGGATCCAACAAAATCATAATTAAGGTTAACAACAGAGAAAAAGCAACGGTTCGCTTTTTACCCACAGTTTGACCTCCTTTCTTAATGTTTATTGATGGTGCAGGTGATGTCCGCCCAGGCAGTGATGGCCAGGTAGTCATCGGCTGCAATGGGGTCGTAGGTTTCGGTTTGGTTGGTAAATTTAATTAGGTGGTAAACGGTCTTGGCCTCAATGAGGTTGGTAAACTTGTCCGGATCAAAAGTTAGGACGAATCTTTCCTTCGCCGGTGCCTTTTCGGTCCCGGCGGCGATGGCAAGGGTATTTTTGACGGCCTTTGGATTCGAAGCCGGATTTTCGTGATCAATGGGGTCCGGCGACAACCAGATTTCAAGGGCCAGCCCGACCGGGCTACTGTTTTCCACGTCAAAGAAGAGGTTGACTTCGTCGATCTCCAGGGGGACGTCCTCCAGCTCTGTGCTGCCGTCTGGTCCATCAAAAGAAGATCCGTAAGTCAGATAATCCAAGGCCAGGGTGAGCTCATGGTTCAGACCGATCTCCCCCGGGTAAGTGATGGTCACGGCGTCGGCATCCTCGGCCTTGGAGAACTTGATATTGTCGAGGCGGATATTGATGGAATGGGTATCGTCTTTAAGGATTGTATTCAGCACCGTTTTGAAATCGGGAAACTCGTTACGTTTCCCTTTTTTCAATTCGATATTATTTATCTTCCAAGATTGGTCCTCAATTGGTTGCTCCCAGCGGTCCAAGGCCTCAACCGTTAAGTCGGCTTTAATTGTTAAGCCTTCGGGCAGAACCGGAGTGAAGCTGAATACCGCTTCTTTTAACTGAAGCTCGAAGAAGTCGGTATCGTCTTCCCGAAGTTTCAGCGCTTCGATCTCCAGCGAACCGAGGTTTAAATCATCCTTAATTGGACCGAAGTCTTCAACCGTGAACTCCTCAATCTCCATTTCGCCTGGGTCGAATTTAAGGCAGGGACTACTAGCTCCTTGTTCAATGAAGATTGAACCGGTGGCTTCGATTGTGAACTTACTCTCTGAGGAAATGGTAAGTCCAGGGATCTTAAGTTGTCCGTAACTTCCGCCGGTGGGAATGGAAACCTTATTTACTTCGGCGCCATTGGCGTATAACACGATATCTAATCCTTGCGCACCTGCAACCGCGCCGGTCAGAGAAACCCCGATATAGTTGTGGAAGGTCTCCTCGGAACTAAGCTTTATTTCGGCGTATTCTCCTAAACCTTCGAAAGAAAAGTCTATTTTTTTGGTTTGGTCGTCCTTGGGGAGTTCATACTCACCCTCAGAGGGTAGTTCTCCGCTGAAAGATAAAACAGGAATGTTGCCTGGATCAACCGTCACCCTTTCCTCGAAAATTTCTAAGGTGAGCGGCTCATCGCCCTCTTCGTAAGAGGAACGGTAATTCAGGCTGACCTTTTCCAGGCCTAATCCATCCTCGCCTTCCGACCCTAAATTAATCTTTTTTGCCCGGACCAAAGGGATCCGGTATTGGCTGGGCCAGGTCGGCCCGAGAATTTTCTTGGGCACCGAGGGTAAACATCCACTGGCGATGAGGATCAAGACGATCAATAAAGAGAACAAGGGGAGTTTTCTTCGCAATTGCACACGCCTCCTTTGTTTTTCAGAAGATAAGTCCGATGCAGAAAAAGTCGGGTGTTGGGCTTTTGCTGACGGACTCGGGTGAAGGGAGGGGAAAAGAGAAAATCTTGACAGTCTCCTAAGATGAATATCGACCAAAAGTAGACAGGAAGGTTAGGGTTATTTTGGGTTATCCGCAAATCTTCCAAAAAGTGATTATTGTAGCAATTCCGGAGGCAGTTCCTGTTGGAGTTGGAAAAGAGGGGCAAAGAGATCACCGGTGGTGGTTAAGCGGTTGAGGGCGGTAGTTAGGGTGAAACTGGCCGGTTGGACGGTGGGGAGTTCGTCCCAAGTCACCGGCATCGAGACCGGAGCGCCCGGGAAGGGGCGGAGACTATAAACGGAAGCAATGGTTTTCCCTTTCCGGTTCTGGAGGTGGTCGATGTAGACTTTACCGCCGCGGGCCAAGACCTTTCGTTCGTTGGTGGCCAATTCCGGGAGGACCCGGATGACGGCTTCGCCGAGGCGCTGCACAAACGTCCCTGTTTCTTCGTAGGTGTAAATGGGTCGGATCGGGAGATACAGGTGGAGACCGGTAGCCCCGGAAATTTTGGGGAAGAGGGTCAAATTCAGGTGGTCGGTGAGGGTTTTTAGGGCTAAGGCCACTTGGACTGCATCTTGAAAGGTCGCCGGCGGCATCGGATCAAGATCAAAAATAACATAGGTGGGATGGGCCAGATCTTTACGGGTGGAGAGCCACGGATGAATTTCTATACAGCCCAAATTTACCGCCCAGACCAAGGTCTCCAGGTTATTGGCCATCACATAATGGATGACCCGTTTCCCCGAAGGGACCGGGATTCTTTCCACCCAGGGCGGGGCTTCCGGGAAATTCTTCTGGTAGAAATATTGGCCGTTGATCCCCTCCGGGTAACGCACCAGGGAAAGCGGGCGGTCTTTAAGGTGGGGGGCGAGATAAGGCCAAACCTGGATATAGTAGGCCATCACTTCGCCCTTGGTAAAACCATCTTCGGGCCAGAAGATTTTATCCAGGTTTTTGACGGGGACCGGGTGGCCGTTGATGATCAGTTCCCGGCTGAGGGTGGTCGGCAATGCAATTACTCCTTATTTTGGGTTATTTATAGTCTCTGCGGGAAGGAGATTTTCTAGTCAAGGAGGAAGTTTATAAAAAGAAGTCAACAAGGATTTATAGAACTAAAAATAGGAAACCGGGGAAATTGGTGAGAGGGGAGTCGGTGCGGATGGGAAAGAAAGAATACCGGTGGTTTATGACCCTTTTTGTTTTGCTCTTTTTCTGGTCGGCGCGCCCGGCAGTGGCGCAGGAAAAGGCCGACACCTGGCAATTCAAATACGATTTACGGATTTGGGGGATTGACCTGATCTGGAACCGGACCGGGCCAGATTTGGTCCCCGGGGTGGAGACGGGGTACTTTTGTAGTTTAGGTGGCGGGCTTGAAACCTTTGGCTTTTACCGTGAGCCGGATGGGCAGGCGTATGTTCCTCCGGCGACCGGCGCGAACCGGGCCTTATATAAAGATGCCAACTTGACCTGGAGTATCGGCTTGGAACAGGGATTGATTTACGATTTGGGGCGCCAACGGAACCTGTGGGAAATGCTCTTCTGCTACCATGGGCGTTATGATCATCACCTGGTCGAGCAGAAACCGGAGGCGCTGCTTTTTGCTTCCGCTTTACCGGACCGGGAAGGCGGGGTCCAAAATGCGCTCCTGACCGGCCTCCGCTATAACGGTGTTGATTTTAACCCTGATGCTTTGACCAAGCATGGTCTGGACGCCGAGGTTTCCTGGGAGTGGGCGCCGTTGTCTTTAGGGAATAAAGGGACCGGCGCCGACTACCATCGTTTTAACCTGACGGTTCTGGGCTTTTATACGCTGGTGGAAAGGCGCGGGCTCAGTATCTACCTGGCCGACCGTTTGATCTACGACCACTTGGCCGGGGCTTATATTCCGGTCCGTGCCCGTACGACCGTGGGCGGTTTCAGTAAATACCCCGGTTTTGCCCGCGGGTTAGGCGGCGCGGTGCGGGGGATCGCGGCCGGCCGCTTCGACGGTTACCGGAAAGCCATTAACAATATAGAGCTGCGGCTCATCTATCCCGAGTGGCGTTCGTACGGGGTGGTGCCGGAATTGATCGGCTATTTTGACGTGGGAGTCACCGATCAGCTTACCTTCAGTTTAGATTGGGATCAAGTTTTCTCCGCCGTAGGGATCGGGATCGGCCTCTCCGATTTGATTCTTTACGGAAACTACTTTTTAAATGAAGAAGAATTCACTCTGAATTTAGCGTTGGGGATTCATTTTTAAAAGTATATAAGCAGAAAGGAGAGGCAACTGGAGATGCGAATGAAGGAATTTGGCAAGCTTGGGTTCAAGACCTCCTTATTTGGCCTGGGTTGTATGCGTTTTCCCCAGCGGAGAACGGCGGCGGGCCCTCAGGTGGAGGCCGGGGAAGCGATCAAAATGATCCGGTATGCCATCGACCATGGTGTCAATTATCTTGATACCGGTTACGAATATCACCAAGGGGAGAGTGAAGTTATTGTCGGCCGGGCGCTCCGGGACGGGTACCGGGAAAAAACCAAACTGGCCACCAAACTTCCGCTGTGGCGGGTCAAGACCATCGATGATTGCCGGCGGATTCTTGAAGAACAACTCCGCCGTTTACAAGTGGAGTCCATCGACTTTTATCTGCTTCATGCCGTCAATGCGGAACGGTGGCGGCTGGTCCAGGACCTGGAAATCCTTGCTTTTCTCGAAGCGATGGTGCGGGCGGGCAAGATTAAACACCTGGGTTTTTCCTTCCATGATGAGCTTTCCGTCTTTAAAGAGGTTATTGACGCCTATCCGTGGGCGATGGCCCAAATCCAACTTAATATTGTCGACGCCCATCATCAAGCCGGGGTGGAGGGTTTACACTACGCCGGGGCGAAAGGCATCCCGGTGGTGATCATGGAGCCGCTCAAAGGTGGGAGGCTGGCCCAGACTATTCCCCAGGATGTACTGGACCTTTGGGCGCAGGCCCCGGTTAAACGTTCCCCGGTGGAATGGGCTTTCCGCTGGCTTTGTCATTTCCCGGAGGTGACCGTGATCTTAAGCGGGGTCAGTTCCATGGCGCAATTGAAGGATAATATCGGGATCTTCACGCGGATGGAAACCGGAGGGATGACTGGGGACGAACTGGCGTTGGTGGAAAAAGTGAGGGACCTTTATTTAAGTAAGACGAAGGTTCCTTGCACCGGCTGTGAGTACTGCCTGCCTTGCGCGCGGGAAGTGGCGATCCCCTGGATTTTTGCCCTTTACAACGACATTTTTATCTTTGATGACCGGGACGGGGCCGTAAACCGGTACCGGGAATTAACGGCGCAAGGGAAAGACGCCTCCCGGTGTATAGAATGCGGCGCCTGTGTAGCTGCCTGTCCGCAGAAAATACCGGTGATTGAGAGTTTAAAAGCGGCCCATCGCGAGTTAACCGGACGGGGTGTTTGACGATTAATTGATGCCAGTGAATTTCTTCCGGGAGGTGGGGTTATGGCCCGGGGCAAGCTCATCTCGCTTCTTCTGCTCTTCTTTGCCATGCTGGTCTTCATGGCGGGTTCGGCGTCACAAAAAGGGGAAAAAACGGAGATTGTTTTTTACACGCCGGCGGAAGATTCCTCCGGCGCCATCCGGCAGTTGGTCAATAAGTTTAACGCTGAAAACCGGGAGATCCGGGTGGAACACCGTACCCTCTCTTGGGGTTCCGATGATTGCCGTAATTTTTACGTGTCGGCTTTTTCCGCCCGGGATAATAGTTTTGATGTTTTTTCCGGGGACATTATTTGGGTTTCCGAGTTTGCTTCCGCCGGGTGGATTGAACCCCTTGATTCCTATTTTTCAGAGGCCGAGCGGACGGATTCTCTCCCGGGGCCGGTTGAGGGTTGCTCTTTTGCGGACCGGATCTGGGCGGTTCCTTGGTTTACCGATTCCGGTGTTCTTTTCTACCGCAGTGATTTAGTGGAGAAACCGCCCCGTTCCTGGGAAGAACTGATCACCGTCGCCCGGGAAAAGATGGCCGGCGGCGCGATTAAATACGGTTATGTCTTCCATGGCAATCAATATGAAGGCCTTGTTTGCCACGTTTTGGAGTTGATCTGGGGAAACGGGGGGCAGATCCTGGCGGGAGACCGGGTCGCTATCAATTCCCCGGAGGCCATTACCGCCCTTCAGATTTTGGTTGATCTGATTGACTTGGGGATTGCTCCCGAGGAGGTCCTTTGGTACCAGGAAGAGGATGCCCGCCTTTTCTATCAGGACGGGAATGCCTTATTCCTTAGAAACTGGCCTTACGCCTGGTCCCTGATGAATAAGGAAGGTTCAAAGATCCGGAACAAATTTAAACTGGCTCCTCTTCCCTGCGGCCCGCAGGGCGCAAAGGGCAGCGGGTGTCTGGGCGGGTGGAACTTGATGATTAACAGCCAATCAAAACATAAGGAAGCAGCCTGGCAGTTTATCCAATTTTTAGCCGGTTTTGACGCCCAAAAGTTTCATGCGATGGTTGGGGGCCGTCTGCCGACCCGGATCGCGGTCTACCGTGATGAAGAGGTGTTGGCGGTCAACCCCTATTATGAAGAGTTGTTGCCGAATTTTTTAGCGGCCAGACCCCGGCCGGTCTCCCCCTATTATCCAGCGCTTTCCGAAGCAATGCAGATTAATTTCCATCAAGCCCTCTCCGGAATAATTGACCCTGCCGAAGCGATTGCCAATATCGAACGGGAAATAAAGCAGTATTATGAGGATGAGTAAAGCCGGGGCCGTAGGGGGTGGGTGATCATTAACCTGGCGAAAGGAAGATCGGTCTTTGACCGGTTAACTTTTCAACGGCAATTATCGATCTTTTTTTTAATCACGGCGGTGTTGATGATGGTCTTTGTTTCAGTAATCGCATACATCCAGGCGATTACCGAGTTAAAGGCCAACTTTAAACTTTATACGGCCTCGATCCTCAAACGCACCAAAGATGAGATCGAAACCAAGTTTAATCTGGTGGAAAACACGTTAAATTTTATCGCCGCCGATTACAGGCTGCAAATGTTGGGCAAACAAGATCTAAAAGTCTCCCAGCGCAGTCTGGCCAAGCTGTTGGTGGATTCGATCAACCTTAATAACTACCAAGTCAGCACCGGAAACCGGCGGCTGACGAAGAACCTGATTGATGATTTGATCATCTATGGCGCTGATCCGCAAAAGCCCACCGTGATCATTGGACGGCGGGATCATTTCACGGTTTATGGGATCGAGCATTACTTATCCCCCGAGCTCCTCGCGATGATCCGGTCAGCCCAAGGAAAAGTAGTCTGGTCTGATATTTTCTATAACCAAGTAGGCGCCCGCCTGATGGTGAATTTGCCCCAAGAGATCCTCCGGGAAGAACTCAACCAGTTGGTGGTAGGGAAATGGCTCGCTGATCCTCAGACCAAAACGGGCCTCGGATACCTGGTGGCCAGTATTAATCTGGCCCGGCTTTCCGATCTGATCGAAGATATTGTCCTCGGGAAGACCGGGCGGCTGTATATTATCGACCGGAAGCTGCAGATTCTGGCCGCCGGGGAAAAAAATTTGATACTCTGCCCGATTCCCCTGGACGACGCCTCCCTCCGGCAATTGGAAACCGCCCCGGAAGGAAGTATGGAAGGAAAGTTTAACGGGCGGAACAGTTTTATTCATTTTCAGGAGATCACCCCCAACCGCTGGAAGTTAGTGGGAGTCATCGCCAGTCAAGAATTTCAGGCTTCCGCCCGGAAGGTGCGAAATCGCATTCTGACCGGAGGCATTTTGGTGTTGGCCGCTTTTACCGCCATGGCAGTGCTGGCTGCCGGGAAGATTACCCGGCCAATCAAGAACATCTGTGCTTTTATGCAAAAGGTGGAGACTGGAGACTTAAGCCTACGGGTCCATGAAACAGGAAGTATCGAAATCGAGCAGCTTTCCCAACAGTTAAACCGGATGATTGAGCATCTGGCCCGCTTATTGGAGGAAATTTACCAGGAACAGATCTTTAAGCGGAAAATAGCTTTGAAGATGCTTCATGCCCAAATCAATCCGCATTTTCTGTATAACACCCTGGATTCCATCTCCTGGATGGTAGCGACCGGCCGGCGGGAGATCGCGATGGAACTGCTGGAGTCCTTATCGACGATCTTCCGGGTGACCCTCTCGGGGGGACGCGACATAATCCAGATTGGCGAAGAGCTGGAACATGCCGAAAATTACCTGCGTGTGCAGAGGATCCGCTATCAAGACAAGTTGGATTATGTGATCAATGTTGATGAAGAGATCAAAAAGCACCTGATTGTCAAGATAACCTTGCAGCCTCTGATTGAAAATGCCATTTACCATGGGATCAAACCGAAGTTGGACGGACGGGGCGCCATTGTCATCTTGGGGCGCCGGATCGGTCCTGACCTGGTTAAGCTGTCAGTGCTCGACGACGGCGTAGGGATGAGTCCGGAAAAACTGGCTGCGCTCCAGGTTTTGTTGGCGGAACCCCAATTGAATCCGGAGACGGAAGGTAAAGGGTATAGTGTGGTCAATATTAATTCCAGGATCAAATTATACTTCGGAGCGGCCTACGGGTTAACTTACAGCAGTAAGGAGGGGACCGGCACCCGGGTCGATATATTGCTGCCCGTCAAAGCGCCGGAGGAGGGGAAAACGCTTTAGGCAAAGGGATTGGACCGGATTTGGTCCCGGTATTCGCTGGGGGCCAGTCCGGTTATTTTTTTGAAGACAATCCCGAAATAGTGACTATCACGGAACCCTACCGCTTCGGCGACTTCATAGATTTTCGCCCCCGTGGTGAGGAGGAGTTTTTCCGCTTCGCTCACCCGCCGCCGGTTCAGGTATTCGGTGAAGGAATAGGCGGTGACTTCTTTGAACAAACGACTCAGGTAGCAAGAACTGATATAAACCTGGTCAGCGACTTTCTCCAGGTTCAGGTCGGGATCGCGGAAGTTCTCCTCAATATATTCCCGGGCTTTCTCCACAAAGTTCCGGCCGACCTTTTGTTTATGGTCGTTGATAAACGCCAACGCTTGGCAGGCCATTTTTTCCAGCCAGGTCTGGAGTTGGTCCAAGGTTTCGAAGCTGTTGATCTCCCGGACCGGATCAAAAGCCGGACCGTAAATTTCTTCTAAGGAGCCGTTAAATTCAAGAAGGGAACGGATGATCTGGTTGACCAGATCCAAAACGGTCAACAGCAGATAACTTTTCGGCATGTGCAGGTAATTTTCGGTTTTGAGGGTGGCGAAGATCTGCTGTATAAAGCCAAGGATCTTCTCCCGGTTGCCTTCCCGGAGGAGAGAGGAGAAGGTTTCCTGTTCCCGGTGGTGGAGTAACCGGCCAGATTTGGAACTTTCAATATCTTTGTAGGGAATGAGGGCGTTGGCGCCGGTCCAGACCTTGAATTCCAACGCGAGCAGGGCTTCCTGGTAAGAACGTTCCAGGGAAACCAGTTCAGGATAGAGGCCGCCAAAACCGGCGGAGAAGGAAACGCCATCGGTCTTCAGGATCTCGTCCTGGACAAAGAGGGTGGTTTCGTATAACTTCTTTTCTTCGCCGGGATCAGTCAAACCATAAAGCAGGACGATTTCGGCGGGTCTATGGATAAAGGGATATAAAAAGGAGGGGGTGGTATACCGTTTCTTAATTAACTCCAGGAGATGGAACTGGTAGAATTGGAGTTCGGCTTCTTTCTTTTTCAGCGCCAGTTGGGGATAGTTGTCAAGGTGAAAGAGGATTATTCCCCACCATTCCCCCTGAAGTTTGATCTCCAAAAAAGCCAGTTGTTCCTTTAAGTCTTCCGGACCCAGTTGGCCGTTGATTAGTTTAACGAAGAATTTCTCCCGTAACCCCGGGAGATTTTTTTTGATCAAGTTCTGCAGACGGATTTTTTCTTCCGCCGCCTGCCGGCGTTCAGTCAAACAGTTTTTGGCTTCCGCCAGGATTTTACTGAGTTCGCCGGCGCGGATTGGTTTGAGGAGGTAACGAAAGACTCCCGCTTCAATCGCTTTTTGGGCATAGGCGAATTCATTATACCCGCTGATCAGGATGACCAGGCTCTCGGGGAGGAGGTTTTTAATCTCTTCCGCCAGTTCCAGCCCGTCCATGAGCGGCATGTAAATATCGGAGAAGATAATCTGCGGTTTCAAATCGCGGCAGAGTTTCATGGCTTCGGCGCCGTTGCCGGCCACCGCCACGATCCGGCAATTCTCTTTCTCCCAATCGATTACATTTTGTAATTTTTCCAAAATAATCGGTTCATCATCGATTAACATTACTCGATACATGGGCGCCATCCTTTATGAGGTTGGTTTCCCTTTTAGTTTACAAGATCCACTCCTGGGCGGCAACCGGTTCCGGATAATTGCAAAAATTTGCTACAGATTAAAAGAAATTAACCCTTTCCGCCACCCGGCGGCCGGGGTTGTTATTTTGCCCCGGTGAATTCGTCAAGAATACAACAGAAGTCAAAAGATATTCACTCCATTTTAACCTATTTGTTTGTTACCATTTACTTGCCAGTCCCCATCGGGTTGGTGGAAGCAAGACCAATTAAGGCGGTGAAATAGGTGTCAACCTTAAGAAACCTTTTTAAACACCATAAACTGGAGATGGTGATGGTCTTACCGCTCCTCCTTTTTATCCTCGGTTTTACCCTTTATCCGGTCTTACAGTGTATCTTCTATAGCTTTCAGGATCCGGTTAGCGGCGCCTTTCCAACCCTGGAAAACTACCGGGTGATTGTGGGTAACCGTAAGTTTGGTGATGCTTTGAAGAATACCATTCTGGTCACGTTCATCGGTTTGGCGTTGGAAATGAGTACCGGGATGGTTGTTGCCTTGCTTTTAACCACCAAAAGCAGGTTCCGCGGCATTTTCCGGGCGATTACCATGATTCCGATGGGGGTCCCGACGATTGTCTCCGGGGTAGTTATGTTATACATTTTCAGTTCGAACGGATACCTAAATGAATTCCTCTACCGGCTAGGTTTGATTAAGTTACCTATTGACTGGGCGCAGGGAGGCCTCCGGACCCTATTTATGGTTGCCGTTGCCGATATGTGGAAAGTTACGCCGCTGGTGATCATTCTGCTCCTTTCCGGTTTGGAGAGTATTCCGGCCGATGTTTACGAAGCTTCGGCAATTGACGGCGCTTCCCCGGCGCAACATTTTTTCCGGATAACTTTGCCTCTGATTAAACCCTTCTTTACCATCGCCCTGATCTTACGGGCGATTGACGCCTTCCGTATCTTTGAATTACCGATGGTGCTTGCCGGGCGGAACACGATGTTTCTTGGAACCTATGCCTATAGTGAATATTTTGATTACAATAATATCCACGCCTCCGGCGCGGCTTCCACCATTTTGTTAATCGTGATCGCCCTGTTTGTCTTCGGTTATATTTTAACGGTTGGTTCAAGGGAGGTTGACCAATGAAAACAGTGAAACGGATGGACCTTGCCTTGGTGGAGAGAACCAGGAATCGGAAAAAGTTTTACCGGGCCTTTAGCCGAAGTATGCGGGTCCTCTTTATTGCGCTGACGATCTTCTTTATCCTGGCCCCGATTCTGCTCCTGATTAAGATCTCCGTCAGCGCGCCCCAAGATATTCTCACGCAACACCCGCCCTTTTTAATTAAGAATTTTACTTGGAGCCATTGGCGCAAAGTTTTGGCCGCCGGCCACATCTGGGTCCCTCTCTGGAAAAGTATAGTGGTGGCCACTTTTGTCGCTCTTTCCGGTATAATTATCGCCGCTCCGGGGGCTTATGTCATCTCCCGCTTGCCACGGAAGATAAAATATGGCGTCTTGCTCGCGATCTTTTCCACCCGGATGTTTCCCGAGGTCGGAATCGCCCTGCCGATCTCGGTTACCTTTGTCCGCTGGGGGTTGGTCGACACCAATTTGGGCTTGATCCTGGCCCATCTGATCAAGGTTTTACCCTTGATGGCCTGGATCTTAACGGGAACTTTTGATTCAATTCCCAAGGATCTGGAACAATCAGCCATGGTGGACGGGTGTGATAAGGTACAGGCCTTGGCTAAGGTGGTTTTACCGCTCTCCCTGACCGGGATCGCGGCGGCCAGTATCTTATGCTGGCTGGAGTCTTGGAATGAATTCACCTATGCTGTTTACCTTTGTCTGGCCGAGTCGACCCTTCCGATCAAAACCTATTATTACGTGCGCCGGGGAAACTGGTTTGAATCGGCCGCCTATGCAGTTTTCTTAACGATCCCGGTTATGGTGGTTACTTTTGTTCTGCAAAACTTCCTGCGAAATGATTATCTCTCCGGCGCTATAAAGTATTGAGGAGGTGGACACGGAAAAAAAGTTTTTACCGGTTATGGGTAAGTAAGATCAAAAAATAATAGAGGAGGATCCGATTGATGAAAAGAACCCTTCGCTTCCTGTTCGGTTTGGCGCTGCTCAGTTTGGTCTTTTCCCTTGTGACCGCGGCGGCGCCCAAAAGTATTAAGGTGATTATGGGACTGGCGGAAGAAGAATGGAAGGTTATGCGGGAGTTGGTCTTCCCCGCTTTTGAAAAAGAGCATAACGTCAAAATCGAAGCCTACCAAGCAGAAGCGCAGGACACCGAAAAAATTCTGGAAGCCCGGGTCCGGGCCAACCGGATGGATATTGACCTGATTGCCCAGGATAATATGCGTTTGGCTACTTTGGTGGAGAAAGATTTAGTGGAAGATCTCAGCGCCTTTCGTTCCCTGATCCCGGCCACCGTCTATCCTTCCCTGGTGGAAGTGGGTGAATTTGACGGAAAATTATACTTTTTGCCTTACCGTCCCAATGTGGAGATTGCTTTCTACAATTCGGCCAAGTTTGCCCAGTATGGTTTGGAGCCCCCGGCCAATTGGGATCAACTCTTCGAAGTGGCGAAGTTTTTCTATGAAAAAGAAGGCGTCGGCCGGGTGGCGATCAAAGCCGACCTTTCGTCTTGCACCGCAGCCCATCTCTTTGATTTCTGCCGCAGCGCCGGCGGGGATCCGGTGGTGTTGAATGATAAAGGCTGTTTTGAAGCTTTCATGTTCCTCCAAAAACTCTGGCCTTATCTCTCCCCCGACTCGAAGACAGCCAATTGGAACTTTATGAACCAACATATTGCCACCGAATCGGTTTATCTGGGCCAAAACTGGCCTTTTGGGATGAATGTCATTGTTAAGGATGGCGGCAAGAAAGAAGTTTTAGCCTACCACGGTTGGCGTGGTCCGGTGAAAGAATCGCACGTCCTTGGCGGGGAAGTAATCGGCATTCCGAAAGGCGCTCCCAACAAAATGCTCGCGATTGAGCTGGCTAAATACTTGATCTCCAAAGAAGTTCAGGAGGTCCTGACGACGCATAATGGTTGGCCGGCGGTGCGGAGCGATGCCTACGGAAAAGTAGCCGCCTGGCAACAACCGTACTTTGACGCGATCAATGAAGCCCTGGCCCACGCCGAAGCCCGGCCGAACCTGGTCTACTACTCCGCGGTGGAAAAGGCATTGAACGAAGCTTTCCGGGAATGTGTCATCGAAGGTAAGCCGGTCAAACCGACTTTGGAAAAATGGGCGAAGTATATCGAAGATAACAAGCGATAAAACCCAATGGGGAGAAACGGGTCCGGGTGGTCAATCCGGACCCGTCCCCTAGGATACCTAACCCGAATGGTTAACCACTAATCAGCATGGCAAAGGAGAAGCATCTTGAAAAAGCGACCGAAAGAAGGGGCGCCGATTTATCCTGTGTCCCCGTGGGAAGTTAGCGAAGAGCAATTTTTACCGGCTTATAATTTACGGAATGAGACCATTTTTTCACTGGGCAACGGTTATCTGGGCATGCGGGGTAATTTTGAGGAAGGATATAACGGACCGGCTGGAACCAGCGTGGAAGGGACTTATATTAATGGCTTTTATGAGACGGGAGATCTGAAATATCCGGAGGCCGCCTTCGGTTATCCGGAAAAAAGCCAGACCATGCTGAACATTACCAACGGGAAATTGATCAAACTTTATCTGGAAGAGGAGGAGTTTCAGATCTTCACCGGTGAGCTGCTGACTTACCGGAGAACACTGGATCTGAAAAATGGGGTTTTACGCCGTGCTTTGGTATGGCGGTCGCCGGCTGGGCGCGAGGTGAGGCTGGCGATCACCCGGTTAGTCTCATTAACCAGGAAACCGGTGGCCGCCATCGCTTATGAAGTAACCCCCCTCAATTTTTGTGGAAAGATCCGCCTCTTTTCCGCCCTTGATGGCGACGTACGGAATCTGGAAATGAAAAAGGATCCCCGGGTCGGCTCAGCTCTAAAAGGAAGAAGTTTGGAAGTGGAAAAGCGCAAGATCGATTCCAGAGGGGGAATCCTCTGGCAAAGGACGAAGAAATCCGGTCTTTATTTGGCTTGTGCGATGTGCAACCAAACCGACGGCCCCTTGAGTAAGGTGGAGACGATTGTCCGGCCTTTAATGGTCGGGGCCAGCTATGAATTTGCCGCGGAAGCGGGGAAACCGGTACGGCTTTACAAATATTTAGCCTATTTAACTGCCCGCCAGGGGGAGGCCGGGGCCGATCTGATGACAGCGGCCGAAACTTGGGCCAAAGAAGCGGAAAGGGACGGCTTTGCGTATTTGTGTCAAGAACAAAAAGCTTTTCTCGACGGCTTTTGGGAACAGGCCGACATTGAAATAGAAGGGGACGATCATGTACAACAAGGCCTGCGGTTTAATGCCTTTCACTTGCTCCAGGCGGCTGGAACCGACGGCTTCACCAGCATCGGCGCCAAAGGGTTGACCGGCGAAGGCTACGAAGGGCACTATTTCTGGGACACGGAGATCTACATCATGCCGTTCTTTCTCAATTACAATCCAGCCGTGGCTAAAGCCTTATTACTTTACCGCTACCGTACATTGGACCAAGCCCGCAGGCGGGCTTGGGAGATTGGTCTCTCCCGGGGGGCCCTTTACCCATGGCGCACGATCGGAGGCGCGGAGTGTTCCACCTTCTTTCCGGCGGGAACCGCCCAGTATCATATCAATGCCGATATCGCCTATGCCATCCAAAAATATGTGGAGATCACGGGAGACTGGGATTTTTTAACGGACTATGGCGCGGAGATTCTCTTTGAGACCGCCCGGTTCTGGATGGCGGTGGGTTTTTTTAACCCCCGTAAAGATGGACGGTTCTGTATCAACGTTGTCACCGGACCTGATGAATACACGGCTTTGGTGGATAATAACTGTTACACCAATCTGATGGCCAGGGAACATCTGGCCTTTGCCGCCCGTGTCGCCATCTGGCTAGAGGAAGAGGCTCCCGCTGTTTACCGGAGGTTAGCGACTAAAATCGGTCTGACGGCGGAAGAGGTTGGCCTCTGGGTGAAAGCAGGGGAAGAAATGTATCTTCCCTATGATCCGAGCCGGGGGATCTTGGCCCAGGATGATACCTTTTTAGATAAACCCGTTTGGGATCTGGAAGCGACTCCACCGGAGAAGTTTCCTTTACTCCTTCATTACCATCCTTTACTCCTTTACCGGGCCCAAGTCTGCAAACAAGCCGATGTGGTACTGGCCTTGTTTTTGCTTGGCCATTATTTCTCCGCCGACCAGAAGAAACGAAACTACGACTATTATGAACCCCTGACCACCCATGACTCCTCCCTTTCGCCCGCGATCTTCAGTATTGTCGCTTCTGAAATCGGCACTACCAGCCGCCTTCCTGCTTATCATGGGAAGGCTTATGACTACTTTAGGGCGACGGTCCGTTTGGATCTGGATGATTATAATGGCAATACGAAAGATGGAATTCACACGGCGAGCATGGGGGGAGCTTGGATGGGTGTGGTCTATGGTTTTGCCGGGATGCGGGTTTGCGGAGATCGCTTATGTTTTGCCCCCTATTTACCCGCCCATTGGCAAGGATACAGGTTCCAGGTAAGCTACCGGGGGAGGAAAATCATGGTAACTGTGGACCGGAACGGGGCCGCTTACCGGTTGCTACAGGGCGATCCTCTCGTCATCTATCACTTTGCCGAGGAAAAAATGCTCGGTAAGGAACCTTGGCATGGGCCGCTAGATCAAGGTGGACCGGAGGAGGATTGACTTTGAAGACGGAAGCGGTTATTTTTGATCTGGATGGGGTTATTGTGGCGACGGATGATTGCCATTACCGGGCCTGGAAAAGATTGACCGGGGAGGAAGGCATCTATTTCGATGCGGAGATTAACCGGCGGTTACGGGGTGTCGGCCGGATGGATTCTTTGGCGATTATCTTGGAAAAGGCGGAACGGACCTATTATCCGGAGGAGATCAAAGCGCTGGCCGATCGGAAAAACGCTTATTATCGTCAGTTTGTTCAGGAGTTGACACCCGATTGTATTTTACCCGGAGTTATGGTAATCTTGACAGAGCTAAGAAAAAAGGGGATCAAGATTGCAGTTGGTTCTTCCAGTAAGAATACACCGTTAATTCTGGAACGGATTGGTCTAAAAGACTACTTTGATGTGGTTGTTGATGGGAATGACCTTACGAAAAGCAAACCTGACCCGGAAGTTTTTTTGCTGGCGGCGGAGAGGCTACGGGTTGCCCCCTCCCATTGTGTTGTTGTTGAAGATGCCGATGCCGGGGTGGAAGCAGCCTTGGCTGCCGGTATGCGGGTCATCGGGGTAGGGACCGCTGCCGATAACCCCCGTGTTACCTGGAGAGCAGCGACACTTGCTGTTTTTTGCCCGGAAGAATTTTGTCACCTTTTGGGGTGCTAATGTTTGTAAAGGAAAGATAGGGCACCGGTGGGCGTTTCCGGATACGTCAATAACTGTGGAAAGAGGGATGGGGATGGCAATCAATCTTTCTCCGGAAGAAAAGAAGCTCCTGGTTCAGGAGGTGCAAACTTTTTTTGAACAGGAAAGAGAAGAAACCATTGGCGTAATCGCCGCGGAAAACATATTAGACTTTTTCCTTAACAACCTCGGCACGGTAATCTATAACAAAGCTTTGGATGACGCGCGAGTTTGGTTCAGCAAAAAAATGGAAAATCTTGAGACCGATTTTGATCTCTTATACCGGTATAGGGAGAAATAAAAGGCAGTGCTGTGGCCGGCACTGCCTTAATTTTAAATGATGAACCTTTTCTCCTTAATATTGAACACCTAGTCAAAACCGAAGATCCGGGAAAGCGTAAAGCCGGGAGGCAGACTAATCGGTTTTGACCAACGGGAAAAGAAGATCCGCCACATCCAACTCCTCTTCCGTTAGGATTACGGTTTTTAGATCATGGCCGGAAATGGTGAGACCGGCAGGGAGACTCTCCGGGTCCAGGGTAATGGTATGGGCGCCCAGGGAGACCCCTTCGAAGTAGAAAGTGCCGTCCGCACCGGTAAAGATTTTTTGCCGGCCCTCATCAAGGATCACACCGACCCAGGATAAAGGTTGTTCACCGGGGTTCAATTGTCCGTCGGCATTGATGTCATGGAAAACAAGACCACTGACGGAGCCATTAACAGTCACCGCGAAATCGATAAAGAAGTTTTCTTGCGCGCGGAGCCGAATTAACTGGGGCTCGGTGACGGGGGTGTAATTTGCCGGCAACGAAGGAAGATGAAAATCCACGCGGTAAATACCGGGGGGTAAATTCGAGAACATATATTCCCCCTTCTCATTGGAGATGGCAAGCCGTCCATCGGCGAGAATTTTAATTCCGGCGAGGGTTTTGTCTCCTTCATCAAACCGGCCGTTGGCGTTGATATCCAAATAGACCACCCCGCCGACCCGTGCGGACAGATCTTCTTCGGTATAGCGGTAAGGTTTGATCTTCCCGTCGGCAAAACTAAGGGCACGGCTGACCGTGAAACGGATCACATCCTCCGGATTCGGATCCCAGATTCCATCAAAAAGGCGTTCAAGGGTCAATTCCACTAAAAAGGCGGAAGGCAGGTATTTCTCCAAGCTTAAACGGTAAGACCACTGGGGGAATACCCGGCTTCCCACCGGCGAGCGGTAACCGATTTGCCCCCCGATCTTTCCGGTCCGGTCGGTGGTATGCCAATTGAGCCCTAGGCGGGCGGTGGTATAGCGATAAACGTTCGCTTCAACCCGAAACGACTCGCGGGCACGGCTGGCTTCGGCGTACATATTTAATTCCGGGTTGAAAAAATGCTGAAAGAGAAGGCCGGTTTTTAATTTTTTCAGGTGAAAAGAAGGATCTTTTTGCGGGTCATTGCTGCTTTCGAGGGTTATATTTCCGGCCAACAGGGTATCATCGGTTAAGCTCCATTTGGCGTCGGTTTCGCCGAGGAGGCGTAAGCCTCTATAGGTTTCTTCCTGCCAAGTATTGACCGTATCCAAAGCCAGACCAAAAAGGAAGTTATTGGTCAAAGCCAAAGTCAAATCGGTTTTGACGTTTAGATTAAGCCGGCGATATGGACCGTTGTTGTCCCAATAATACCTGGTGTTCACCACTTCCCCTTCCGTACTGGCGCCGACGGTCCGTTCCCGGAGGGTATGTTTGACGGCGCCGCTAGTTACGTCTGCTTTATAGTGGCCGGCCTTGACCTCTTGGGTCAACCACTTTTTATTTACCTGTCCGGCCAGACTGTTTTGGTTATAATGGCCGTATCTTTTCGTCAGGGACAGGTTAACGCCGTCTGCAGACCAGGGGGGGGATTCCGGAGTGGATTTGGATAAATACCCCTCGGCCTCGAAGAGCAGGTTATTTTGGAGTTCATGTTCGGAACGGAGCTTGGTTCCTTGACCGGCTTGTGAGCGGACCCCTTTGGTCACCGGCTCCGGTATATAGTAGATCACGCTTTCGAAAAAACCCTTCTCTAAACAGTATAAAAGGGAAGATTCAATTCCGGTGTTGACCTCTTTCCCAATTTCCCCCCCGATTAACCAGTCGAGGGTAAAAATAAGGTTTTTATTCAGCCGAAAAGCGATACCTGTGTCAGCACCGATATAGCTATATTCGGGAAAATTGATGTAGGGAGCGGATACCGAGGTTTCTTGGCCAAAGGTGATATTTTCCGTTAAGGCGATCTGTTGCCGGTAGCCGACCATAGCCCCTTCCCACTCGTTAACGCCGTTTTTCCGGTAAAGACCGGTGGCGACCGTCAGTTCGTTCCGGTCTTTCGATAAGATACGGGGACTAGCAGCGACCTCACGGATCGTTTCATAAGTCTCCCCGTCGGCTTTTTGGATCACCACCCGGAGGCGATTCACCCGGTTAATCTGTAAAGGTACATCAAGAAAAAGGTATGTGCCGTCGGCATCCAACTGTTTAGTCTCCCAGAGCAGATCATTTAGATAAAGTAAAACCTGATCGCCGGCTTCCGCAGGGCCGGACACGTCGGTATAGGCAAACAATTCCCTGCGGAACTGGAAGTCGGGGGTCATATATAAAGCGCCCCAGATCTCTTTTTTCCCGAAGGTTTTCTCTAGATCAAGATCGGCATTGCCGATGATGATGAGTTCATTATCTTTATGGTACTCGGCTCGCAAAAGGGAGAGTTCGGGCGTAAGAACCCCGTTGTAAAAATCCTGTCTAACCCCACCGGCGGCAGAAAGCGCCCACTCTCCGGCATAGCCATCCAACCGTAGTTTAAAGAGTCCGTCGAGGCTCTTATCGTTAGGGGCCTCCTTCCGGTGTTCCAGCCCGAATTTATACCGGACTGAACTTAAGGCGAAGGGCGGGCCTTCTTTGGGCGGCAGTTCTTTTTGGGCGGCCTTTTCCGAAAGTTCCGGCCTGATCGTGGCTGGCGTTGCTTTAAGTAAACCTTCTTCTACATTAAGCGTAAGCGCTTGATAACGAAAATCCCAGTCAAATTCAGCCTCCAGGAAGGATGCGAGAAAAGGAAGACTGACAAAGACATTCCCCTGGAAGAAAAGGGGTGGTTCTTTGCTTAAAAAAAGGCGGTTGTCGATCCGGTAGAGTTTCTCTTCCCAAAAGATCTCGGCTTTCTTTTGGTTAAGGTTATTGGTAAGCACCAGTTTCTTTTCGCTCCGGTGATAAGACAGATCCAGGTCAAGGCTGGTTGCCAGACGGTTGACCGGGACTAAGAGATGAGTGTCAAGGTCCAGAAGTTCAAAGGCGGGGTCCTGGAAGTAAATATTATCTCCCACTTTAATTACCAGCAGGGCGATGCTGGTCTCCATGGGGGTGGATTCTTGGCCGTAAAGCTGCGTTCCGGCGCCTAACGCAAGGAAGAAACAGATCAGAACAGCGCTTAGTGATTTAAAGCAAAAAGCATGATTGCTTTTGTTTACCATTTTTGATTCCCCCTAATTCCGGTCCGCCACAAGGACATAACTCAGGGTATGGAAAACGGGACTACTTTCGAGAGGGTCCGTGCTGTCCCGGTAAAACTGATGTTGACCGTAATTTTGTAGTTACCCGCCGGCGGGGTGTTCGTAAAGGGAAAGCGGGCAACATATCGACTGCCCGGCAGAATCAGTTGTTCCCCGGAGGTGTTTTCTTCGAAAAGTCCGCCACTTTCTTTAGTGATCCGGTAGTTGACCCGGTAGCTGATATGGGCTTGCCCTTCATTGGCCAGATCAATGAGGAGAACGGGCGGGCCTTCTTCCCCGGTTTCGATTTTTAGGCCATAGGCGCGGAAAGAATTGACCGTTTCCGTAAAGCTTAGATAAACGGTGGCGCCGACTTGGATGACGACGGTCGAGCCAACCGCATTGTCTTCCGGGGGACGGCTTTCCTCAAAAAAGATAATCCCCCTTCTCTCCAACCAATCGCCGTCTTTGGGAGCGGTCAGGGTAAAACGGACATACTGGCTTTGGCCTGGTTCCAGTTTAAAGCGGCGGGGGTTAAATTTTATCAGGCCGGCTAAAGTATCTGCCCGTTGTCCGGCGGGAGAAGTTACCAGGTGGCCTTCGTCGTTCAGCGTCCAATCATAAATGACGGCCGTATATTCCGCCACCGTCGCTTGGGTATTGGTGACTTTAATCGCCTCTGTGATCCGTTCGCCCGGTTTTAGCGTAAAAAGGAATTTACTGGGTTCGACCCGGGCGACGCCATAAACGCTTGACGCGAAGAGCGCCAGGGCCAGGGTTACTGTAACCAGACGGTATAAAAACTTGGGTTGGGATGGTTTAAACATTGTCCGTTCCTCCCTTAGGGATAGTAAAAGATCGGCTGGTGCGGCGCGAACACCAGCCGGATTTCATCAAAAGCGCAAAGCGGTTTAGAGGGTATAGGCGCGGAAGATTACCTTTCCGTCGTAGCGGCCATGGGCGATGTTACGGGAATAAGGAACCCGGAATTGGTGGTAAACGGTCAGTTCCTCACAGGCGTCCATAACAGCGATCTCTTCAATCTCGTCCGGCCGGTCAAAGGTGTGGGTCCGGCTAAAATTCCCGTAAAGACCCAACTTATACCTCATCTGGAGATAAAGGCTATCAAGGGCATTCCCTTCGGTATTGGCGTCATAGGGGGTGAGAGGGCTGGCCTGTACTTCGTACTTATAATCATCATTGGCGTAAACTTCAACTTTAAAGATGTCGCAACCTTGGATATATACATTTTTCCAGAAATCGCCGGGATAAATTTCGGCGTTGCGTCCATGCCCCAGCGAATTCCAGTTTTCATCGACAAAACCGCCGATTTCATTATCAAAAGCTAAGATATAGCTAGTGGGTTCGGCTTCCGGTTTTGCCAAAGGCCCGAAGCTTTGGATGGTGGTCTGGCCCTCGTTCCCGGTGACCCGCATCTCGAGATAGCAGGGGATATAAGCCCGGGTCAGGAGCGTCATCTCCACGGATTGACCCCGTTCCGGATTGTTCTCGTCATAAAGGGCGTTATCCCGGTCAATCCAGGGGACATTGACGTGTTTTTCGTCGACCTCCGTCCAAGTGATTGCTCCGTCATCCCACAAGTGATTATCATAATTGATCCATTGGGGATCCCACCATGGCGGAGGCGGGTTGCCCCAGACACTTTGGGCGAACGCTAAGGTGGTGAGCATCAGGAGAGTTAAGGTTAGGAAGAGAGAAAGAGATTTCCTCATTGTATCGACCTCGCATTTATTTTATTTATTACAAACCGGTGATCCGCGCCACCTACCGGTATGTAACCTCTGGGTTTTCCCTTACGGGGTGATAGTCTGACCGGAAAGGTAAAAAGTCAACTGATGATTTCCGGTGGGGTATTGGCGCCAGTCGGCAATGGAAGCGGAAAGATAAAGTTCGGTCCAGTAATTGGCAGGCGTCAAACCATCTCCAACCACCGTCGGCGGGCCAGCCGCGACCAGCTGAGCGGGGCCGTTGGCCAGGAGCGTTTTTTTCTCCTCCCCTGCTTTACCGGGGCGCCCAATCCTAATCTGGAGAGGAAATTCCGGATCATGATGGGGTATGGCCGTCCCGACTCTCAGATACAGCTGCCAGTGGGTGTTGGAGGCAAGTAACAGTTTGAGTGGTTCGGTGATCGTCAAATTGCTTTCAGTAAGGGAAGAAAGAGAATCGAAGCCCGGAAAAGGCTGGCCCGATACTCGTTCCAGTTTAATCCAGGGCAAGACCCGGGTTTTTACCCAAAGGGAGATCCGTTCCGTGTCTTGCGTTGAATGGTGAAGAACCGCTTCGATTATTCCCTCGTATTCGCCCGGGGGATCGGAGGGAAGAAAATTGATCTGCAGCCCAAATTCACGGGTGCTCCCTGCTTCCGGCCCTCCCGTTGGCTGCGGGGTCAGGGTGAGCAGTTGGTTGGGGCCAACCGTTTTCTGATTGTAGGAGAGCGAAATGCGGTCCGGACTAATCCGGTTTCCGGTTGCTGTATCCATTAAGGCGGAGCACCGGAAGCTAACGGCTGATGCGGTGGACGCCGGTAGGGTAAAGGGTAAGGAAAGACTTGTCTCAGTGACCGGCGCCACCGCCGGAAAAGTTAAGAATTGCAACTCCCCTGCCGCCGCCGGCGCGATAAGACAAAACGTTACTGTAAAGATCAGGCAGACCCATAAATGAACACGGTTTTTCATGGAAATCCCCCGTTAACTGTTTTTCTGGCGGAAGCCGGCGTGAGCGACTACCGGCAAGTTACTAAAATAATATGCGCCCGGGAAAAAAAGATGCAAAAGAAGATTGAATTTTCCGCACTGGTTAGTTTTTGGCCAATTTTTTGTCGGGCTTAGCTAAAAAATGTGGTAAAGCCCAGTTTTAATTCGATTAGCCTACTTATTATATGGAGTTTATTCCCAAAAAAATCCAGGAGATGATTCCTTGCGTGAAGATAAGTTTTTCAAAAAGATAAAACAGGGGAGAACAATCAGGGGCGCGCTCATCATTCCGGGAGGAAGAAGAAGGAGGGCATTGGATTGACGAAAGAAAAGATAACCACCCGGGCGACTGCTTACCATTTTTCTGATCTTCCGATGGCGACCTTTGTGTACGTGATCAAATCTGCCCGGCGGGTCTGGGTGATCGATACTTTCTGTGGCAGCCTGAGCATGGAACCGGTTCTACAGGATATGCCGGAAGGGCGGGAGGTAATGGTGGTCAATACCCATTTTCACTGGGATCATGTCTGGGGGAACTGTGCTTTTACAGGGGAAGTGGTCAGCCACCGGCGCTGCCGGGAGTTGTTGGCGGCGGGCTGGGAGCAGGAGTTGGCGAAATACGGAAAATACCGCCGGGGCAGGGTAGAGCGGCGACTACCGACCATCACCTTTGAGCAGCGGCTTTTCTTTCCGGAGGAAGGGATCGAACTCTTTTACAGCCCCGGTCATACCGCCGACAGTATTTCCCTTTTTGACCATGAGGACCGTCTCCTCTATGTGGGTGATAATCTGGAACGGCCCCTGGTTTATGTGGAAGATCCGGATCTTGACGCTTACCTCCGGACTTTGGAGGAGTATAAAAAATACCGGCCACAGCTGCTGATGGCCGGTCATGCTAAAAACTTAACTCTTGAAGAGGTGGAGGGGAACATTGATTATCTCCGCCACTTAAAGGCAGGAACGGAAGTTGTCTTCGTCACCGAAGAGGAACGCCTGATCCATGCGGCAAACCAAAAGGTACTCAAAGGTGAATGCGGCTAGGTAATGGGATCGCCGCCGGCCGCTTTTGGTTCAAGAGGAACCATCAAGCGGTTGCCCGCTTTCAACGAAGCTGAGCTTTAGAATACGCCAGGCGATTCACCGGAGCAAGGGACACCATTCAGCTCCGGCTACCAGAGTTCATTCTCTTTAGCACATTGGCTTAAGGCGGCGATGATCTCATCCTCATCTTTGCCGTCCACTTTGATGGTGACCGTATCGTTTTCTTCCACCCCCAGGCTTAATAAACCGAGGAGGCTTTTGAGGTTTGCTTCCTTTCCGTTCTTTTCGATCGTTACCTTGCTCTTTCCTTTTGATACTGTATTGACGAGGAGGGCGGCCGGCCGGGCGTGCAATCCGGTTTTCGTTTTAATGGTCACGGTTAGTTCCCGCATGACGAATCACTCCTTATGCTTTGGTTTCTATATACTCCTTAATTTCGGCGGCGGTTGACTGGAGAAGAACTTTCCTGGCGAAAGTTTTGGCCGGTTTGGTTTTCACCTTCATGATCTCTTTCTTCACCGTCCACAGGGAGGAGGGACTTACGCTAAAGGATTGGAGCCCGAGACCGATTAAAAGACGGGTGAGACGGGGATCGCCGGCCATCTCCCCGCACATGCTGACTTCGATCCCTTCCCGCCGGGCGTGGTCGATCACCATTTTAATTAAACGCAACACAGCGGGGTGGAAGGGGCTATATAGATGGGAGATGCGTTCATTCATCCGGTCGACCGCCAAGGTATACTGGATGAGGTCATTGGTGCCGATACTGAAGAAATCCACTTCTTTCGCGAAGACATCAGCCAGGAGGGCGACGGAGGGAACCTCGACCATAATCCCGAGCGGGACGTGGCAGCCGATCTGGCGCCCTTCCTTGATTAACGCCAACCGGACTTCACCGGCGATTTTTACGGCGGATCGGTATTCCTCAATACTGGAGATCAGCGGAAACATTATTCTGAGCTGACCATAGACGGAAGCCCGGTAAAGGGCGCGGAGTTGGGTAACGAATAAATTCCGGTCCGCAAGACACAGCCGGATAGCCCGGTACCCGAGGAAGGGGTTGCTCTCCGGCGCTAACCCTATAGCAGGCACATTTTTGTCGCCGCCGATATCCAGCGTCCGGATGACGACCGGTTTGCCTTCCATCTTGGTTAAAACTTCTTTATAGGCCTCAAACTGTTCTTCCTCGGTGGGCAGGGTGTCCCGGTTCATAAACAAATATTCGGTCCGGTAGAGACCGATCCCGTCGGCGCCATACTCCAGCGCTTTGGTTAACTCCCAGGGTTCACCGATGTTGGCCAGCAGATTAATGGTTTTGCCGTCTTTGGTCCGGGCGGGAGCGTTCTTTAAGGCGGAGAGCGCCTCTCTTTCCGCGCGAAGCGCCCTTTCTTTTTTCCGGTAGGTTTCGACCGTTTCTGGGGCGGGGTTGACCAGGACCGTCCCCTCCCCGCCGTCAATAATTAACAAATCATCATTTTTAACCTCGGCCGTAATCCGGGCGACCCCGACGACGGCCGGCAATTCCAAGGAGCGGGCGATGATTGCCGTATGGGAAGTAGGGCCGCCGCTTTCGGTGATGAACCCCTGCACCAGGTTGAGCGGTAGCCGGGCTGTATCAGAGGGGGTAAGTTCGGGAGCCACAAGAATGCACTTACCTTTGATGGGAAAGGGATCGATCTCTTCTTCTCCGGTCAAAAAAGGATTAACGTAGCTCAGCACATCTTTGAGATCGGCGGTTCTTTCTTGAAAGTAGGCATTATCACTCCCGGCCAAAAGCTCGATGTAGAAACCCAAGGCTTTTTCCAGGGCGAACTCGGCATTAACCTTTTTTTCCGTGATTTCAGTTTCGACTTTAGCCAAAAGGTCCGGATCCTCTAAGATGAGGCGGTGGGTTTCCAGGATGGCCGCGGTCTCCTTTTGTTGCTCCGCATAGGCCTGGCCAATTAACTGGTCCAGCTTGGCTTTGGCGGCGTTTAAGGCCTGATGAAAACGGTTCTTTTCTGCGGTTACGTCTGTAACGGTCTTTTTCTCCGACGCCACCTTTTTTTTGGTGAGCACCAGGGCTTTACCGATGGCGATCCCGGGGGAAGCCGGTATACCCGTGTACATGGGGAACCACCTCCTGCGGATAAATTAAAAGGCATTAACCACAAACCTTAAATAAGGTTAGGTTAATGCCTGGGGTTACCAGTGACACACCTGTCATTATTTCTTTATCTTTATTTTACTCAAGAATGGGCCTTTTGGCAACAAAATTTTAAACTCAAGCTTGGGTCGGGAAGAAAAGAAGGACGGATCGGGGTTGCATTTTTGACCGGTATGTTATAATGTTGTTAAAGGATGAATAGTTTAAACTGGGGAATTGGTCAAGAAAGGTGGGGGGCGAGCTTTGCCGGCCACTTATACCGTGCTTAAACCATTCAACAACAATGTAGTCTTAGCGCAACACAAAGGGATTGAGAAGATCTTAATTAAAAAGGGGATCGGCTTCGGTGCCAAAGCGGGGGATCAGATTCCGGCTGATACCGTTTTTGAACGGGTCTTTGTGATCGAAAATCCCGAAACCAAGCGGCGTTTTCAACAATTGATCACCGAGATCGATGATGGGTTGGTGGGAACCTGCGAGGAGGTAATACACCTGATCTCTTCCGCCACCGGCGAACTGGATGAAGAGATGCACGTGCGGTTGACCGACCATATTGCCTTTACCGTTTTCCGCTTGCAAGACAACGACCAGATTGAAAACCCGTTCATGGTGGAGATTGAAACTTTATACCCCCAAGAACTGGCCATCGCCAAAGAAGCGACCCAACTGTTGGAAAAAGCGCTTAACATGCGGATTCCCGAGGAGGAGGCCGGATTTATTGCCCTGCATATCCATTCCCTGAAGACAAAAGACCGCCTCTCCAATACGGTCAAATACGCTTATCTCTGCAATTCCGCCATCGAGATTATTGAGGATGAGCTTAAGGTGGAGATCGACCGTAAATCTATTGATTACGCCCGTTTCGCCTCCCATATCCGTTATGCGGTGGAGCGGATCCTCAAACAGATTTCTATCAAAAACGAACTGCTTCCGGTCATCAAAAAGACCTATAAAAGTTCTTACCGCTTAGCGAAGCAGGTCGCCGCGATGATGGAAGAAGAGCTTTACGCCGCGGTGCCCGACGAGGAGGTCGGTAATACAAGCATCCAATGCTTTGATGTTTTCTTTACCCCCCAGGGCGGCCAAGATGGCGGCGGCCTTCTCCCGGAGTTCGGGATTGCTTAAGTTGAGTAAAGCGCCGGACTCTTCTTCAATCCGTCCAGGCGTGGGGATATTAAGCTTTTTAATGAAGTAAACAAAGGTGAAGTAGTAGATAACGCCGATGATCAGACCGACCACCAAGAGGCCGATGGGTTTGGAGGAGATTCCGTAACTGAGCACGTAGTATGTTCCTGGCGCCGGTCCTCTACATCTTGCATGCTTTACTAAGCGGAATCAGCTTGGCGGTGACGACCGCGTTAGGCATGCGGTGCGGGTTTACTTTTTCCGCCGGGTTCATCGATAACGGTGGACAACAGCGCGCAGGTTGAAGAAACCCGCCTGAAGGAACTGGGCGCGACCGGCGTCTTGAAGCTGGCGGGGAACAACTTCCAAATTGTAGTTGGTACTGTCGCCGACCCGTTGGTGACCCATATGAAAGCGGTCATGGCCAACAAGAACTGAAGCGTCATAACCAAGTAAAAGGTCTGCAGGAGCCTAAAGGCTCCTGCAATCCTTATAAAATTAATGGTAATCGCCCATACCAGCGACGCATCAATTTCAAAAGGGTATTAAATCAAAGCTTGATGAGGCGACAAGCATCATAGCATTTTCTGATTCGAGGTGGTCAAGATGGTTCAGCGCTTTCTTGATTGTAGTACTTCTGATTGGCAAGGGATGACCAAAGCGGAGATCTTGGCGTCCATTGCCGCCAGTGAAGGCCGGGTGTTAGTTAGTGAAGTCATCGGCGCCTTTCCTCCCTTGTTATTTGATATCAGCAATGCGGAACTGGCCGCCGCCTGCGGCGCCGACCTGCTCCTTCTGAATATGCTTGATCTGGAAAATCCGGTCTATTATGGTCTCCCTCCCCATGAACCCGCCGCGGTAATCAGGGAGATTAAAAGGTTGACGGGAAGGCTAATTGGGGTTAATCTGGAAGCGGTAGGCGAGTCCACCCGGGTGCCCCCTGGGCGTCGCGCTTCTATCCTTAACGCCCGGCGGGCGCGGGAGATGGGCGCCGATTTTATCGTTCTGACCGGGAACCCCGGTACCGCCGCCTCGAACCGGGAGATCACCAAAGCACTAACCCAAATTAAGCAGGAAGTCGGGGATGAACTGTTTATCGGCGCCGGTAAAATGCATGCTGCCGGTGTCATCGAAGAGAGCGGAACGGAACTGGTCACCGCCGAAGAGGTGGAAGAGTTTATCGCTGCGGGTTGTGATGTGCTTTTACTCCCGGCCCCCGGAACAGTACCGGGGATTACGATGGAGTATATCAGGGGTTTGGTGCAAGTAGCCCATCGCCGTGGAGTTCTGACGATGACCACCATCGGAACTTCACAAGAAGGGGCTGATGCGGAAACGATTCGGGAGATTGCCCTCCTTTGCAAAATGACCGGAACCGATCTTCACCATATTGGTGATGCGGGTTACCCCGGAATTGCGGTTCCGGAGAATATTCTCCGTTACAGTCTAGCCATTCGCGGCCGTCGCCATACTTACCGGCGGATGGCCCGTTCGGTGAACCGCTGAAAATAGTTTTATTTTCCTGTTTTCGTAAATCATTAAGCAACATGGTGGAGTTAGGGAGTTTAGTGTGATGAAGGCAATTAAGAACATTAAATTAGTCACCGCAGAAGGGATTAAAGAACACCAAGGAGTAATATTTGACCAAAGAATCAGGGAAATTACCGGCGAAAACCGGCTTGGCCCCGGTTTGGAAGTGGTCGACGGGGGCGGCGCCTTTCTGTCCGCCGGATTTATTGACCTTCACATCCATGGCTGCGCCGGTTATGATGTGATGGATGAGGACGAGCGGGCTTTAAGAGAAATGGCCCGTCATTTGGTGGCGACCGGGGTCACTGCTTTTCTGCCCACCACGATCACGATGGAAAAAACCAGGATCGAACAGGCCTTGCGCCGGATTAAGGCGGCCATGGCCGGGGACTGCGGCCCCGGCGCGCAAATCTTAGGGTGTAATCTGGAAGGCCCCTTTATCAATGTAAAGTATAAAGGGGCCCATGATGAACGTTATATTATCCCGCCGGACTGGGCTTGGCTCCAGCCCTATCTGGAAGTGATCCGGCTGATTACGGTCGCCCCGGAGAGCGAAGGGGCTTTAGCGTTCATCAAAAAAATGGTTGACGCCGGGGTAGTGGTCTCGCTTGGTCATACCAATGCCACTTACGAAGAGATGATCCGAGGGATGAATGCCGGTGCTACCCATGTTACCCACCTGTTTAACGCAATGTCCCCTCTCCACCATCGTCAGCCGGGCGCCGTCGGGGCGGCTCTTTTACAACCGGTAGATTGTGAATTGATCGCCGATAATATTCACGTGGCGCCGGCCGTCCAAGAACTGGTCCTAAAAATGAAGGGCCCGGAGAGACTGGTTTTGATTACCGATGCGATGCGGGCTTGTCTTTTGGCGGACGGCAGATATGACCTGGGCGGTCTGGCGGTGCAGGTTAAAGCCGGTCAAGCCCGTCTGCCGGATGGCACCTTAGCCGGAAGTACGCTAGTGATGAACCGGGCGCTCGCCAATTTCCGGCGGAATACAGGACTACCTTTCGAGGAAGTTATCAAGCTGGCTACCGTCAATCCGGCCCGGATCCTCCGGCTTGAAAACCGGAAAGGGAACATCGCTCCGGGTATGGATGCGGATCTGGTCTTGTGGGATGAAGATTTTCATGTATTAATGACCTATGTGGCCGGGGAACAAGTCTTTCCCCTGCGGTGAGCGGAGCGGAAAAATCTACAAAGGAGTAAATAACTACTAACCAGGCAAAGCGAATATTGCTGGCTGAGGAGGAAATTGGAAAGTGCTGGGCCTCTTTAAAAAGGAAAAAATTGTGGAAATTAAAGCACCGGTCAAGGGAGATACCGTTGATCTGATGGAAGTTCCCGACGAGGTATTTGCCGGGAAAATGGTTGGTGATGGTTTGGCCTTCAGACCGGAGGAAGGAGTGCTGTATGCTCCGGTCAACTGTGAAGTCGTACAGGTCTTCCCGACACAACATGCCATCGGCTTGCGGACGAAAGAAGGATTGGAGATTCTGATTCATATTGGCATCGATACCGTGGAGATGCAAGGAGAAGGATTCAAAAGCTTTGTCCGGACAAACCAACAGGTAAAAGCCGGTGAGAAACTTATGGAGTTTGATTTGAAGCTCATTTCCGAAAAGGCCAAATCGACTCTGATCCCGTTATTGATCACCAATATGGAAGCGGTGCGAGAACTCCATCTTTACCCGGGGAAAGTAACTCCCCGTTCGACGGTGATGAAGGTAAAGCTCTGAAAGGTTAACCAATCATTAGGGAGATCCGGATCGGAACAGGTCAACCGCCCCCAGGGCGGATTTTTTATTGGCGGGATGAAAAGCTAACGAGGGAAGGAGAGAAGAAAGCAGAATTACCATACTGTTGATAAGAATCATAAATGAGGTGATCGCATGAAGTCGTACCGAAAAGAACTGGTTTTCCAGACCAAAGAGCGGGTCGAGCTAATTAACATCACCGACCAGGTTGAAGCCGCCTTGGCGGAAAGCGGAATCAAGGAAGGTCTATGCCTGGTCAATGCGATGCATATCACAGCCAGTGTCTTTATCAATGACCATGAAAGGGGTTTATGGCAGGATTTCCGGAACTGGTTGGAAAAGCTCGCTCCCCATGAACCCACCTCCCAATATTACCACAACCTCACCGGGGAAGATAACGGCGACGCCCACCTGAAAAGGCAGGTTATGGGAAGGGAAGTAGTGGTGGCGGTAACCGGGGGTAAATTAGATTTCGGCCCTTGGGAGCAGATCTTTTATGGCGAGTTTGATGGCCAGCGGCGGAAAAAGGTGCTAATCAAAATTATCGGGGAATAAAACAAGAGAAGGAGGCAGCGGTAAAGCTGGCTCCTTTTCTGATCTATTTCTATGCCATAGTTTACCGTTTATTTAACGAGTTGACCTTGAATTGTCAAGACGGCAAGGAGTAGAATTGAGTGGTGAAGGATTCGGACCGAAAACTTCGGCCTTTTTGGCAAGAGGAGCGAAGATAAGGAGTGCAGGAGGGTAAAAAGATGAGTGAGGAAATGATTCAAGCTTTATTTATTATTGTTGATGATCCGGAGAAAACAGAGCAAGTTTTGGAGGTCCTTTTAGAATGTGAAATGCGGGGCGCTACCGTCATCGAGACCCAGGGCATGGCGAAAGTGCTATCCGCCAATATTCCGATCTTTTTTGGCCTTAAAGGGTTGATGACCAAAGAACATGCGCATAATCGAACCATTTTTGCCCTTTCCAAACATCCGGAGAAGATCAACCAGGCGATGGAGAAATTATCGACTATGTTCCATAATTTTGCAGAGGCTTGTACCGGTCTGATGTTTGTGGTGCCGGTGGTCAAAGCGGTCGGGTTGGGGAGAAAATTTATTCAAAACCAATCCGAGCAGGATAATGGTTAACGTAAGGTGCTAATGCTTACTTAATGCTTAATTAAGAATCTTGAAACGGGAGTCGGAGAGGATGGAGATGGTACTTTTTATCGGTTTAATCCTTGTGGCAGGCTTTACGTTTGGCAAATTGATTAACTATCTTAAATTGCCGGCGGTAACCGGTTATTTAGTGGCCGGCTTGTTTTTCGGCCCCTCCCTGCTTGGGATTGTTTCCCCAGAGCTTATCACCGAGTTGACGCCGGTTAATTCTATTGCCTTGGGGCTGATCGCCTTTTTAATCGGAGGAGAGTTTTCCCTAAAACAGTTGAAGCAATGCGGAAAGACTTCAGTTGTGATCGCGGTTGTTCAGGTGATTGGCGCCTTTCTCTTCGTAACTTTATCCCTGACCCTGCTCGCCGGGGTGGAACTGTATAAGGCTTTAATCTTTGGCGCCATTTCCACGGCGACGGCGCCGGCCGCCACCATTATGGTGCTTCGCCAGTATAAAGCGAAAGGACCATTGACGGAGAACCTTTTGGCCGTAGTGGCCATTGATGATGCCCTTTGCCTGATTATTTTCGGTTTATGTATGGCCGTCGCCAAAGTGATGGCGGGGAAAGTAAGCGGTGGTTTACTGGCGATGGTGGCTACGCCGCTCTGGGAAATCCTCGGTTCACTTTTACTGGGTATCATCTTTGGGTGGCTGCTCCTCCTCATCAGTTCCCGCTTTAAAGAGCAAGAAGATAAACTGGTGGTGACCCTAGGCTTAATCTTGGGCTTAACCGGGCTGGCCGAAGCCCTTCATCTGTCTTCCTTGTTAACCTGTATGACTATGGGTTGTATGGCGGTCAACCTCTTCCCACAGGAAAGCGGCCGCCTTTTCGCCCTGGTGAAATCGATTGACACCCCCATTTATGTTCTCTTTTTTGTGCTGGCCGGCGCCAATCTGGAGTTGGCCGTCTTACAGAAGGTAGGGGTAATCGGCGTTGTCTTTATTATCAGCCGTGTGCTAGGGAAGATGTTGGGAGCTTGGTTAGGTGCGGTTTTAAGTCACGCGCCGCGCACCGTCCAAAAGTATCTGGGGTTGGGCTTGATTCCTCAGGCCGGGGTGGCGATTGGTCTTAGCTTAATGGTGCAACAGAATTTTGCCGAAATTGCCGAGGTGGTGACGACGGTAGTCTTAGGCGCGGTGGTGATCTATGAAATTATTGGTCCCTTCTTTGCTAAATTGGCGATCACGAAAGCCGGCGAAGTGGGCGCCGGCAAGGATGTTTAAGGAAAGGCCTTGCTTTAACATTAACCGGTCACGGAAAAAAACCGAATAACCTAAAAACCCCCCAACAGGGGGGTTCTTTGCAATTAACGGTCGTGTTTCCGGTGAAGAGATGGAGTAATAATGAACAGGGGAGGAATAATCCACAACCAAGATAGGGTCTGACCGGAATTGGTTAAGAAGCCGGTTTGGTCCCGCGAACCAAATAAATGGCCGGCATCGACAAGATCGCCACCAGCAATTTTAAAAGAACATTGGTGGTGAAAATAGAGATCAGCACGGAAAAAGGAAGCACACCGGAAAAGGCGACACATACAAAGATAAAAGAATCCACCGGCACACTGATCAGATTTGAGGCTAAAACCCGCCCCCATTGCCAACTGTCCTTAAACTTCTTCACCCAGATTTCATAGACTTGCCCGTCAATCAATTCCGCCACCACTTCGGCAACGATGGAAGCAAGCGTAATCCGGAAAACCGGGGATAGAACCAGCCCAAATTCGGTTTGTAACCCGACGGACAGATCCGGCGGCAAAATCGAGACCAACCAAAACAACCCGGCCATAAAGAGGTTGATCCCGGCGGCGAGAAAAATCAGCAGGCGCGCTACTTTTAGGCCGGCCACTTTATGGACCAGATCCCGCAAGGTGAAGGTAATTGGATAAATTAAAGTCCCCGCGTCCATACTCCAGCCGAACAAGGAAATAATCTTTAAACTGGTAATGTCCGATAACATCTGTGCGGCCACGTAAAAAACGGAGAGCATTATAGTGAGATGAAGAGAGTCTTTTTTTACCAAATCCAACCGCTCCTTTGTTTTTTTTAGTGGGTTTCCACGACCACTCCTTCTCATGGTGGAGAAGGGTTCCCCCGGTTCATCTGTTTTGATTATTCCCCCTCATTTTCCCCCTGGAAGGATACAGGTTTGAACCCATTATTCCCTGTTTTCCTTCTTTTAATTTTTAATTAATTTTAATTAAACTTGCCGGAAAGTTCCCTGAGACCAAAATTATTCTTCATCCGGCTTTGAGATGGGGTGGAGGACTACCAAGAAAAACCTCTTATCGCTTGTGGCAAGGATTGCCTTTTCCTCTGGAGGATAAGCATGGGGGTTTGGCGAAATGATTCCCAGGAAATGCATAGAGGAAAAAGAAACCCCATAATGTACTTTTAGAAAGGATGGCATGGTGATTACCGTTGGTTTTCCAAATTTTATGGGGGAAATTTAAGGCTATAGAGGGGGGAAACAAAATGAATTCCGGAATAAAAGCGGGGTTAATCCTTGGGGTCTCATTAATCATTTCCGCGGTTATCTTTGGCTCCTATTTTTACCGGGCGCAGAATCCGGGACAGACCATCACTGTGGTCGGGGCGGCTTCCCAAAACTTTGAAGCGGATACCGTGAAATGGACGCTCAATATTGAAGAGGATATTTTGGGCGACAATCTATCCGCCGGTTATGAGAGGCTAAAAACGGTCCGGGAAAAGATCTTCGCTTTACTTGAAACGAAAGGCATCGGGCGTGACTGTGTGACGATGAAACCAGCCCAGGTTTACAAGGAGTACGATTATACCTCAGAGGCGCGGATCTTCCGGGGATACCACTTCCAACAGACGATTTATATCATCACCGACCAGGTGGATACGGTGGAAAAGATGGCCTTCGACCCGATGGAACTCCTGGACGGAGGAACGATCAATTCGAATCTGGAATATTTTTATTCCGGCATCGATGAACTCAAAAAGGAACTGGTGGGGGAAGCAACGAAAAATGCCCGGGAACGGGCGGAAAAGATGGTGGAACAGACCGATGTGAAAGTCGGCAAGATCGTATCGGTCCGTTCGGGTGTGTTTCAGATCACCGAACCCAATTCGACCCGGGTTGAATCGGGCGGGATCCACGACACCTCAACCCGGCAGCAACAGATCCGGGTTACGGCCCATGTGACCTTTGGCTTGAAATAGGGGTTTTCAAGCTTTCCGGCCTTCCAAGGCGGCCTTGCCAGGAAAAATGAGTGATTCTAACGAACAGCAACCGGCCTTAACGCCGGTTGCTGTTTTACTCTGTCTCACCTGCCGGCACAAAACAGGCGCTAAAAATTCTTCAGGGGATTCTCTATCTCTACCTTGGGCGTCGATTAGGTCGTGATGATCACAAAATACTTAAATATCCGGCTGAGCAATGTTGATCTTTTCTTTGTTCCCATCCTTGGCCGTCCCGGCTAAACAGGGAGAAAGAGAAGACCTCAATTAAAGGTATTTTTGAAGGGCCGAAGAAAAGGTAATAAGGACCAAAGGCGCATTCGGATAAGGGGGGGTTGCTTTGTCGCAGCAGAATATTATCAAAATGATGGAAAAGGTTAACCATACATTTATTTCTGTGACTGGACATTCGATCTCGTTTATGGATAGCCAAGGGCGATCGGTTCTTCCCTTTAACTTAAACATTTTCTCCGAGTTTTGTAAGTATGTGATTAATAGTGAAAAAGGCGGCCCCAAGTGTATGGAATGTAATAATTTATGCGAAGAAGCGGAAAAAGAGCTTAAACCAAGAATAACCCAATGTTATATGGGTTTGACGATGATTACGATCCCGATTGTGATCAATGGTAAATGCAATTATAGCGTCACCTGTGGACAGATGCTGATGGCGGGTGAAAAAAAGAAGTTTTTATCGGCTTTGCCGTTAAAAGCAAAAGAACTGGCGCTGGATGCGAAAAAACTGATTGCCTATGGGAAAAAGGTAAAAGTGGTGAACGAAAGGGATCTGGCGACCACGATGATGTTCCTGTCCTTGCTGGCCGAATATATCTCCATCACCGAAACCCAGTAGGAAATGGGTGAATTGCAGGCCAAACAATTGACCGACAAAATCAAGCTGGAGAAGAATTTACGGGAGACCCAGTTCCGTTTTTTACAAGCGCAAATCAGTCCCCACTTCCTCTTTAACACCCTGAATTTAGTGGCGAGGGTAGCCTTAAAGGAAAAGGCGGAACAGACCGCCGACCTTATTTATAACTTATCCGATCTTTTACGGCGCAGTTATACCACATCTTATTCCAGTTGTACCCTTGGGGAAGAATTCCACCATCTGGAAAGTTACTTAAAGATCCAAAGGATGCGGTATATAGGTCAGTTGGAAACCGAAATTTGGCTGGAAAAAGCAGTGGAAGACACGATGATTCCCGTCTTCTCCCTGCAACCTTTGGTCGAGAATGCGGTGATCCATGGGGTGGAGCCCCTTTCAAGAAAAGGTTCCATCAACGTTTCTGCGGCGCGGGACGGTGCTGAAGTCATCATTAAAATAATCGATAATGGCGTCGGTATGAACCAGGAGAAGGTGGATCAGATTTTAAACGGGCAAATTGAGCCTTCCCGGGTTCAAACCAGCGGGATGGGGATCAAAAATGTCAAAGCAAGGCTGGATCTGTTTTACGGTGACCGCTATTGTTTTTCCATCAAGAGCAGACCTGGGCGTGGTACGGAAGTGACCTTGTCTTTACCCATAAATCTAGGCCGAGGTGCGGAGAATGAGTAAAATTTTGATTATTGAGGATGAACCCTACGAAAGAAACGAACTTCAGGCGGAGATTTCTGCGGTTTATGGCCAGACAATGGTTAAAGTGGCAGAAACCGTGGAAGAGGCAATCGACGTGATCGCCGTCTGGAAGCCCGACCTGATCCTCCTGGATATTAGATTAAAGGGAAAATCCGGGCTTGAAGTAGCCAGGTATGTACGGAAACAGCGGTTACGGACGGAAATTATTATCGTTACTGCTTATAACGAATTTGAATACGCCCGGGAAGCGATGTCTTTCGGCATCAACCATTACCTTTCCAAACCGGTCAGACCAAAACTTCTCCTGGCTACGATCGGGGAAGCCTTGCAAAAACATAACGCCCTGATCAGCGCCGGCGCCCAACCGGTCTGGCCTTTGCTGGAAACGGACCGCACACGCAAAGCCCAAGACTGTCTGGGCTTTAGTGTGTCGACGGTTATTGTCGCCGGTTTTGCCGAGACCGGTGACAAGTTAGACGACTATGCGGCTTTTTTTGCTTCGGAGTTACCGGCGGGGAGTAAAGTCGAAGTAATGGAAGAGCGGGTCATTGCTTACCTAAAGGATGATCTGTCGGAGATCAAGAAGACATTATCCGGCATTGCCGCGGGTTTTGTCCGCCGTTTCGGCCAAGAGTTGGTTCTTGGACTGGGGGGTTCCGGGGCTTTAGCCGAACTGTACCAACAGGCGCTGATGGCCTGTAACCATAAGATCTTTTATCCGGCGGCCCGGATCCTCGAATATGCCCAGACTGTAAAGGAGAGAAGGAAGAAACGCTATGACTATCCCGTAACCATGGAACAACAGTTGGTTAACCTGGTGCGCCGGGGTGAAACCGGTCAAATTGATGAGATGTTGCATAATATGGTCCCCCGGCTGGTGGCCTTGAGTGAGCATAGCTATCCGGTGTTGAGGACATGGGTTGAAGCTTTAATCAACGCCTTGAAGATGGTGGGAATCAGTGAAGGCCTGTGGTTAAACGGTGCTTCCGTTCTCAAACCGGCTTCCTTTTGGTTTTCCGTCGCTCACCTGGAGCGGGATTTCCAATGGTTGGTGGGTAAAATTCATGGGCAGATCAGCGCGGGAATTCCGAGCCGGCAACCATTGGTGGCGAAAGCGGTTAATTACCTACTCGAACACTATTCCGAAGATATTTCCCTTGTCACGGTCGCCCGGGAACTGAACATCAGCCCCGGTTATTTTAGCCGTCTCTTTAAAGAAGAAATTGGCGTTCCCTTTAAGAGTTATCTGATTGCCATCCGGATGGATAAAGCCAAGCAACTGCTAAGCCAAAACGGGCTTGCGGTTTCCCAGGTTGCGGCGGCGGTGGGTTATGCGGATCCAAACTATTTCAGTGAAGCTTTCCGCAAGCATGAAGGGATAAGTCCCAGCGAATATAAAGAATTAGTTTTATAAAACCCGGGTGGGTCGACCAGCAGCGTGGGCCTTTCTGATGTAACCCCTGATTGATCCGGGGATTTCTGTTACTCCCGATCGATCAGGGATTTTTATTGCCTTTATCCGGATGTTACAGATAAGGTAATAAAAGGTGAGAAGGGGGTTAAAAAAACCAAGAAAGTTTATGTCAACTATAAGACCAAAGTATTATTCTTGAGGACAAAGAGGTTAGAACTCCAGAGGAAAGAGGTGACCGATCATTAATCTTAATTATTAAATTTATTGAAGCGAACAGAGAAGTTGGGTTATGCTGCATCATTGATAAAGGAGATGGAGGAATGGATAAAGCGCTGCTGATTGAAGTCCTGAAGAAAGAGATCGAAAAATCGACTGGTTGCACGGATCCGGGGGCGGTGGCGCTGGCCGTGGCCGAAGCCACTGCGGTTTTGGGTGATAAGCCCGACCAAATTCGAGTAGCGGTTAGTCCCAATGTATATAAGAATGGGATTAGTGTGGGGGTCCCGGGAACCAACCAGCGGGGGTTGCGCCAGGCGGCCGCTTTAGGTATTTACTTGGCCCAGTGGACCGCCGAGGGCCTTGGCTTACTTGACCATGTCGATGACCAAATTGTTCAGGCCGCTCAGGAGTTGTTAAAAGCCAACCGGGTGGAAGTCTCATACCTAAAGAGCACGCCCGATCCTTTGTACATCAAGGCCGAGGTCTTAAGCGCCCGTAACCGGGCTTGGACGGTAATTCAGGGGGATTACTCCAACATAACGGAAACGGGTCGAAATAACCAAATCCTCTTCCAAAAACCAGTGGACGCAACGGAGGGGAGTGTCGATGAACTAATTCATTATAAAATTGCCGATCTGATCGAAACGATCCAAGGGCTCGGCCTTGAAGAACTCCGCTTTTTACTTGAAGACGCCAAGGTAAACAAAGCCGCGGCCGAAGAAGGGATCCGTAATAAAAACACCGTCATGGGCCCCGCCCTTTCCGGGATGGTCAAAGAAAGCGAATTTCCCTATTCCGGTATGATCCTAGGTAAGCTGTATACGGCAGCGGCGGCGGAAGCCCGGATGATCGGTCTAAAAGTCCCGATTATGGCCATCGCCGGTAGCGGGAACCATGGAATCACTAATTTCCTGGGAGTTTTGGCGGCGGCGGAAGCTTTAAAGGCTCCTGAAGTCAAATTGGCCAGGGCGCTGGCGATCAGTTCAGCGATAACCATTTATATTAAAGGTCATATCAAAAGAATGACTGCTTTTTGTGGCTGTTCGGTGGCGGCAGCGACCGGTGTGGCGGCAGCAACTGTGTATCTGTTGGATGGAAGCTATACGGATATGGTCAACGCAATGCATTCGGTTTTAGGCGCCCTGGCCGGCATCGTTTGTGACGGCGCAAAGGAATCCTGCGCTTACAAGCTGAGTACGGCGACGGCCACGGCGATCGAATATGCTTATCTTGCGACAAAGAAAAAAGTCTTTATCCCTCCGGCCAACGGAATCGTCTCCCATAACATTGAACACACCTTTGCCAAGCTGGGGCAGCTCAACAACCCGGGAATGGTGGAAACCGACAAGTGCCTCTTGGAAATAATAGAAGAGATCCAAGCCCAGAAATGAACATGGGCGGGCGGAAATTCCAGATAGAAAGGGGGGATGCAGGTGCGGGAAATCATCACTACGGAACAGGCGCCGGAAGCAGTAGGACCTTATTCGCAAGCAGTCCGTTTTGGAAATTTACTCTTTCTCTCCGGACAGGTTGCGATCGACCCGGAAAGTGGAATGTTACAACATGGAACAGTTGCGGAACAGACCAGAAGAGTGCTTCTTAATATTAAAGCTGTGTTGGAAGCAGCCGGCAGCGACCTGAAGAACGTGCTGAAATGTCATGTTTATTTAGCGGATATTAATGATTTTGATGAAATGAACCAAGTTTACCGGGAATTTTTCGGGACCGACTTTCCGGCCAGGTTATGTGTTTCCGGGGTTCAGATCTTTGGCGGTCTGCGGGTCGAAATCGATGTTATTGCCGGAATCTAAAACTGAATATGCAAAGGAGGATGAAAGGATGTCAAACAAAACTACAGAAGTATCCACCGTGGCCAAGCGGGAATCTTGGGCTTCCCGGATCGGATTCATCTTTGCCGCCGCCAGTTGGAGTATTGGGCTAGGTAATATTTGGAGATTCCCTTATATTACCGGTCAATACGGCGGGGCGGCCTTTCTTTTGGTCTACCTGGCAGTGGCCGTAGTGATGGGGATCCCGCTCATGATTGTCGAATATAACTTGGGCCGGGAGTCGCAAAGTTCGCCGATCACCGGGAATATTAAGCTAACAAAGAATAAATTCTGGCAGTTAGGCGGGATCTTTGGTTTTATCGGTGGTCTCATGATCTTCTCCTACTACGTGATGATTATCGGGTGGGTTTTAAAGTATGCCGTTGCTTTCCTGACCGGTACTTTCAGGGGCATGAATCTCCAAGCAATTTCCCTCTGGTTTGACTCCCTTTATACCAACACCGGCACAACCCTGATCTATGAAATTCTTGTCCTCGTAATGCTTGGGGTTATCGTGGCCCGGGGGTTGGTCAAAGGGGTGGAAGCCGTGGCGAAAGTGGCCATGCCCCTCATGGTTCTTTTATTTGCCGGTCTGGCTGTTTATTCGATGACATTACCCGGGGCGGGACAAGGACTAAAATTTTACCTTAAACCCGATTTTTCCAAGCTCAGTTTCAGTGCGGTCGTTGCCGCCATCGGACAGGTCTTTTTATCCATTGGCGTTGGACAAGGCGCCAGTTGGGTCTATGGGAGTTATCTTAAGAAAGATGCGGATATTCCTTCCGACATCACCAAAGTTGTATTCATGGACACCGGTTTTGCTTTACTGGCCGGCCTGGTGATCTTCCCCGCCGCTTTTGCCGTTGGTGTCCAGCCCGACGCCGGTTTTGGCCTCCTCTTTAAAACAATGCCCAGCGTCTTTGCGACTATGCCCGGCGGCACGATTATCGGTATCTTGTTCTTCATAGGTGTCCTGATTGCCGCGCTTACTTCCGCCATCGCTTTTACCGAGTTTCTATCCAGTTCGATTATGGACCTCTTTAAGATGGACCGGAGTAAAGACCGGGTGAAAGCCACCTGGCTCAGCATTGCAGTCACCTTCGCGCTGAGTCTCTTCTCCGTGCTGGCTTGTGGACCCCTGGCCCACATCAAATGGTTTGGGATGGATATGTTCACCTTCTTTGATGTTGTTTCCGCCAATATCTTCCTGATCCTTTCCGGTCTGATTATGTGCCTCTTCACCGCCTGGAGCATTGGTTTCAAGAAATTCAAAGAACAGGTTAACCTCGGCGCGGAAAAGATTAAGGTGGAAGACTGGTGGGAGCCGTTAATCAAATACCTGGTTCCAGCGATAATTATTATCAATCTTATTGCCGCCAATTTCTTTTAGGTAGTTCCCCAAGTTGGCCATCGCCTAGCTTGGACCGGGTGATGTAAATTAAAGCAACGAAAAAACCTGCTTTTTAAGCAGGTTTTTCATTGCTTCAAGTCCTCCGTGGGGAACCGCCGATCATGTGCCCGGCTTGCTGGGGCGGGGGACTATTTGGCTTTATTTTTCGAGTACACATCAAAGGCGACAGCCATTAAGAGGACAAAACCTTTAATCGTCATCTGCCAATCGATCCCAATCCCCATGATGGACATCCCGTTATTGAGGACCCCCATGACCAAAGCGCCGATAATCGTCCCGACTACCGAGCCGATTCCGCCGGTGGCGGAAGCGCCACCGATAAAGCAGGCGGCGATGGCGTCCAGTTCAAAGTTGGTGCCAAGTAACGGGAAGGCCGAGTCGGTCCGGGCGGAAAAGGCAATCCCGGCTAACGCCGCCAGCACCGACATGTTCAAATAGACAAAGAAAAGGACCTTATTGGTGTTAATCCCCGAGAGTTTGGCCGCTTTTTCGTTACCGCCCATCGCATAGATGTAGCGCCCCGGGACCGTCTTGGTGGTGAAAAAGTGGTAGGCGCCAATGAGCACACCTAGAATAACCAAGATAATCGGGATACCTTTGTAGGCGGCTAAAGCGTAGGCAAAAAGGTTGATCGCCACGAGGGTAAAGAGGATTTGGGTAACAAACAAGGAACGGGGTATTAATTCCGTCTCGTTTTTTATTTTATTTCTTCGCTTCTTGATCTGAAAATAAAGGAGGATAATGGATAAGATAACGGAAACAACGATCGGCGTGAGGTTGAAGCTGGATCCGAAGAAAGGAAAGAGATCCGGAATATAACCGGAACTAATCATTTGGAAGGATTTTGGGAACGGTGATAAAGTAAGCCCCTTTAAAATGGTGTTGGTTAACCCCCGGAACATAAGCATTCCGGCTAAGGTAACAATAAAGGCGGGGATGCGCACATAAGCAATCCAGAAACCCTGCCAGAGTCCGATTACGGCGCCAATGATCAACCCGATAACGATGGACACGGTGACGTCCACTTTTTGGCGGATGATCAGTGTCCCCACGATCGCGGAGATAAAAGCGGCGACCGAGCCAACCGACAGGTCAATATTACCACCGGTCAGAATACAAAGGGTCATCCCGATGGCCAAAATCAAGACATAACTGTTTTGGAGGATTAGATTGGTCACATTCATCGGGACCAGCAGAATACCGTTGGTGGCAATTTGGAAGAATAACATGATGACAATTAAGGCAATAAGCATTGCATATTGGCGGATATTGCTCTTTAAGGCAAATCCGATCGATTCAAATTTAACGGGTTTCGCCTTTACGGTCTCCATCAGTAACGCCCCCTATTACTTTGCATTATGCATTTCATTATACTTTCCTGCGATGCCTCTTCTTTCATGAGTTCGCCAACGATTCTTCCTTCGTTCATTACATAGATCCGATCGCAGATTCCCAGTATTTCGGGAAGTTCCGAGGAGATAAAGATAATTGCTTTACCCTCCTCAGCCAGGTGATTTATGATCGTATAAATTTCATATTTGGCGCCGACATCAATGCCCCGGGTCGGCTCGTCCAGGATTAAAATATCCGGCGCCGCAAAGATCCATTTGGCAAGCACTACTTTTTGTTGATTCCCGCCGGAGAGGTTCTGGACTTTCTGGAAGATGCTTGAGGATTTAATATTCAGTTTTTGACGATAGGTCAGCGCCGCTTCATTCTCTTGGTGATCATTAATGATCCATCGTTTACTGATCTTTTTCAAACTTGATAAAGAGATATTGTGTTTGATATCTTCGATGGCAATGAGACCGGCCGTTTTCCGGTCTTCGGTCACATAGGCCAGTCCATTATTGATGGCTTGTTGGACATTGTTAAGCTCAATTTCTTGTCCCTCTTTGAAGATCTGCCCGCTGATATTTTTACCATAAGCCTTGCCAAAAACACTCATGGCAAACTCGGTTCGCCCCGAACCCATCAGGCCCGCGATGCCCACAATCTCCCCTTTATGGACTTTGATATTGACATCTTTAATTACCCTACGTCCGTCAATGAGGGGGTCATCGACGTTCCAGTTCCTGACCTCAAAGTAGACATCACCAATTCTTGGACGGCGTTTGGGGAAACGGTCTACCAGTTCCCGGCCGACCATTCCTTTAATGATCCGGTCCTCACTGATCTCCCCGTGGTTAACTTTGAGGGTTTCGATGGTGGCGCCGTCCCGAAGGATGGTGATGGAATCTGCGACTTTAATCACTTCGTGTAGTTTATGGGAGATAAGGATGGAAGTGATTCCGGTTTTTTTCAATTCTAATAAGAGCCGTAACAAATTATCGGCATCTTCTTCGTTGAGCGCTGCCGTGGGTTCATCCAAGATCAAAAGCTGCACATTCTTGGCTAAAGCTTTGGCGATCTCCACCAGTTGTTGTTTTCCAACCCCGAGATCTTTAATCAGCACGTGAGAGTTTTCTTTGAGACCAACCTTTCTCAAGATCTGGGTTGCGTCCCAATGGGTTTTTTCCCAGTCAATCACGGCCATTTTTGCCCGTTCATTACCGAGAAAGATATTTTCGCCGATGGAAAGGTAAGGAATGAGCGCCAGTTCTTGGTGGATAATAACAATCCCGTTTTTTTCACTATCTCTGATACTCCGGAAAATACAGTGTTTACCCTGATAAATAATCTCTCCGCTATAGGTGCCATAAGGATGCACACCGCTTAAGACATTCATGAGCGTAGATTTACCCGCTCCGTTTTCGCCGACCAGCGCATGGATCTCGCCGGCTTCAACTTGGAAATTGACATTATCGAGCGCTTTGACACTACCAAAACACTTGGTAATGTTTCTCATCTCAAGTATAGTTTGCATTTAATCCCGCCCTTTGCGCATGTTCCCATGGTATAGAGTTTCTGGGCAGATTCGAAAATGGAATCTGCCCAGATCACTGTTGGTTTTCAATGGTTGACTAAATGTCATCCGAATTGAACCAGTTTTATTTTTGAAAGATTATAGCTGCAGATCGGCTTCGGTGTAATAGCCACTCTCGATGAGGAGTTGCCGGTAGTTGTTGACATCGGCATAGACAGGCTCGCAAAGGAAGGACGGCACGTATTTGACACCATTATGATAGGTTGTCGTATCGTTGACCGGCGCTTCTTCCCCTTTCATGATGGCTTCCACCATTTCCACCACTTGGGCCGCCAAGGTTCTGGTGTCTTTAAAGATGGACATGGACTGCTCGCCTTTGATCATGGCGATCACGTTGGCTTTATCGCAGTCTTGCCCGGTAATGATCGGGAACGGTTTATCAGGAGTGCCGTATCCCGCGTACCTGAGGGAGGTGATGATCCCAATCGCCAGGCTGTCGTTGGGGGAGAGCACCGCATCGAGTTTGCGGCCACCGGCGTAGTGGGCGGTGATCAGGTTATCCATGCGGGCTTGCGCGTCGGCCGAATCCCAGCCGTGAATGGCGATGGTTGTAAAATCCGTTTGCTTACTGGGGACAATCAGTTTTCCGGCGTCGATATACGGCTGGAGGATGCTCATGGCCCCATTGTTGAAGAAGTAGGCGTTATTGTCGTCGGGGGAGCCGGCAAATAATTCAATATTGAAGGGACCGTCATTCGATTTCAAGCCCAGTTTTTCTTCGATGTATTGGCCCTGGATCACACCTACTTTGAAATTGTCAAAAGTGGCATAGTAGTCCACATGTTCGGAGTTCATAATTAACCGGTCGTAAGCGATGACTTTAATCTTGTTCTCCGCCGCTTTCCGTAAGACTTCGGTCAGCGCCGAACCGTCGATCGAAGCAATGACCAGTACCTTAGCTTTTTTCGTAATCATATTTTCCAACTGTTGAATCTGGGTGTTGACGTCATTGTTGGCATACTGGAGGTCAACTTTGTACCCCTTCTCTTCCAGTTTCGCTTTCATATTGGCGCCGTCTTGGTTCCAACGTTGTAACGACTGGGTCGGCATGGCCACACCGATTAACTTCTCATCGGCTTTCTTTTGGAAGCAACCGGTTAAGCTGAGGGCAAGAAGAACAACCATTAAGCAGAGTAAGTATTTTTTCATTGGTCTTTTTTACCCCTTTCCTTTTAGTAATTTTTACCTTCAGGAAAAATCTAAGGTGTAACATGTGGAAACTTTCTCTCCGCTACCACCCCATTTCTGTTCTACTACACTTGGGTATAAAACTACATCAAGGTGGTGATTGAATGGAACGGCTAAGACAGGATATCTTCTTCAAGAATTAACAAAAATTTATCCCAAACGTTTACCAAGGTGCAGATTAAGGTAATGGGAATTAAGGATCCAAGTAGGTAGTGTGATTCTAAATAATTATTAAACATGAAATCTTTTATTCCTGCCTTAGATTACGGAAAAAGATAAAAGCGCTGGCAAAGGGTGAACTTTAAAGCAGGAAACACTGGTTGGGTCAAGAAATAACAGACAGTTCACGGTGGATTTATGGTAATAATAGGTGTAAGGATAAGCTTAAACCGTCTTGTTTAAGCGGCAATGCGCAAGGAGGAATGAAGATGGCGCCACGTTTACTGCATCCGCTGGCCGGTCAGCAAGCCCGGCCCGAGGATCTCTATTCCAAAGAACAGATCACGGCATGGTACACTAATCCCCAAGGGGAATTAAAACCGGTTAAAAACGGGACTTCCGGCCACCGGGGCCCGGTTGGGCCGGGTTTTTCCGACCGCCATGTGGCGGCGATGACCCAGGCGCTGGTGGATTTACGGCACGAACATGGAACTTTCGGGCCCGTTCTCCCCGCCGCTTTGCGGGATCGACCCCTTGGTCCGGTGGTGATGGGGAAAGATGTGCGTTTCGCTTCCGATTTGGCTCAGGAAACGGCCATCGAGGTTTTTACCGGCAATGGGATGGAGGTATTAATCCATCAGGGAGGAAGGAGCACACCGACCCCGGTTATTTCCCATGCCATTCTGACCCGGGTGGCCCGCGGGGAAAAGGTGGAAGGGGTGATCATCACCGCTTCCCATAATCCTCCTGAAGACGCCGGGTATAAGAGTAACGGTTTGGACGGCGGGCCGAATACAAACACGAAACCCATCGATGAAAAGAGCAATTACTACCTGGAGCATCCGGCGGCGATTAAACGGATGCCCTACCAAACCGCCATCGAAAAGAGGCTGGTCCAACCGGTGGATCTCCTCACCCCCTATGTCCGGGACTTGGGCACGGTGGTGGATATGGATCTGATCAAAAAGGAACGCTTCGCCGTTACCCCCTTGGGCGGTTCAGCCAACGGGTATTATGAGGCGGTTAACGATCTGTACGGAACCCAAATCGACGTGGTGCTGGCGGAACCGGATCCCGCTTCTTCCCACCGGACTTACGATTGGGACGGTAAGCTCCGGGGGGATCCGTCTTCCCGTTATGTGATGATGGCGGTGGCGGGGATGCGGGAAAGGCTCCGGGTCTCCTTCATCGGGGCCAATGACAATGATGCCGACCGTTTTGGGGGCGAAGACACCACCGGGATCTTAAACCCCAATCATGTTTTGTGTGTGCTCTTTGACTACCTGGCGGCGCACCGGAATTTCCCGGCGGCGATGGGGGTGGGACGCACCATCGGCACCACCCATCTGCTGGACCGGATCGCCGCCCGGTACGGCCGTCCCGCCTACGAGGTGAATGTCGGCTTCAAGCATTACGTGGCCGGGTTGCAGGCGGGGAAATATGTCTTGGCCGGAGAAGAGAGCGCCGGGGTCTCCTTTCCGCGGCGGGACGGGAGTTTATGGGTGACGGAAAAGGACGGGATCGCCGCTGTCCTCTTGATGATGGAGGTCATGGCGGCGACCGGTAAGGAGATCGGTCTCCTCTACCAGGAACTGGAAAAAGAGTACGGTCCCTACCAGTATGAACGGGAGGACCGCCCGGCCCGGCCGGAGCAAAAAGCCCGCCTCGCCCGGTTGGCGGCCGATCCCGGCCAGGTCAAGGCCTTACTGGCCGGAAAGAAGATTGCCGGACGGACGATTGAACGGTTGGCGATCGGGGACGGGGTGAAAGTGGTCTTAACCGGCGGCGTCTGGGTCCTGAAACGGGCCTCCGGGACCGAAAACATCATCAAAGATTACCGGGAGGAACAAGGGGAATCCCTTGATACGGCGCGCAAAGCCTCGCTGGAGATCAGCGCCTATTTGGGGTTGGAGTAGAGATCATTATTCCTCCCGGGGACCGAATGGTGTTTCCTCGCTCCAAAGAATTTCTTCGCGTATTCTAAAGTTCAGCTCCGTTGAAAGCGGGTAACCGCTTGATGGTTCCTCCTTAACCAACAGGGCGCACGGCTTCCCTGCCGCGCGACCCGCTTTCAAGCTCCGCTTCGCAAAGATCTGACGAAGAAATTCAAGGTAGTCGCTCACGCCGGCTACTGTCAGTTTTGAACTGAGTAATGAAATTCAAAGCCGGGTGAGTCGACAAACATCGAAGGTATTCTCTGAGTAACGAAGAACACTATTCGTTCCCTTCGAGGTGATAATTGGCATAACCGGCGAGTACGTAAACCAAGACATGTCATTGGCAGGGGAAGATTGAGCATAGGGGCACGGGGAGGGAACATCTGGTGTCAGTAATAAAAGGCAAAGACAGGATCGAGATTATCCCGGGCGATATAACCAAAATTCCGGCCGACGCCATCGGCAATGCCGCCAACAGCAGCCTCTTGGGGGGCGGCGGAGTTGACGGCGCGATCCACCGGGCCGGTGGACCGGAGATCTTGGCGGCGTGCCAAAGGATCCGGAGCCGGCAGGGGGGCTGTCCCACCGGGGAAGCGGTGATCACAACCGCCGGCAAGTTGCCGGCCAAATACGTCATCCATACCGTAGGCCCGGTTTGGCGGGGTGGAGCGCAGGATGAACCCCGGATGCTCGCCGATTGTTACCGGAACAGCCTGGCCCTGGCCGTCGCCCACGGGGTAGGGACCATTGCCTTTCCCAACATTAGTACCGGAGTCTATCGTTTCCCGAAAGCGCTAGCGGCGGAGATCGCCCTCCGGACGGTGACGGATTTTTTAGCCAAGGATCCCCGGATCAAAAAGGTTATTTTTGTCTGCTTCGACCGGGAAAATTACGAACTGTACCTGCAGATCAGTGCAGAACTCTTCAAGGAGTAACCTTGTAAGCTTTTGCCCAATAATAAGAAACCCGCTGCCAAAGCGGGTTTCTCTTTTGCGCTGCCTTCTCCTTTGCTTAAAGCTTGAGTTTGAGCGTAACTTCGCCCTTTTCCTCCAGTTGGAAGGGGAGCCGCCGGCCGGCGTAGCGTAGCTCGTAATCTCCTAAAAAGCCCCGGAATTTAACTTTTCCCTCCCGGTCGGTGCGGAAGACGGTCGGCGCCAGCCACCATTCACCCTTCACTAATTTATGGAGTTCCTCATAAGCCGGTTTGGGGGAGCCGTCCTTCCGCAAAAGACCGCCGGGAGCATTGAGCCATTGTCCGTCGAGCAGGTCCCACCAGGTGATCCCGGTGACCAAGGGATGGGCCAAGAGAGTTTTGTAGTGAAGGACGGTCTCCCGGGCCTGGCGCTCCTCGCCCTCCTGAGTGCTGGGCCAGTCGGTAACCTGGTAGTCGTTGAGGTCCTCATATTCCGGCGGCATCAGCGCCCCGGAGACCAGGGTCGTTTCGGTAAAATGCAGCGGTAGGTTAAAGCGGGCGAAACGTTCCAGGATCTGTTCGGTTTTTTCCACGCCCCAGTATCCTTGGTGCATATGGGATTGGATCCCGATAACGTCGATCTGGACACCAGCCGCTAAACAGCCCTCGATTAAGATCTCATAGGCCGGGGACACATCAAAGTCGTTTAAGAGCAAGACGGCTTGGGGGTTCGTCTGGCGCGCCGCTTCAAACATGAGTTTGATGGTTTTAATGCGCCCCAATTCTTTACAGATCCGGGTGATCCCGTTGTCGTATTTATTGAAGTTGGGCATGATTACCGCTTCGTTGACCACATCCCAGCAGTCGATGAGGCCGGCAAAGGCGGAAACATCCCGTCTAATCCGGCCGAGCTGGGCGGCGATGATTTCTTCGTTGGTCAGCTGGAGCAGCCAGGGGGCCGTTAGCGTATGCCAGCAAAGGGGGTGTCCTTTGACCTGCAAACCGTGCTCCACACACCACTTGGCGGTCTGCCGTAATCTTTCGGTATCGGGCTTGCCCGGTTCGGGTTCAAACCGTCCCCAGTAGAAGGGAAGGGTCACATAGTTCATGAGGGCAAGAAAATGCTCGGCAATCTGTGCCGTCCGTTCTTTTTCCGCCCCGGTCAGTTCGTTGTTGGCCAGGGGCAAAAGGAAAAATCCATTACTGCCAAAGAGAAAGCGGTGTTTCGTTTGGGCGATTTCCACCTCCCGTTCAGCCAGGGGGTGATCATCCTCCGTGGTGATCAACAGCGTAACCTCAGCCGTCCGTTCCTCTTTGATCCGGGCATCCATTTTTCTCATGGGTTTACTCCTCCTCTTCTACTCTTCTAAGAGCTGGTGCGGTTATAAACCTGGTGAAGCCATCTTCGAAATGGCTTGTCAGGAAAGACCCCACCGGCAATATTAGTTCTTTATTTCCACATCGCTCCAGGAAATCCTATTCGTAATTGTCGCAAATGAATATTAATTAGATTTATGATTTTTATAATTAGCAAATTGAAATGACTTTCCTTACCAAGAGCGGAGGGGTTGGTCTCCTTTTCTTTAATTTGTTCTTGTCTATAACCATTGTTTCTGCTATGATCTGGGTTATAAAGTTATTTTCTTCCGGGAGTTGAAGATTTTGCTTAGCCGTTCCGGAGCAGGAAAACGAATTTCTCATCTGGTCAACGTCTTAAAAGCCACCGCCCTTTCTTCCTATAAAGAGTGGGCCGCTTACCGCAACCAAATGGCAGTTTCTGTCTTCGTCGGCCCGGTCTTTTTTTTGACCCAAATGTTTATTTGGCGGGCGGTTTACGCCACCCGGACGACCCTTAATGGCTTGACGCTGGAAGAAATGCTGACTTACTACGGGATAACGGCGGTGATTGGCTACCTGACCTATGATTCGGCCGACTGGAATCTCCAGTGGCTGGTACGGACCGGCGGTTTTCTAACTTTTATGCTGCGGCCGGTTTCCCACTGCTTTTATGCCTTTGCGGAAAAGGTCGGCCACCGGCTGCTCGCCCTTTTAGTGGAAGTGCTGCCGATTTACGTGATTTTCTATTTTGTCTTTAAGATCAAATTAATCCCTGCCGCGCCCAGCTGGGCTTTGCTTTCCCTGGCTTTAAGTTTCATCCTGGTCTTTCTAACCAACTATTGTATCGGGCTCAGCGCCTTTTGGCTGACGAGGACGGAAGGACTCCGGCGGGCCTTTCTGACGCTCCGGGATCTCTCGGCGGGGATGCTGATCCCATTAACCTTTTTTTCCGAAGGAATGCAAAAAGTCCTTTTCTACCTTCCTTTTCAGTTTATTACCTATGCGCCGATCCGGGTCTTCATCGGCCATTACGAACTGGCCGGGATCACTCTTCCCATTCCTCAGGTGGTGGCCCTGCAGTTCTTGGCGGTTGTGCTCATGTTTCTGCTCTCCCGGATTTTGTGGTATTTCGGGATTAAGCGGTTTACGGGGGTGGGCGCATGAGAACTAACCTTCGGATTTACTTGGCGGGGGTCAAGACGGCGCTGGCGAGCCGGATGGCATACCGGGGTGACTATTTCCTAAGTATTCTGATCATGCTGCTGGTGGAGATGGCGGCGCCGCTGATCACCATTTTGATCTATGAAAACGGAGCCAGTTTCCCCGGCTGGAGTATGTATGAAGCCTTGCTCATTCAAGGGGTCTTTCTTTTGGGCAAGGGGATCGCCTATCCCTTCTTTTTCGGGATCGTCTGGAACACCGTTGAACGGGTGCGCGGTGGCGCCTTTGACTTATTGATGATTAAGCCCAAATCCGCCCTTTTTATGGCGATTGTGACCGGCTTTGACGCTGAGGATCTGGGGAAATTGATTGGCGGCGCTACTTTGTTCACGCTGGCCTTGCGCCGGCTGCCACCCCCGGGGGTGGGGGAATGGCTCCAGTTTTTGGCCCTGTTTCTCATTACCCTGCTGACCCTTTTTGCCTACGGGGTGACTTTAGCGGGGATCGGGATCGTCTGGATCGGGAATATCCGGGTTTACGATATCTTTAATTCTCTGACCAACTTTGGCTTGTATCCGGCGGCCATCTTCTCCAAGCCAGTCCAGACGGTGATTACGGGCATTATTCCCATCGCGATTCTCGGCTCCGTGCCGGCCACGGTTTTGCTGGGCCGTCCTTCCCCCGGCACCTGGAGGGCCGTAGGGGTCAGCTTCCTTTTTCTGGCCGGGAGCCTGTCGTTTTGGCGGGCGATGCTAAAAAAATATACCAGTGCAGGTGGCTGAGATGTTGATTACCGTTGAAGATTTAAAGAAGGTATATAAATCATACCAGCGGGGCAGCAGTTTCGGGGAAACGCTGAAAAGCCTCTTTGTCCGGAAGCCCATTTATATTGAGGCCTTAAAAGGGATCTCCTTCCGGATTGACCAGGGGGAACTGGTGGGTTTTTTAGGGCCCAATGGCGCCGGAAAATCCACCACCCTCAAGATTTTAACCGGGATTCTTTATCCTTCCTCCGGCAAAGTTGATATTATGGGTTACACGCCCTGGCGGGACCGGAAAAAGTACGTGGCGAAAATCGGGGCGGTTTTCGGCCAGAAATCCCAGTTGTTATGGGATATTCCGCCCATTGACGCCTTTTATCTCAACAAGGCCATCTACGCCATTCCGGAGCGGGAGTTTAAACGAACCATGGAATACATGGTGGAACTGCTGGACGTGGAGGGACAGATCCGCAAACCCACCCGCCAACTCTCCCTTGGGGAGCGGATGAAGTGCGAGTTTATCATGGCGATGCTCCATAAACCAGAGATTGTCTTTTTAGATGAACCCACCATCGGTCTGGATGTGATCGCCAAGGACAAGATCCGCAAGTTTATCCTGAAGATGAATCAGCGCGGGGTGACTTTCATCCTGACCACCCATGATCTGGGCGATATTGAGCATTTGGCCAAAAGGGTGATTGTGATCAACCACGGGGAGCTGGTCTTTGATGATGCCCTGCCCGCTTTACGCCGGCAGTTGGGGGAGAAGAAAATTATCGCCGTGACCACCATCCACCCCCTTCCCGCGCTGGACCGGCCGGGGATCACCGTGACCAACCGGATCTCCACTTATCAGGTCGAATTGGAACTGGATCTGACCGCCTTTCCTCTCAACGAATTTATTGCTTTGGTGAACAAGAGCAGCACAATTAGGGATTTGTCCCTCCGGGAACCGCAGATTGAGGATGTGATCAAGGTTTTATATCAGGCACGTTGATAAAGGCAAAGTAGTCGCCTGTTGGATGGGTAAAGCCGGAAGTAAGTAGCGAGAGCGATTTAGCCAAAAAGCATCTCTGGAGGGATGCTTTTTGGTTTTTTGTAATAATATTGGTTATTAAAAAAGGATAAATCTAGTTCTATGAAGAACTTTATGTATTTAAAATTTTAATCATAACATATGGATTTGTTCTTTACCAAAGTTAAGGCAAAACGATGTCTTGCTGGCCAGTTGGGAGGTGAGTCTGGGGGGAAGGTTCTTCTAATTTAATAAAAAATAAGATTAAAATAAGGAGGTCAAGGGATGAGCTTCAAAAGAGTTTGCTTTTGGGTGTTGTGTTTGTTAGTCTTATCCAGTACGGTCTTTGCTGCCGAAAAGGGGCCTTTTTTGGACCGGGTCTATTTTGATGTCCGGATGCAACAGGATATTGGCATCCAAGATGTGGCTGCCGGCAAAAGCGACATTTTCTATTACGGGGTGGATGGTCCCGCCATCCAAGGGTTGGACCGGGCGACCTTGGATAAATTGGAGATCTACTCCATTCCTTCGGGGAGTTGGAGCTTGCTCCTTAACCCCATTCCCAACGAAGCCCCTTATACGGTGACGGTTGATGGGAAAGAGTATTTTAACCCCTTTGCCATCCGGGAAGTAAGGTTTGCCATTAACCACTTGATTAACCGCCAGTACATAGTGGACGAGATTCTTGGCGGCGCCGGCGGGGCGATGATGACAATGGCTACCCCCGGCCAACCGGGTACTTACCGTTATAACTTGATCGCTTCCAAGTTAGGGCTAACTCCAGAAGGCGATGAAGAACGGGCCCTTCAGGAGATCAAAGCGGCGTTGACCGCGGCGGCGAACCTGCCCGCGCTGAAAGGTAAATTAAAAGAAGGCAAAGACTGGTGGACCTTTAACGGGGAGCCGGTCACTGTTAAATTCGCCATCCGGGTGGATGATCCCGAGGGACGGGCGAAAGAAGGCGAATATGTCGCCCAACAGATCGAGAAAGCCAAGATTAAAGTGGAACGGTTGATGTGGGACCGGGCTAAAAGCAACAACGAGGTTTACGGTGGTAACCCCGCCGACTACCAATGGCATATTTATACTGAGGGCTGGGGCGCCGGCGCGACCCGGGCTTGGTGGGAACATATTGTCGCCCAGATGTATGCGCCTTGGTACGGTTACATGCCCGGTGGCGCCAACCCCGACAACTGGAACTATACCAACGCCGAGATTGACCGGTTGACGGAAAAGGCGTACAGTGGTAGCTGCTTGACTGAAGAAGAGTATTGGGAGACCGCTTTGGAAGCTTTAAGGCTGGGTCTGGAAGATGCGGTCCGGATCTATGTCTGCTACCAGAATCAGTACTTTGTGGCCAATAAAGCGGCCTTTACCAACAGATTTGCCTATGGCTTGGGCGACGGGCTGAACGAATGGTCTTTAATCACCGCCAATACGAAAAATAAAGAATTACGCGCGACGCAATTTTCCGCCCAGGGCGCCCTTTTCATGTCGGCCTGGGATCCGGTGGGCGTCGACGGATTTAATGATACTTATAGTAACTATATTGCTGGACCCCTAACGGACTGGGAGTTCTTTGAGAGCCCGGTAACGGCCATACAGACCCCCAACCGGGCGGTGCCGCTCATGAACACCCTCCGTTACGGCGCCGAACTGGACGCTGAAGGCAATCTGGTCGGGAAGGTGTCCATCGATCCGGAAGCGGTCCGTTACGACCCGGCGAAAAAGGCTTGGGTGAAGGTGGGCGCCGGCCAGAATTCGCTGGTCACCGTCCGCTACAAAATGGTCTTCTCCAACTACCACCACGGCGTGCCCATGGAGTTGGTCGATTACATGTATGCCGCGGCTTTCCTCCAAGAGTGGGCCAGCAAGGACGGGGAGAACGATCCTTACTACGACGAGGAATACGCCAGTAAAATGGGGCCGGATGCGAAGGTTTACCGGGGATGGATCTATGATTTCAAGAAGAACGAGATCGTCTCCTACTTCGATTATTACTTCCCGGCCTCCGAAGAACGGATGGTTGGCACTTTTGCGCCGGGCTTTTCGGTTACCGCTTCCGGTCACCATATCGGTGTCTGCTGGGAGGTTGTCGAAGCCTTGGCGCGGATGGTCGCCAGTAAGACCAGCGCTTCCGGGACGGTTTACAGTTTCTCCCAGACAAAACAGGGGACGACCCAGGTTGATGTTTTAAGGCCTTCCTGTGTGGCCGATATCAAGGCGGAACTTCAGAAGATGATCGCCGAAAAGTATGTTCCGGTCTCGATTAAAGGCTATATCACCCCGGACCAGGCGGTGAAGCGGTATCAAGCGGCCGTTAAATTCATCGATACCTACAAACATGCCTATATCAGTAATGGCCCCTTCTACCTGGCCAAATTTGATACATCCGCCAACTATGCGGAGTTACGGGCATCCCGCGATTCGTCCTATCCCTTCACCGGGCAAGACTGGGTGAACAAATTCAAAACACCTGTCTTCTCCATTGACCAGATGGATATTCCGGTCTTTAACGAAAAAGGTAAAGACATCAAAATCACCTTGACGGTGAGCGAGACGATTTATCCGGAAGACGACCGGATTCCGGTGGAGAAAGGCGAGGTTTACCTGACCCTCATTACCGACGATGCTGAGCTAAGGTTCGACGCTAAACAGGTAAAAGCCGGCGTTTATGAAGTGGTGATCCCCGGCAGCGCCACCAAGAACCTGGAAGCCGGCTCCTATACGATCCTGGGGAATGCCACCGGCGAGGGGGCAGTTCCTTCCGTTAAACCCGAAAGCCTGGTTATCTTTTAACCATTGCCGGAAATAAACCGGGGCGCTCCCGGAAGGGAGCGCCCTTTCTTAATGGATTACTTGGTTTCCTCAAGAGCTACTCAAAGAGAAAGCTGGCTATGACCCGTTGTGTTTCTCTCCGGTGGACAGATATGGTTGGAGAAAATAAATACCGGGCCTCCAGGAGAGGGCTTGAAGCGGGAAACAACGGAAAAACAGCAATGTTGTTGCGGATGGGGTGATAGACCGAATGTACTGGAAATATGTAATCCGCCGTATTGTCTCTGTTTTTTTTACTTATGTCATCATTATCTTTATTTACTCCGCTTTGTTTAATACGGTAATGGAAAAGACGATCCGGGCCCAAATAGGGGAGCAGGTCAAACAGGAGATGATGGTGCAAAGCCATATTATGAGCGCGGCGGAATTAAAGCGGTATCAAGAAGAACGACTGGCTTTTCACTATAAAAGATACCATTTGGACGAACCGTTTCTTTCGCGAGTCTTCTGGCGGGCGATCAGTACTTTAAAATTTGACTTTGGTAATTCGACCATTATTCGTTCAGCCGCCGGCGAACGGAAGGTTTTAACCATCGTTGGCGAGAAGATCCCCCGGACCATCCTCCTCTTTACGCTGGCCACGGCCATTGACATTATCATCGGGGTGCTCTTGGGGATGAAAAAGGCACAAAAACCAGGAAAATTCCTCGACCAATCCACCTCCATTATGACAATGGTAGTTTACGGGATGCCCACCTGGTGGGTGGCGATGATCTTGATCATGCTTTTTGTATATAAAATTGCCATTTTCCCTTCGGGGGGCCTTCATTCCGTACCACCGCCCCAAGGCTTCGCTTATGTTCTTGATCTCCTCTATCACCTGGCGCTTCCCCTGCTCACTCTGGTACTGATCGGTTTCTGGGGCCGGGCTTATCTGACCAGAAACATTGTCCTCAGTACCTTGCAGGAAGATTATATTATGGCGGCGCGGGCGAGGGGCCTTTCCGAGCGCCAAGTCCTTTATGGCCATACCCTGCGTTCAGCCGCTCCGCCTATCGCCACCATGTCCATTCTATCCCTGCTTTTCTCGGTCGGCGGCGGGTTAATTTTCGAGGGGATCTTTAGTTGGCCGGGGATGGGCAATCTTTATTGGGTGGCGATCCAACAGAATGACATTCCGGTCCTTATGGGGAATCTGGCGGTCACGACCCTCTTTTACCTTTCGGGGCTCGTCCTCCTGGATCTGATCTACGGTGTCCTTGATCCCAGGATTAAGGTGGGTGGTAAAGCATGAAGTTGAAAGATTTACGGGAGACATTGCGCGATTTCTGGGGCGAGTTCCGTAAAGTCAGGTACGGAATGGTTGGTTTGGTCATGTTCGGCCTCTTTCTTTTGATTGTTATCTTGGAACCGGTGTTAATCCCTTTCCCGGAGACCGGGAGACGGTGGCGGGATATTACCTACTGGGAAGATAACCCGAAAAACGCGGCGCCGGTTTGGGTTAATTGGTTCACAAGGAAAGATTACACTCCCCAAGCGGTTTTGGATAAACCTGAAATAAGCGAGCGCAAGGCAGCCAACACCCAGATGGTGGAGGCGGTATTTACATATAATTACAAGTATGATCTGCCACCGATCGATCTGCTGTTGCGGGCGACGGGGAAAGGCCTGCTTAATCTGGCTGTTCATTTGGAAAGGCCCGACGGCCTCAGCATTGAACTGACCAAAAAGTCGATCCGCTTAAGCGGTGAAGCCCCGGTTCGCCTTTCCTTGGATAAGGAAGCCTCCGGCGCGGTCGGTGATTTTCTCAAAACTTACGAGGACCCGGATGTTCTCCGTGGCGTTTCTATATTTACGGTCAAACCGGTGGAGGTCTTCTTTGCCCGGGCGGAACCGGGGATTCTCCGGAACCCGGTGCCGCTGAAGGGTGAATACCGGATCAAGTTAACCTGTGTGGCCGTAGGGAGCGGCGCTTTTCTGAAAGAACCAGCCCTTACGGTCGCCGGGCGGGTTTTTGGCTTAATGGGCACCGATGCTTCCAAGCGGGATATCTGGAGCGGGGTGATCGCGGGCACGAAATGGGCCCTGCTCATCGGTTTACTGACCTCGGCGGTGGCGGTGATTATCGGTGTTTTTTATGGTGTAACCAGCGCCTATTTTGGCGGGGCTGTTGATCTGGTGATGATGCGGATCTACGAAGTTTTCCAAAGCATACCCCTTCTCCCGGTGATGATTGTAGTCAGCGCTGTCTTTAAGCCTAGCATCTGGACGATGATCCTGATGATGTGCGCCTTTTTCTGGGTTGGTTCCGTCCGGACCGTCCGGAGTATGGGCTTGCAGATTAAAGAAGAGATTTACGTGGAGGCCGCCCATGCCCTGGGGGCGTCGCGCGGACGGATCATTTTCAAACATATGCTCCCCCAGGTCATCCCCTACGCCTTTGCCTCAATGGCGCTTCAGGTTCCGGTCTCCATTGTCTATGAAGCTTCGGTCAGTCTTCTTGGGTTAGGGGATGCCACCATTGTCACCTGGGGGCAGATTCTCCATGATGCAATGCAAGGGGGAGCAGTCTTACAGGGGATATGGTGGTGGATTATTCCACCGGGTCTCTTTATTGCGCTGATGGGCATGACTTTTGCCTTTGTCGGCTTTGCCATGGATACAATCTTGAATCCAAAATTAAGAACGAGGTAGGTGCTCCATGGAAAAGTTAGCGATCAAAAATATCAAATTGCATTATTTTACGAGCAAAGGAGTGATCCGCGCCCTTGATGGGGTCTCCTTTGACCTGCGCGCCGGAGAGACCCTGGGGGTGGTCGGAGAGTCGGGATGCGGGAAAACCACATTGGGCACCGCCCTTTTGAATATGCCGACCCCGCCGGGGCGGATCGTCGCCGGGGAGATCCTCTTCGACGGCTTGGATATCCTGAAGCTCAATGAGGATGAGTTACGCAAGCAGATCCGGTGGGAGAAGATCGCCATGGTCTTTCAAGGGGCGATGAACTGCCTGACTCCCGTTTATACCATCCGGAAACAGATGATGGAAACCATTCTTACCCACCGGAAGATGACGAAGCAGGAAGCGGAGGAGAGAATTATTAAATATTTGAATCTGGTGGGTCTGTCCGCCGATGTGCTCCGCCGGTATCCCCATGAACTTTCCGGAGGGATGAAACAGCGGATCGTCATCGCCACCGCTCTTTTCCTCGAACCGCAGGTGGTCATCTGCGATGAGCCGACCACTGCTTTAGACGTGGTGGTGCAGGCCCAGATTATCAACTTGCTAAAACAACTAAAGGAACAATTAAAGCTCTCCTTCATTTTTATCACCCATGATTTGGCTACCGAAGCGGAAGTGGCCGACCGGATTATGGTCATGTATGCGGGCAAGGTGGTTGAGATTGGGACCAATGAGCAGATTTACGGGCCGCAAAGGGCCGCCCATCCTTACACCCAACTTTTGATGGCAGCCACACCCCGCCTGCGGCAGAAGGTTGATCAGCTGGCATTTATCCCGGGTACACCACCGGATTTATTGGCGCCCCCGGCCGGTTGCCGTTTTCATCTCCGTTGTCCGCAGGTGATGGAGCGTTGCCGGCAGGAAGAACCGCCGCTTGTCGAGGTTGAACCGGCGCATACTGTAGCCTGCTGGAGGTGTGGTCATGAGTGAGGTTATCTTCGAAGTCAAAAATTTGCAAAAATGGTTCCCGGTGAAACGTTCTTTAGGCCAGTTATTACGGGGCCAAAGGACCTGGGTGCGGGCGGTGGACGGGGTTTCTTTCCAGATTAAAAAAGGGGAGATTTTCGGTCTGATCGGGGAGTCGGGTTGTGGTAAAACCACCACCGGTAAACTCATCATGAAGCTGATGGATCCCACCGGCGGTCAGATGCTCTATCGGGGGCAGGATGTGACCCACCTATCCCCCGAAGCCCTCCAGGCGTATAAAAGGGAGGTGCAGATGATCTTCCAGGATCCCTACGCCTCCATGAATCCCCGTTTTCGCATCCGTGAGGTGCTCACCGAGCCTTTGGTCATCCACCGGCTCGGCGGCAATGAACAGGAAAAGTTGGCCCTGGCCGCCGACGCTCTCACCAAAGTGAAGCTCACCCCACCCTCGGATTTTTTGGACCGGTTTTCCCATATGCTCAGCGGCGGACAGCGCCAAAGGGTGGCCACGGCGCGGACCCTGATTCTTTCGCCCCGCTTTATCGTGGCTGATGAACCGGTCTCCATGGTCGACCTCTCCACCCGGGCGGAACTCTTGCACATGATGAAAGAGATCCAACAAGACTTGGATCTGACTTATCTTTATATCACCCATGATTTATCGACGGCCCGGTATTTTACCGACCGGATCGCCGTCATGTACCTGGGCCGGATTGTGGAGATGGGCCCGGCCGGCGAGCTGATCGACCATCCTTTGCATCCTTATACCAGGGCGTTGATTGCGGCGGTTCCGGAGCCGGTCCCGGGGAGGGTGAATGTGATTAAAGAGATTCCCATTAAAGGGGAGATCCCGTCGGCGGCCCAGATCCCGGCGGGGTGCCGTTTCCACCCCCGTTGCCTTTTCGCTACTGACGAGTGCCGGAACCTGCCCGAACCGGAACTGGTTCAAGCGGAACCGGAGCACTTGGTCGCCTGCCGGCGGTATAAAGAGCTCTAGGTAGTTGCTGCCGCCGGTAAACTGGGACACGTGATATGACCCGCTTTCATCCTTTGCCGACCACAAAAAATCCTGGGCGGAGCAGGTTTTTCGTTTGCTTTGTCCAAGTTTACTTCATAACGGGTTAAATTCAGAATGATAAAACGCGGGGAGGAAGGGAGAATCATGGAGTACCGGCAATTGGGAAAGAGCGGACTGCGCGTCAGCGCGATTGCCTTGGGGAGTTGGCTGACATATGGCGTTTCAGTGGAGAAGGAGCGGTCCCTGACTTGTATTAAAAAAGCATATGAGCTGGGGGTTAACTTTTTTGATACCGCCAACGTCTATGGCCGGGGGGCAGCGGAGACCGTAATGGGTGAGGCCTTGCAACCATATCCCCGGGAGAGTTATGTGCTGGCCACCAAAGTCTACTTTCCGATGGGGGACGGCCCGAATGACCGGGGGCTCAGCCGGAAACATATTATGGAGCAATGCCATGCCAGCCTGCGCCGGCTACGGACCGACTACATCGATCTTTACCAGTGTCACCGTTACGACCCCTCCGTGCCGTTGGAGGAGACCTTACGGGCTTTGGATGATCTGGTCACCCAAGGCAAGATCCTCTATGCGGGGGTCAGTGAATGGACGGCGGCGCAGATCACCGACGCCGTGCGCACTGGGGAGCACTTGGGCCTGCACCGGATTATCTCCAACCAACCCCGTTACAATATGTTTGAACGGGGGATTGAAGAAGAGATTCTCCCGGTCTGTGTCCGGGAGGGGATTGGACAAGTGGTTTTCTCACCCCTCGCCCAAGGGGTGTTGACCGGTAAATACCGTCTGAACCAGCCCCTACCCGAAGGGAGCAGAGCCACTTCCGCCGCAGGGAAAGAGTTTATCCAGCGGTTGCTGACCACCGAAAACCTGCAGAAGGTGGAAACGCTTAAGCAGATCGCCGATGAAGCCGGAATTCCCCTGGCCCGCCTGGCCTTAGCCTGGGTGCTGCGCCTATCGGGGATCAGTGCGGCCATTATCGGCGCTAGCTGTCCGGAACAGGTGGAGGAGAATGTTAAAGCCGTCGATCTAAAGCTCGCACCGGAGCTTCTCCAAAAGATTGAGGAGGCTTTGGCGTAGTAGATAACCGGGTGGTTCACCACCCGGTTTTGCTTTATCTCTTTGGGAGAGGGGGGAAACTGGTCTCCTCAGTTTTTTTCTCGGTAGACCATTTCCGCAATTTTCACCGCCTCCCGGGCATCTTTACCGTAGAAATCGGCGCCGATCCTTTGGGCGTAGTCTTCATTGAGCACGGCGCCGCCCACCATTATTTTCACCTCCGGGCAGGCGTGGCGTAAAGCCGTGAGCGCTTCCGCCATGTTCCGGACGGTCGTTGTCATCAAAGCGCTCAAGCCAACCAAAGCCGCCTGTTCTTCCCGGACTTTCTCGACAATGACGGCGCTGGGCACATCTTTGCCCAGGGCATAAACGGTAAAACCGTAATTCTCCAAGAGAAGTTTGACGATATTCTTGCCGATATCATGGACATCCCCTTTGACTGTCGCGATGACAATCTTTCCTTTGCTGACCGCCGCGGCCGGGCCAGCCTCTTTACGCAGGTCTTCTTTTATGACGGCAAAGGCCCTTTTCACCGTCTCCGCCGCTTGGATCAGCTGGGGCAGGAATAACTCCCCCTTTTCGTAGCGTTCACCAACGAGGTCAAGGGCGGGGATGAGGTAATGATCGACGATGGCCAGTCCTTTCTCCGCTTTGAGCAGGTCCCGTACTACGGCCGCCGCTTCTTCCTTCAGGCCGGCGATGATCAAAGTTTTCAGATCTTTCCGTTCCCGTCTGGGGTGGAGTGCCGGTTTCTCTTCCGGCGTGGAGTACGCCTTGATAAAGTCCCTGCTCTCCCGATCATGATTCCAAAGCACATTAAAGGCGCGGACCGTGTCCCGCATCTCCGCATCCAGTGGATTCATGATCGGCGCATCCAGGCCGGCGGCCAGTGCCGCCGCGAGGAAGGTCCGGTTTAAAAGGGGACGGGCGGGTAGCCCAAAAGAGACATTACTCACCCCCAGTGTTGTTTTGACCCCCAGTTTTTCTTTGACCAGACGTACTGCTTTGATGGTTTCCTGAACTTCCCGTTGTTGGGCGGAAGCGGTTAGGACCAAACAGTCAACGATGATGTCTTCCTTGGGTAGGCCATAGGCGGCGGCTTTATTGATGATCCGTTCCGCAATCCTTAATCTTTCCTCCGCCGTGGGCGGGATGCCCTTCTCGTCCATCGTCAAGGCCACCACCAGGCAACCGTATTTTTTGGCAGTGGGAAGAATAGCCGCCATGGCCTTTTCTTCACCGTTGACCGAATTGATAATCGGCCGTCCGTTGCAGATCCGGACGGCGGCCTCAATTACCTCCGGCCGGACACTGTCAATCTGGAGGGGGAGGTTGATGACACCTTGGATTTCTTTGATTACTTTTACCATGACCGTTTTTTCATCAATCTCCGGAAGGCCCACATTAACATCGAGAATATGGGCGCCGTTGTCCCTTTGGTCCACCGCTTCCCGGAGGAGATAATCCAGATCCCCTTCCCGCAAAGCTTCCTTCAATCTCTTCTTGCCGCTGGGGTTGAGACGTTCCCCGATGATCTTAATCTCCCCCCCTAAGGCCACGGTGGTAGTGGCTGAACTGGCGGCTGTAAGCCGCGGAACTTTCCTTTCCACCGGTTTTAAACCGCCCACCGCTTCCTTCAGGGCTTTGATATGATCGGGAGTGGTGCCGCAACAGCCGCCCAAGATACCCACTCCGGCCATGGCCATTTCTTTGCCGTAGGCGGCAAACTCTGCCGGCATGATTTGGTAAATGGTTTTTTCCCCTATCAGCTGGGGGAGGCCGGCGTTGGGTTGCACTATGACAGGGACTTGGGCGAACTTGAGGACGGTACGGACCAAAGGCAGAATCTCCTTGGGACCGAGCGAGCAATTGATCCCCAAAGCGGTTACACCCAAACTTTGCAGCACATTGACTACCGTCAGGGGGTCGGCCCCGGTCAGCGTCCGGCCATCCGCTTGGAAAGTCATTGTACAGAAGACGGGCAATTCCGCATTCTCCCGGGCCGCTAGGATTGCGGCTTTTGCTTCGTAGAGGTCGGACATGGTTTCAATCAGGATTAAGTCGGCGCCCGCCGCTTGGCCAAGCCTGATCTGTTCGGCGAAGGCCTCATAGGCGGCCTCAAAACTTAAGTTGCCGTAGGGCTCCATCAGTCGCCCCAACGGCCCGATATCCAAAGCGACCAGGCGTTGGCCGGCCGCCTGACGGGCAATGGCCACCGCCGCGCCGATGACCTCGGCCAAGTCCAAACCGGCCTCCGCCAGCTTAAACCGGTTGGCGCTAAAAGTATTGGTGGTGATCACCTCCGCGCCCGCCGCGAGGTAAGCGCGGTGAATCCCTGAAATGACCTCCGGCTTTTCCAGGTTATACCTCTCCGCCAGCTCTCCTCCCTTCATTCCGGAGGCTTGCAGCATCGTGCCCATGGCACCGTCAAAGATTAGAAAGTTATCGAAATTAAGCTTCTTATCCATTACGATCCCCACCTTTTCTGTACCGACAAGTTTGATCCGGACAACGGCGGCAGTGGTCATCAGCTTTGACCCCGGCGGCCGGCGCCGGTCTCTCCTGGGCCCGCCCGCTTTCTTCCCTTTTCTCCAGACCGATGAAGGCCGTCACCGACTTGCGGGGGAGCAGAATGTGCTCTTCATTCACGGTCAGACCGATCCGGGGGTAAGCGCGGAGCACCTCAAGGATGGCTTTCTGGAGCGTTATGGCTAGATCGCCATACCCTGGGCTATACCGGCCGGTGAGAGCATATCCTTCCTTTGCCAGTTTGGCCTTTAGCTTATTTTGGGCTTCAGCGCAGAGGGCCTCGATGGCTGCGGTGGCACAAGCATCCAGGACGATTCCTCTGGCCAAGTCCAGCCTGGCGTAGGTGGCGATCCTTTGGTCAGGCCCCAGACCCAAGGTGGCGGCCAGCAGGAGGCATTGGTCCGCCTGCCGCAGATGATGGCTGAGGTCTTTACTGTAAATCGTTAAGTTCGTCCCCGAAAGCCCAATCCGGTCCCCTTGCTTCTCCAGCGGGTAGCGCTGATAGACCACGCCTGCTCGTATCACCGCTTTGAGTTCACTCAGGCATTCCGCGATCAGTTTGGCCGTCGCCGGGTCTGGATTCTGGTTCCGGTAACCCAAATACCTTAAGATTTCGTCCTGCGCAATCTCCACCGGCATCACCTCAGTTTTAAATATAGTACACATTTATTGACCGAAAAGCAAGATTTTCCTTTGCCGGAGCAAATGTGGGTTGCTGTTCCCGGTGGCGCCGAAGCGCAGACCCTCAGTCTTGCATCGCGAGTGACCACCCAAGATGTCAGAATAATTTGACAAAAGGAACTGTCCGTAGTAAAATGTGGGAAAACAAGCTGTTCTTCTCAATCTTCCCTAATTTTTACTGGAGGTGATAAAGATGAAGAAAGTAACCTTGTTTCTTTTTTTATTGATTTTGGCGATAGGCTCAACGGTGGATGCCCGTGACAGTTTGGATCTGTTTGTTTTTGACCGGAATAAAATAGCCGTTGGTACCTTGTATTACTACACTAGTGCCGGCGTGGGGGATGAGACGGGTGGAATATGCGACTACTACATTTACATAAGCGCGGAAGATGTAGTTGAAACCCTTTTTACCTATAAAAACCCCACAGTGGTCTATCATTATCTTTATGAATATGACTGGCGTTATTTTATGCCAAAGCGCAGGGAGATAAGATGTTTGAATCCGGTTGAAAATGTCCCGCCCAATTATACGATCAGTCACCGCCGAACGGTTGATAATTTTTATGATTATTACTGGCAATGCGAAGGCAAGTCCAGGGATAAAAAAGGGGCAATCAATAGCTATGTCGAGCAAATAAAGTTTAAAAGGCTTCCCACCTTTGAAAGAACAACCGAACTTGCCTTGGGGATGAAATTTTTAAATCAAAAACAAAAGAAATTTGAGGTAGGTTACTACCGCTACGGTCTTTATTGTGATCTTGCCGGAGAGGACCTTGGTCAAGAGAGCGTCAACGGGGTGGGCTGCCAGAAATATAAATTTACCGGTAAAGGGTTGCTCGCGGCGATGTTCGGGAAAGATTTTTACATCTGGATTGCCAATGATGATACCTGTAAGATCGTGAAGATTGAAGATTTTAATGATGTGGGTTCCTATTATCCAAACGGGCAAATTCTCGAGTTACAGTGGGCTAAAAAGGTGAGTAAAGAGGATTGGGGGGCCCTTATTGAAAGCGAAAGGGACAAAACATATAAGTAGTTGCCCACGCCGGCTTCTGCCAGCACAAGAAGGGATGGAAATTAAAGCCGGGTGAGTCGACAAGCTTCGAAGGCGTTTTCTAGGTAAAGGAGGTCAAATATTATGAAAAAAAGGGTTTTTATTCTTCTATTTCTAACCTTGGTCCTAACTTGTCGGGTTCAAGTCTTGGCGGGTGAAATTGAGAACCATCAGTTACTTGCTGAAGAGATTCTAGAAAGACCCTCTGGTCGCGGCTTTATTTACGAGTTTGCCTACCTCCCCCAGGCCTATCTTTTACTGGAGGAGACATTAATTTCGGATCCGGATAATTACAATGCCCAGGGATTCATGGCCGAGTATCTAATTCAAGCCCCCTATTTATTAGGCCACCATCCGAAAAAAGCGATTAAAATTTTGGAGAACCTGCCTTCCTTCGGAGACGAAGAACAGGATTCCCTTACCGCCTGCCGCCTAGGAAGGGCCTACCTCCTTGATGGACAAAGGGAAAAAGCGTTGTCCGCCTTGAACGAATTCCTTTCCATCTACGAAAAGAACGAGGCGGCCAAAGCCGAGTTGGCCAAGATCCTGGCCCAAGTGGAAAAACCTTTTCAGGTAAGTTTCTACCCAATTCTTCCTTTTAATGAAGTGGTGCTAGGCGCCGGCGTGACTGCTAAATACAGACAATTTTCGCCCAATCTCAGTGGTTCTTATGATTTATCCTATGATCTTTTCTATTACAATCTGTCGGCAAAATATACATTTACCCTACCCACCTGGGCTGAACTAGGTTATTTTCGGGAAAGCAACTCACTCCACCCGGGCTACCACTATCAGGATGGTCTTAAGACCCAGTTTACCTACGATAACGGTTTGGGTAGCTATTTTAATCTGGCGCTTTTCGCCGGGGAAATCGGACGTGGCGACAAAATGAAAGAACCGGTCAATACCCAACTGGCCACAGTTTTTGCCGCGAGTCATCTCTATGACGATTGGGGGAAAAACCTTAGTTACAGTTTCAGTGCTACCTTCGGTACCGTGGAAAAAGAAAACTACCAAGTCTACAGGCTAAGGCTGCCGTTGCGTTATCATAACTACCGTGGCCTGCTCTTTTTAGGCCATATCAATCAGGGCCGGGAAATAAACATGCATTTTAATAACCTGGTGCGGGGGTACGGTTCTGATGACCGGGAAGGGGTTAACCTCGTCCTGCTCTGTTTAGAAAGGAGTTTTAATCTTTTTCACCGTTCCCGGAAACCATTTTTAGGAGCGCTGCAGTGGAGAATCTTTACCGACCTCGGTACGGTTTATAATGACCAGGCCGACTTTGCCCTCCAAAAAAGTGTGGGCACGGGTATCCTTTATAATACTCCCTTGTTTGACATCTGTTTGGATCTGGCCTTTACGGAAGAAGGGATGGAACCCGTCTTTGCGTTTGTAGGCAAGGTATTTTAAGTCAAGGGTAAGATAATCATGCTGGCCTAGCCGCCTTCTACAACAGGAGAGTTTTAGAATTACCTCTATCTACCTGTACCGTAATGTCCATGTTGAATAGAGATCAGAGAAGCGATCGTGTTATAATAATGACGAATCTGAAATAATTTGTATCAATTTAAAAGGCTAGTTGACATGGGTACTACGGTGGGATGTATTAATGGATAAAAAACCAACGAGCCGATTTAAAAAGCATTTAGAAGAACAGGCGCTAAAAAGGATCATTTTTTTAGTGATCATTGGTTGTCTCTTGTTCTGCATTCCCATTTTCAGGTTGAACTATTTGGAACAGAACTTCAGTGTGGAAGGGCATCTTAATTTTTTAAACCGCCGCTTTGACGAGGTCTATGCAGATGTCACTGCTTATCTGGAAGATCGGGAGAACCAAGATCTTTTTGTCCGCCGGATTACCGGTGTTACTAACGGTAAAGAAGTGCAGTACTCATTAAGTAAGTATAACTACACCAGCCCGGTACGGCTTAATATCATTTTAATGAACCGGCAGCGGGAGATCATCCACACCAGCTTCAGTGAGGAGGCATTGAATTTACACCGGACGGAATTTAACAAAATCGTGGCTGACAACGCTTTAAAGGCCGGTACGCCAATTTATAGTACGGTCTATTATTTTTCCGGAGACCGCTCGGAGTGCGTTTATGCCAAACCCCTTTACCAAAAGGGGGAATTGGTCGGGTTTGTCACGGTTTATCTGAATGGGAACGACTGGGGTAGTCTTTTCTCCGAATATCAGTATGACTGTATCATTACAAATCTGGATGGCGCCATCATCTACCATACAAAAAACGCCTTTCTCCCCGAACGGAACACGAACAAATACAAGATGGACCCTACACGGCGCTTTATTACCGTTCAAAATAACCGGTACCGGATTGGAACACGAATCCTGACCGATAAAAATGCCATCCTTTATTCACTGGTCTACTCCCCGCGGAACTCGCTATACATTATTATCGGTTTGATCACCATTGTTTTGCTTGGCTACATTTGGCTGGTGATGTTTAGGAAGTTGGCGCAGATGATGGCCGAAAAGAATGCGAAATCCGTCGATGCTCTGGTGAAAGAGATTCGTATTCTCCGGTACGAAGATAATGAGCATATCATCCAGCTTAATACCGGCGACGAGTTTGAAGAGATCGGGACCCAGATTAATAAAATGGTGAAAAGTATCAATGATCTAAACACGCGCAATACCGATTTGATTAGACTGAATAGCATGATTGAAATGCGCAACTTACAGATGCAGATTAATCCTCATTTCATTTACAATACTTTGGACAATAACAAATACCTAATCCTTGAGGAACCAAAAAAAGCTATGTATCTGTTGGAAAGGTTTACCCACATTCTCCGCTATAGCATCAACAACACCAAGGGGGATGTCGCGCTCGCCGAGGATATGGAGTATATCGAAGATTACCTCTTTATTCAAAAAACCAGATTTGGCGAGCGTTTCAAGGTTAGGGTGGAAATCGCCCCCGAGTGCGGCCGCTGCACAATTCCAAAACCTTTGTTGCAACCTTTGATTGAAAACAGTATTAAGTACGGATTCCAGAAAAAAATGGAGCTCTCGATTGAGATTAAGGGCTGGCTGGCGGGTGGATATCTGTTTTTGCAGGTGAAAGACGACGGTCCGGGGGTTTCTGCGGAGAGATTGGCCACCTTGCGGCGGATGATTGTTTCCGAAGGGATTAAAACGGAGCACAACGGTTTACAGAACATCTCCCGTCGGCTGATCTTGAAATATGGGAATGAGTGTGGGCTTTTCATCGACAGCGAAGAGGGGAAATCTTTTACGGTCACGGCAAAGCTGCTCTGTAGGGGGAAAAAAGATGTATAGTGTGGTGTTGGTAGAAGACGAGGATATTATCAGAAAAGGCATCCGCTATTCAGTGCCTTGGGAAGAACACGGCTATGTCGTGGTGGGGGAGGCCCGCAACGGTGTTGAAGGAAAGGAGCTGATTCAAACCTTAAACCCGGATATCGTCATTACCGATATCGAAATGCCGGTGATGAACGGGCTGGAGATGATCATGGAAACAAAATACCAGTATGATTACGTAGCCATTCTTTTGACCGGCTATTCTGAATTTGAATACGCCAGAGAGGCTATTCGCATCGGGGTCTCCGACTATATTCTGAAACCGCTGAATCAGGAAGAAATCCTCGAAGCGCTGGACCGGGCGGCGCTGGAATGTAAAAACATCCGCCTCTTGCGGCAAGAAAATCAAAGTAGAGCGGAGCTTAAGAATCTTTCCCTACTGAGCAATTTAAAACTGGAAGAACCGGACGATCCTTTGGTCACGTCGATTTTAGATTTTATTACCGACCATTACAGCCAAAAAATCACCCTTTCGGATCTTGCTGAGCATGTCCATTATTCCGAACGGTATATAAACCAGCGGTTTCAAAAGGCGTTGGGCACCACGGTGATCGAATACCTGAATCGGTACCGCATCCAGAAGGCCATCGCCCTACTCCAAGAGGATAAACTAGCCATTTCTGAAATTGGGTTCTTATGTGGGATCGGTGAGTATAAATATTTCAATTATGTCTTCAAAAAGTATGTGGGCTGTTCGCCCAAGGAATATAAGTCCCTAGTTAACCACTAGTTAGTCTGAAATACCGAACAAAAGTGTTCGGTATTTCAGACTGTAGACAAACGGCGGTTTTAGTAAGAAGCTAAAACCGCCGTTTCAAAATTTACAGTCATAATTCGGAAAAAATAACGGATAAATGAAGAAAGCAAAGGGTTATTTCCTCCATTTTGCCAGTTTTTTCAGGTTCATGCATGAATAAGTAAGCAAAACTTTCATCTTCAGCCTTTCCAAGCCTCTTAAATTTGTATACCGCATAAAATGCTTCTCTTTGGCATCCCGCAAAAACACGCTCTATTGTTTGACCTCTCATGGTGTACACGACAAGTGTCTCATAAAGCAGGCTGTCTCTAGTTTTTGCTTCTATCCGTTCTTGTATTTCTTTTTCCAATTGCATTGTCCTCCTCAGTTTGTCGGTTTCTCCTGTTTCATTTATAGCTTACAGGAGTCTCCGAATTTTGTCTAACCTTGTTTTGGGAGGACAAACGTCCTTATTTCTCTTTCTAACTTCCACAAGAAAAATCTCTTATTATATTATTATATTATTATGTTAGCGGAACACCTGGAATAAAGTTGCCAAAATCTGTTGAAGCGCTGTGACGAATATGTTAATAAGAAGCAAACACGGATCGGGATTTTTTATTTGATTGAATCTACTTTAATGGAAAAGCTATAATCAGTATCGGGAAGGGGGTAGTTAAAGTGCGGGTGATTATCGACCGCTTTGAGGGCGATTACGCCCTGGTGGAGTTGGAGAATGGTTCGGTTGTACCTATGTTGGTGCTACTTTTACCGGGCGCCAGAGAAGGGGATGTGATTG
>JAAYHY010000103.1 GCA_012735135.1 Bacillota bacterium | reverse complement strand
GTTCATAAGCCCGGAGATGGCAATAGGCCAGATGGGCATGACGGTGAGCGCCTTCGAAAAGGACTTTTATCCGGGGGGACAGATCCCAAAATAATAAGAGTTAGTGGCGTAGACATTAGGCTCATTGATGGTGATATACTCGGCAACCAGATCGCCAAAAGAACGGACAACAAGCTCCGTAAAGTCGAAGAAATATTGGAAGTTCTCCCTTTTTAAAAAACCGCCTTTTTCCTCAAACCACATGGGGTTGTTAAAATGGTGAATCGTCAGGAGTAACTTGATGCCTTTCCCCCGGAGGTAATCCATCTCTTCCCGGTAATGGGCGATGGCGGCTTCATCCACCTGCCCGGGGGCGGGACAGATCCGGGCCCATTCAATCCCGAACCGGTAGACTTGGAGGCCTAAGGCCGCCATCAAGTCCGCATCTTCCCGCCAGCGGTGGTAATGGTCATTGGCCCGGGCCGGATCGGAACCATCTTTAATCCGCCCTTGACGGTACCAGTCATTCCAGTTGTGACCCAATTCACCGCCTTCGATCTGGGTTGCCGCCGTCGCCGCTCCCACTAAGAAACCCTGTTTTAGCTTGAAACTCATGCTTCCCCCTCCCGCTAAATTCTTTCCCTTTGTAACCGGTTCACACCGGGATGATGCTAACGCTAATAATTCCAATTGGCTTTTGCTGATTCCATCAAAAGCTCAATATAAACCATATCCTCACATAATAAAGAATAACACCCGGCGGATGAAACCGGCAAGCTTTTCCGGAAAATTCCCAGCAGTTCGCCGGTTATTTATGTAATAAATAACCGATGACGGTTTTGATCATGTAGGTTCTGATCATGTAAGCGAAGACTTTTCAGAACAAACTGAGCAAGAAAGAACCTTGGCCCCTCCGGCCAAGGTTCTCTTCCTTTCTACCATCCTCACAAATTGCCCTGGAGTCCGATCTCCGCGGCGACCTCCCGCATCCCGGCAATAGTCTCTTTGATGATCTCATCAAGCTCCATCCCCAGGCGCTCCGCTCCCTTTTGGATCACCTCACGGTTAACCCCGGCGGCAAAAGCTTTATCCTTCCATTTTTTCTTGACCGATTTAACTTCCAGGTCCAACAGACTCTTACTTGGCCGGACCAAAGCGGCCGCCATAATCAAGCCGGTTAACTCATCAATGGTGTAGAGCACCTTTTCCATCGGTTCGACCGGCTCCACATCGGAACAGATCCCCCAGCCATGGCTTTGCACGGCGTGAATATAATCCTCCGGCCAACCCTCGGCGGTCAAGATCTCTTTTACTTTGATGCAGTGCTGGTTGGGATAACGCTCGTAATCCAGGTCATGGATTAAACCGATGATGCCCCATTTCTCCTCATCCTCACCGAAAAGGGCGGCAAAATGACGCATCACCGCTTCGACCGCCAGCGCATGCCGGAGCAAACTTTCATCCTGGTTATACTTTTTAAAGAGCGCTAATGCTTCTTCTCTGTTCATCGGTTTTGACATTCCAGATCCTTCCTTTCTGTTGATGGCGAAGATAGTTAAAGTCTATCCCCCTTATTTTCCTGCAACTTCCGGAACTTGTCAACCTGACCCGGTAGGGGTCCATGGCCGGGCCGGGTTAAGATCTGATGAAGTTTAAACCAACAGCGCCTGCCGGTAAAGGAAAGGAGGGCTCTTTCGAGAAACATATAAGGATAAAAACCATGCCCGACCGGTAGTGCAAGCAAAAAGACGGATCAATAGTTCCGGATAAGTTGGCAATGCTAAAAAAAGTCCGGCGTACAAAAGCAAAGGAGTGGTTTCAATGCGGATCGGCGTCATCAGTGATACCCATGGTTCAGTCAGCGCTTGGCGGAAGGCCTATGCCAAGTACCTACACCAGACCGACTTAATTATCCACTGCGGAGATCTCCTCTACCACGGACCGCGGAACCCTTTACCCGACGAATATAAGCCGGATGAATTATGTGCAACCTTCAATGCGCTGGAGAAGCCCGTGGTTTTCGTCCGGGGAAATTGCGATGCCGAAGTTGACCAGATGATCCTTGAGCACCCCATCGAAGCCCCCTATGCCCATGTCATCACCGCGCATTGGCGGATTCTTGTCCATCATGGCCACCAAAACATGTTACCGGCTAAAACAAAGACCTGTTATAATCTCATCATCTCCGGCCATACACATTTACCCGGCATCAAAAAAGAAAACGGGCTGATTTACCTTAACCCCGGCAGCCCCGCTTTACCGAAGAATGAAGCGAAAACCCCAACCATCGCGGTGATTGACGAAGGGGCAATCGTGATCTGGAATATCGAAACGGGAGAAAAAATGCAAAGGCTAGATTTGTCTTAGGGAAAAATGGAGTTCGGTTTGAAGAACAAATAATATTTCGAAAAAAGGAAACCTCTATATAAACAAACATTACCACATAAAGAAAAAACGTCCTTAAACGGACGTTTTATTAGTGTAATATATTATAAGGATTTCCCTGATTGACCGGTTCTACTGATTGAGTTTTGAGGTGCTTTATTTTTTTACTTTTCGTTTCTATAGTAACTTCTGAGAAATTATACCGTAAACTAGAATTCGGAATTATCATTAGAAACTTTTTCAGGTTCCTTACCGGCTTTAGAACTCCTGTTCTTTATAACCGGCTCCGGAGGCTTCTCCTCCGTTTCCTGTCGCGGATAATAGCGTTCCAGCCAAGCCAGTTCCCGCCGTTCATCATTGGCTTCGTACCAGCCCCAGCCAAAGATCCGGTGCACCCGCTGGAAGTATTCTTCATACATCTGCCCTACTCTTTCCAGAGAGTAGTTTTTCTCCGCCCACGCCCGGCAGGCGGCCGGCCGGATCCGGTGGATATTCTTTACCGCCCAGCAAAATTCCTCAAAAACCCGGCAGCGGTATCCGGTAATACCATGGAGGACCGTTTCCGGGAAAGCCCCCCAGTCGCTGGTGATCACTGGTGTGCCGCAAAGTTGCGCCTCCACATTAACTCCGCCGAAAGGTTCCAAATAAAAGGTGGGCATTAAAACGGCTTTTGCCTTTCCCAGCAACTTTGCCCTTTCTTTCGGGCCAACCGCCGGCCGGTACCGAATATGCTTTTCGCCACTTAACGCCAAGCCTTCCTGGGGATTATCCAGCGAACCCTGGCCGACGACATACAACAGATTTCCAGTGGCTTTCGCTACATCGGAAGCGACTTGCACCCCTTTGCGCCAGATAATTCTGCCGAAATATAGCAAGTAATCATCTTTTTTCTCTTCAAAAGGAAAATCAGCAACATCAAAATAGTTGGGAATCACCGCATCATACCAACCACCGTCATCCTGTTTTAAAAGCCCATAGACATAATGCATCCAAGCATAAGACTCGAAAACCTTAAATTGGGAAAAAACACCCGTATAACCGATCCCCGATTCAACAGTCATTAGGTTAACGGCCTGAGCGATGGGTTGTTGATAATTCCCCATCGGGCATAGGAGAATATCCTGCTCTTCTTTCCGGGCTAAGATCTCTTTAATCGCGTTGGCATTAAAGGTTTGATGGGCCAAATCCTGGGGGTGGTGTTTAAAGAATTCCTTGCTTTTATCGTATTTCCCGTAGGTTTTCTCCAGGATATCCTTAGTGGAAACTTGGATCAGTTCATCAC
>JAAYHY010000011.1 GCA_012735135.1 Bacillota bacterium | reverse complement strand
TTCATATTGAGTACCTCCTCTGTTAGTCTTATTTTGTAAGGGGTAAACTTGCTTACACCCAGTATTCTAACAGGAGGTACTCGTCTTTTCAAAGTTCATTTGATTTCAATACAGGAATGCTCCTTTTACTTTACTTAGGATTAATTCTATATATTTTCTATTCATCGACTACCTTCCTTCTTTTCTTCCTTGATCTTTTTCTTTGTCCAACCGGACGTTTCGATAGTATAAGATAATATCGGTGGTAACCATTAACCCGTTCAGGATATACAGATAGATCACTCCATCAAAGGCGAAGAAGATCTTGTGTAAAACCCCGGAGATATACCCAATAAGGATCGCATATAAAAATAAAACACTTTTTCCTGCTGCATTCTTAGAGGTCCAGGATTTATAGATCGAAACTGGCCATGCGGCGCCAAAACATACCAACATCAAGATCTCGAAAACACTCATCTTTTGCTTACCTCTTTTCTTTTTTGAAATATTAATTTGTTTATTTCCGCGACTGGTTATAACGGGTGGTTATTTCCTTGTTTTCTCTTTAATATACCTCCGGGCGTTTTTCATACCGCCGAAACCCTTGAACATTGCGTTGATCTTTTCTCTCTCAATTTGTTTGGCATTTAAGCCATCATATTTGGCTTCTTTTTGTAGTTTCTGATAACTTTCCAGCCGGCCAGCGCCTAAACCGCCTTCCTTAATTGCCTACTCTCCAATTCATTACCTCCTAAGGTTTTCTCCATGCTCACCTTTGGGAGGTCTATGCTTGATTATTCCGCACACACCTCCCCATCCTGCACAAGCTCCACTCCTCTTCCTTTATTCATAAACCGCAACTCCTTTTTTAATTAGTTTTTTTACCAGTACTTAAAAGGAAGTCATGTCAGAGAAGATAATTAAATACTAAGCTTTAGAATTCCACTCCTGCCCTCTATCTCCTGCATTAAGATTACAGATCACCAACTTACCATCAAACTTCAGCGGATGCCCCGCATTATATGGCGATCTTAACCCCTAAACACAGCCGGCTTTCGGAAAATAAAGATAGAAATCCCCCCTAAAAACGGGGGGGGAGAAAATTTATTATATTGGGTAACATGAAGGTTTTTAGTGCTAAACTGAGAAACTTTATTAAATAGACGCTCACGCTACCGCGGAGAAGACCATTCTGCCCTGATTGGGTAAATGCTGGTCAAGATAATCATTCGCCAGCGACGACCGGGAGATGTAAAAAAGATAATTGACTGGAGGACGATGGTTCATGAAAAAAATAGCGTTAATTGCCCATGACCAAAAGAAACAACAGATCATCGATTTTGTAAAACGGAACATAAATCTTTTCGCCCGGTGCCAGTTGGTCGCCACCGGAACGACCGGGCGCCTGATTGAACAGGAGTGTAAAATCCCCGTACAGCGGATGCAGTCGGGACCCTTTGGCGGCGACCAACAGATCGGAGCCATGGTTTCGGCCGATGAAATTGAGATGGTCATTTTCTTGCGGGACCCGCTAACCGCCCAGCCCCACGAGCCGGACGTCACTGCCTTGCTCAGGGTTTGTGATGTGCATAATGTGCCATTGGCGACCAACTTGGCCACCGCCGAACTGCTCATCAAGACCCTGCAAGAAGGTTAATCAGTCCTGGCAAGACGGAAGCCATCGGTAGCGGAAGCATCATCGGGGGCAATCCAGTTTTCATAGCTAACGAGCAAAGAATATCCCTCGATCTGAGACCAAATACCGCCACCGCGTTCCACCCGCCTAGTCGCATCGTTCCAGTGCCGGTCAAAGCATATTTCCCAAACGTTGCCGCTCATGTCAAAAAGGCCAAAAGGATTACTCTGCTTCGTTCCCACCGGGTGGGTTTTACCCCCGCTATTCTCCGCATACCAAACATAATCCCCAATTTGTGTAGTTGTTACATCTCCCGGCGGGTAGCAAGAACCGGAGAGATCGCCGCTGGCGTGGTTCCAGGGCAGCCAGTCGCTCCCATCAATATACCGCGCCGCCAGTTCCCATTCCCTACTCGCCGGCAGGCGGAAACCGTTAGCGGTGGGTGAGGCCGTTGCCTGATCACAAACACCGGCGTTGGCATCGCGGGAATCGCGGATTGGCTTCCCTGCACTGTCTATATAGACACAAGCCCAATTGGTTCCGTTTTATGCGTTATAGTACTCGGTTAACGCATTGCACCAGACTATGGCATCACGCCAGCTTATTGTGGTGACCGGCTGCATTGGGTCCGGATCTGGGTCATAATAGTTGCCTGGCTGTCCGTATCTTGCAAAATAATACCTGCTATCCCCCCGCGCTTCCGCAGTTGCCCAGTTATATACTTCAGACCATAATGCGTAGGTGACCTCGGTCTCTCCGATCCAATACGCATAATCGATGGTGGTCTCTGTATCAAACATGCCAAAGGGAAAGGTCAGCCCGGCCGGGGCCCGGCGCATCCGGAAGTCCCCGCCACCCACCTGAAGGGCGGCCTGCTCTACTGGCATTTCATCATAGGTGGAATAAACAAAAGTCACGATGTTACTGGGCAGCATCCCGTCTTTCACCGCAAAAGCTTTCAAGCTCATCCCGTTTGCCGGAACCACCGGTTTCTGCGCTTCGCTATAAACAGTGCTCCCTGTTGTCGGTTGGCTACCGTCCACCGTATAATAGATCGTCGCCCCGGCGGTTACCGTGGTCAGGGTTACCTCCGTGCCAACCCTTACCATCCCGCCCAGCGGCGAGGCGATGGGCGCCGCCACCTGATCTTTTTTCAATTCGGAAAAGAGGGCTGTAACTTGCTTATGACCATTCATTGTAATCGTCCACCGGTCATATTTGGCCGTTACTTCATTCCCGTTAGCCCGGCCCAGGCGCTAAATTCATATCCCTCGTTGGCTACGGGCGTAAGCGTCACCTCGGTATTTTTTCCGTATTCTCCTCCGGAAGGAGTTAGTAAAACCTGGCCTCCCGCTTTTGGTTCGATCGTCAAATTTAAAATATAGTTCGAAGTAAGGCCCCCGTTTCCGCCCTTTCCGCCGCCACACCCGGCAAAAAGAACGACACAAAGGAGAAAAGTGATTAACGAAATCCACCGCGATGCTTTCATTTTAACCCCCCTTAATTCCTCAAATTATCACCATTTTAACGCCCTTTTCAGGCTTGTAACTTACTATAACATCTTTGACTAAACATATTCTGAACAAAAAAATACTTTGGCCAAATAAGGAGAAAAACAATAAAACCCACCCCGAGAAGCCGCCCCCGGCTGGAAGAGATAGGGAAAATTACCGGATCTGAAGGATTTAGCCAAGATGAAGAGAATAGCATAGGTACCCCCGGAGCATTCCCCGGCAGGTAAAAATAGTTGGGAGAGGACAGCATGGAATGAGAGTTGGCGTGATTGGTGCAGGTCATTGGGGAAAAAACCTCATCAAGACCTTGGACAAGCTCGGCGCTTTAGCTGCAATTGCAGAACCAATAGAGGCGACACGGGCAAAATTTCTGGAAATCTACCCACAAGTAACCTTTTATGACACCTATGAAACCATGCTGACGACGGAGGTTGAGGCGGTCGCCATCGCCACTCCGGCGTATACCCATTACCAAATAGCGAAGGCCGCGCTGCTGGCGGGGAAGGACGTTTTTTTAGAGAAACCGATGACCCTTGGTAGCCGGGAAGCAGAGGACCTGGTTCGCTTGGCGGAAGAAAGGGACCGAATCCTGATGGTGGGCCATCTCTTACTCTACCAGTCCGCACTGAATTGGGTCAAAAATTACCTCTCCGACGGCCTTCTCGGCAAGATCTTCAGCCTCCATCAAGAACGTATGGATCTGGGCCGGGCGCAAGCCGTGGAGAATGTGCTCTGGAGTCTAGGGGTCCATGATCTGGCCGTCCTTTTATATCTCATCGGCGAAAAGCCCATCGAGTTAACCATCTGTGGCCAGCGGGCGCTTCAACCGGGGGTTGAAGATGATGTCTACCTCCATCTCCTTTTCCCGGAAGGGATCCGAGCCCACCTCCATAACTCGTGGTTATGGCCGGAAAAAAGGCGTCGTCTGACCATTATCGGGAGCAAAGGGATGCTGGTCTACGATGAATTACAACAAACCGTAGTTCTGCATGACAAAGGGATCAATGGGGACTTAACAAACAGAGATAATGGAGAAAAACTGGTCTTTAAGGGAGACGGGGAGCCGCTGACCAGGGAATTGGAGCATTTTTTAGCGTGCGTGGAGACCAGAAAGAAACCGATCTCCGACGGGAGAAACGGGTTAGAAGTAATCCGCATCCTTGAACAGGCAAGTGAATTGTTGGCAAAGTTCGAGACGGGGATTTAACGTAAAATCCTGCGCTTTACTTGGTACCAGGAGGGGTACGAATGAAGATTCCAATCCTTGATTTAAAACCCGAGACTGAGGGGCTATGGGGTGAACTGACGGCCGCCATCGAAGAAATCCTCAAATCGGGCCAGTTTATTTTGGGGCCTAAAGTTGCCGCTTTCGAAAAGGAAATAGCTGCTTATTTGGGAACAAAACATGCCATCGGGGTTAATTCGGGAACCGACGCGTTAGTGATCGGCCTCCGGGCGGCAGGGATCGCCCCCGGTGATGAAGTGATCACCTCCGCCTTTACCTTTTTCGCCACCGCGGAGGCGATCAGCTTGGTGGGAGCAACCCCTGTTTTTGTTGATATCGACCCGCGAACCTTTAATCTTGACCCGCAGGAAGTAGCCCAAGCGGTCACTCCCCGCACCAAAGGCCTCCTCCCGGTTCACCTCTATGGTCAAGCCGCCAACATGGAACCATTGATGGAACTGGCGGAAAAACACCATTTGAAGGTGATCGAAGATACGGCGCAAGCGTTCGGCGGTGATTATCAAGGAAAGAAGCTGGGAACCATCGGCCACGTCGGTTGTTTTTCTTTCTATCCCACCAAAATCCTGGGCGCCTATGGAGACGGCGGTTTAATTGTGACCGACGATGATGAAATCGCGGAGACGGCCCGGACCTTACGGGCGCACGGGGCAAAGCAAAATTACTACAACGAAACGATCGGCTATAACTCCCGGCTCGATGCGCTTCAAGCGGCCATTTTAAGCGTTAAATTACCCTATATTGATCAATGGATTAGCGGCCGGAGAGAGGCCGCCCAGTATTACAACGAACTGCTGAAGGATACCCCGGAGATCGTCCTCCCCTATGAGGCGCCCTATACCAAACATGTCTATAACCAATATACCATCCGGGTGTCAAACGGCAAGCGGGAGCAGTTACACCGTCAGCTCCAAGCGGCAGGAATCGGGACCATGATCTACTACCCGGTCCCCCTGCATAAACTGCCGGTCTACGCCGGGACTACTCCTCGCTTAAGGGTGGCCGAACAGTATGCCCAAGAAGTGCTCTCCCTGCCCATCTGGCCGCAGATGGAAAAAGAGCTCCAGGAAACAGTGGCCGAAAAGATAAAAGAGATTCTCACCGCCGAATGATCAGTTTTAAAGATCGCCTGTTCAGTTTAGCCTTCGGGAAACCAAAGCTTAATCTCCCGTTCCGCACTTTCCGGAGAATCGGAAGCATGGACCAGATTTTCCTGCTTGGAGAGGGCAAATTGTCCTCTGATACTCCCCATCTCCGCTTCCGCCGGGTCGGTTGCGCCGTTAATCTTCCGTACCGTCCTCACCACATTTTCGCCCTCTATAATTAAAGCACAGACCATCCCCCCGGACAGATAGGCAACCAGTTCGTGAAAGAAAGGCTTGTCTTTATGTTCGACATAATGGGCTTCAACCAATTCCCGGGACGGTTTGAACATTTTTAGGGCCGTAATCTTCAATCCCTTTTCTTCATAAATCCCGAGAATCCGCCCGATCAACCGGCGTTCAACCGCATCGGGCTTCAACAAAACCAATGTCCTTTCCATTATTTCACTTCCTTTTCTGATAAATGATTGGCGCCTGCCGAACCCGCCCAACTTCCAATAGATAAGATCACCATCGATTGGGGGATTTCCGAAAAACCGGTCAGGCAATACCCTCTACTTAGTTTACCATTTGCTTGGTAAAAGGCGCAAGAAGCTTCGTGGAAAAGTCCGTTTTTTGCTTTTGCGTTTTCGCTACCGCCAAAGGATTTTGGGAACAAAAAAGGAATCCTTTGTTACGGTCATGGCAATAAGCCCCCGGTTGACAACGAGAGGAGGTGAGAGCATGGCCTGTGATTCCAAAGCAAACTGTACTTGCACCTACGCCTGTTCCCGCCGGGGCAAGTGCTGTGAATGCGTAGCCTATCACCGGAAATATGGTGAGGTTCCCGGTTGTTTCTTTTCCCCGGCCGGCGAAAAAACCTATGACCGCTCCATTGACCATCTTTACCGGGACTATAGCGCCCGCCGGTGAGTAAAGAAAGTCCGTACGGATTTGTGTTGTGGACAACCGGATCTTTCCGTATACACAAGAAGAGTAATCCACCTGGTATAAAAGGATGGTGATTGCGTAATGAATTTGAAGGTTTTAGGGATAATCGGTATTATCCTCGTGGTTTTCTCCGGAGGGCTCTATGCTTTTATTAGACTGCCCAAAACGGTCGAAGTAATGAGCGACCCGGCCAACTTAGCCTGGCTGCAAAACACGTTAATCGCCCACCGGGGCTTACATGATGATAACAAGAACGTCCCCGAAAATTCGCTGCCGGCCTTTGAAGACGCCATTGAAAAAGGCTATATCATCGAATTGGATGTGGCCATGACCAAAGA
>JAAYHY010000001.1 GCA_012735135.1 Bacillota bacterium | reverse complement strand
TGGGGGTCCCCATTTACCCGGGAGCAGTCTTCAGCCCGGAGCTGACCGCCGGGATGTCCCTGGGTGACGAGTCCCATATTTACGTCTATTTCAGTAATGATCCCCCCGAGCAGGTTACGGATTTCTACCGGAAACGCCTGGGCAAAGAACCGGCCTTCGTCGGGGAAGAATTCGGGTATATCTTCCCAATTAAGGGTTCCCTGCCCTTTCCGGAGGAGGGCTTGACGGTTCAGCCGTATGTCTATGAAGCCTTCGGCTTAGGCTCGTACAAAACGACAATTGCCATCCAGAAGCAAGTGGGGGATTAAGTTACCCAAAAACCAGAAGGATCATAACCCTCCCCTACTTGTCGGGGCTAAAAAATAGGGCGAAAAGTCTGGTCATCAAGGGATGCCGCCGAGATGAAAGAAGCGAATAAAGGGCGGAATTGCCCGTCGGACAAGGTGGTGTTTGATGATGAGAAGATCCTTTTTTCTATTGTCGATTATTACCTTGTTAATTAGTCTCCCGGTTTTGGCGACGGAAAAGAATTATGTTTACCGCGAAACGACCGGAAAGACCAGTATCGAGAATAAATGGACCATAAAACCCGCGCCGGCGGGTTACACCGTGGAAGCGGAGAATGACAACGAGTATCAGTACATCCTTTGCCGTCAAGATCATTCCACGCTCCGTTGGGAATTGAGAAACCGGGGCGCGGGAACGGATTTAGTAGGGGAGAGGGAAGGTAATCTGCTGACCGTCAAGGGAAGGTTTAAGGGTAAAGAGTTCGCCAAGGAATTTAAGATTGACTCCTTGCCGTGGTATCAATCGCTCGAAGTCGCCCTCGCCGATTTCGTCCGGTCGGAAGCGGAGAAGACCGAATTTTGGATCGTTGAGCCGTTCAACATAAAGTGTTATAAGATGGTGGCGACTAAACAAAAGACCGAGGATGTAACCATCAATAACCGGGAGGTGGAAGCGGTCCGGATTAAAGTAGCTTTTTCGATATTCTGGAGTGCCCATTATTGGTACAGAAAAGCCGACGGGGTCTATCTTCGCTTTGAAGGGGTAAGGGGAGGCCCTGGCACGCCCAAGACCATCGTGGAGCTGATTGCCGAGGGCAACAGTTGAAAGGTTACCCCAATCCATCCGTGCTCTATCTTTTCCGGAAGACTCGCGGATAATTAACTTTGTTTTAAGATGGTTCTTTCAGGGGAGGGAGCTGTTCTATCAGCTCAGGCGGGGATTAATTACCGGGTTTACAATATCCCCCACCCCGGCTTGCCGGGGTGGGGGATACGCGGTAGTTACCGTAAGCAACTACCTTTCAGTCCGGTAACTAACATTTAATAATTAATAGGTTCTTTACTGTTAGCATAAAAGATAACGTTAACGCTTAAGAAGTTTTAATGGCAGAGGGTTCAAAACTTTTAACTTACAGCTTAGTAAATTTGATAATCTCCGAACTAGTTTCATCATCGTATTCGTAGTCGTTAAATACTAAATACGCTACTATTACGGTATTGGGCTTGCTTGTATCAATAACGCCACTGATTTGGATCTGATCGCCCTCATCGCCAGTTGCACTAACTAAAAAAGTAATTAATCTCATTCCATAAAATTCAGTCGCCGTCAAAGCAATGTAACTGGAAAGACCCTCCCCGGTTATATTTATTGTCCCGGTAGCAGAGGACTTCACTGAACCACTATAATAATGATAGTTCTCATCTTTATTGACTATTTCGTCGATATATACGGTAATTTCCGGATAGTTCTCTGACGCGGCGCACCGCCAAGCCGTACCTTCATAAGCTTTAGCATTAAAATCAATGATGGTCGGGAAATCATCATCTCCGCCGCCTTTTCCGGTTTTACTTCCACCGCAACCGGTAAGCAGTAAGGTGAGAATAAATAAGCCAATCAGCAAGCTGAAGAAAAGTCGTTTCTTCATCGACATCGGATAACCTCCTTTATGAAATTTGATATATTTATTTTAAATAACTCCTCTAAACAAAAACTAAACATAAAATAAACATAAGCTGATTAAAGCTGTTTACGTTGTAACGAATAAGGATTCCAACATAACATATAGCGTTTGAGATGAGTTTATGACGTTGCCAGAAAGATATTTTCATTTTCACGAAGATTTTCTTGACTTTTAACCGTAGCTTGTTTAGAATAACTGAGAGATTAAGTTAGGCCTTTAAATCTTGTCCCGTGAGGCAGGTAAGGCAGAATACGGAGAGATATTTCTATCTTTCTATCCTTGAGTATAGGGATCTGAAGCTGCCTGCGCGTGCCGGCAGCTTTCTTTATTGGGATTATGCCGGTCGCCCGCTTGTAAGCGCTTCTTTCACCCGGTGAAGACCCGGGTGGCTTGGAAAGGTCGGATTCGGCTGGTTAACCATAAACCCTTTACCGCTATATTAATTTATCAACTTATAAGTATTGAGCATTGAAAGATTAGAACCGGAACAGCCCTTTAAGGTTATCCCGTGAGGTAGCCAAGGGACGGCTGGATTGTGCTGCAATTCCTCCTGCCTTTGGCCAGGAGGTTTTTTTCTATTGTTCCCTTACGGAACACCCCACAAGTTTGGAAGGAGGTTTCGCCCATGGAGTGGAGACACCGGAATTTACTGGACATTCAGGATTTAACAGCGGCGGAGATTGAGTTTGTTTTACAAACCGCCCTGCCGATGAAAGATCTTTTAACGCGGCCGTTGAAAAAGCTGCCGACCCTGCGGGGAAAGTCTATGGCGCTGATGTTTTACGAGAACAGCACCCGGACCCGGACTTCCTTTGAAACGGCCGCAAAAATTTTGGGGGCGGATGTGACTATTTTTTCGGTGGCCCAAAGTAGTGTCAACAAGGGCGAAAGCCTATATGATACTGCCAAGACTCTGCAGGCGATGAAGATTGATCTGGTGGTGATCAGACACGCCGGTTCCGGGGCGGCCGCTTTTTTGGCCCAGCAGCTCAAGGCGGGTGTCATCAACGGCGGTGACGGTGAGCACGCCCATCCGACCCAAGCGCTGCTGGATTTTTTTACGCTCAAAGAGAAGCTGGGGGGCTTGGCCGGGAAGAAGATTGTGATTGTCGGGGATATCCTCCACTCCCGGGTGGCCCGCAGTAATGTGCTGGGTTTGAAGAAACTCGGCGCCGAGGTGGTCTTGGTTGGGCCGCCGACCCTGCTCCCTCCGGAAATGGGCTATTTGGGGGTGAAGACTTCCTATGATTTAGACCGGGAACTACCCGGCGCCGATGCGGTGATGGCCCTCCGTTTGCAGTTGGAAAGACAAGCGCGGGGTTTGTTCCCTTCCGTCCGCGAATACCACCGGCTCTACGGCTTAACCAAAGAGCGCCTCGGCAAAACCGTGAAAGAGACGATTGTCCTCCACCCCGGGCCGATCAACCGCGGGGTAGAGATCGCCAGCGACTTGGCGGACAGCGCGTGTTCGGTAATCGAGGAGCAGGTGACCAACGGGGTGGCGGTCCGGATGGCTTTGATTTATTTAATGATGGGGGGAGGATCCAGCCGTGTTGTGGATTAAAAATGCGCATCTGCTTGATCCGGTGAACCGGATCTCCGGCCGGGGCAGCCTGCTGGTGCGGGGAGGCCGGATTGTCAAAGTGGTGGTGGGGGAAGAGTTGACCGCCGCGGCGGTGTTGGCGCTCTTGGGCTGTTCCGACCTGGCGGAGGTATCCGTGGTGGACGGGGCCGGAAAGTATCTCTTTCCCGGTTTGATCGACGCCCATGTGCACCTGCGGGAACCGGGACAGGAGGAGAAAGAGGAGATCAAAAGCGGCGCGCGGGCGGCGGCGCGGGGCGGCTTTACTTCCATTCTAGCGATGGCCAACACCCGGCCGGTGATCGATACCAGAGCCCTGGTGGAGTATGTCCGTCTCCAGGGGGAGCGGGCGGGTAAAGCCCGGGTCTACCCGGTGGCGGCGGTAACCAAGGGGTTGGCCGGGCAGGAGCTGACGGAGATGGTGGACCTGAAAGCCGGTGGCGCGGTGGCCTTCTCCGACGACGGCAAGGGGATCCAAAGCGCCGAGGTGATGCGACTGGCCTTGGAATATGCGAAGCTGACCGGTTGTCCGGTGATCAGCCATTGCGAAGATGAAAATTTGGCCGGGGCGGGGGTGATACGGAAGGGTGAAACCAGCGCCCGCCTGGGTTTGAGGGGGATCCCGGCCAGCGCCGAGAGTGTGATGGTGGCCCGGGATGCGCTGCTGGCCAAGGAGACCGGAGGCCGTCTTCATCTGGCCCATATTTCGACGAAAGAAAGTGTCCGGGTGATCAGGGCCGCCAAAGAAGCCGGGATTGACCTTACTGCCGAGGTAAATCCCCATCATTTAATCTTTGCCGACGAGGATGTGCCGCTGACCGGCACTTCCTATAAAGTAAACCCTCCGCTGCCCAGCCGGGAGGATCAGGCGGCCCTCCTGGAAGGGTTGCTGGACGGGACTATTGATCTACTGGCCACCGACCATGCGCCCCATACTTGGGAAGAGAAGGCGAAACCCTTTGCCGAAGCGCCCTTCGGCATCAATGGGCTGGAAACCGCTTTGGCCGCGGTCTGGCAGGAATTGGTGGCCAAAGGAAAGCTGAAACCGGAGAGATTAATCGAGCTTTGGGCGGTGAACCCGGCCCGCCGGTTTGGGCTGCCCGGCGGCACCTTGGCGGAAGGGGCCCTGGCCGACCTGGTCCTTTTTGACCCGGAGTGGCGGGAAGTGGTTACGGCGGAAACCCGGGAATCGAAAAGCCATAATACGCCTTTTCTCGGTAAGGAACTGCAAGGCTTTCCGGTCATGGTCTGGGTCGGGGGCAAGCTGGTTGTTAAAGACCGGAAGGTGCTGCCGTAATCAGGAGGAGCCGGTGACCGGCTGTGGGGTAAAGTCCAGCCGGACCGGGACGCTCTTTTCCACGCTGGTTGCGGCGACTGTTGAAGGGAGGAAAGAAGATGCCAAAAGGCAACTGGCAGAAGGTGTTGGTGATCGGTTCCGGTCCCATCGTCATCGGGCAGGCGGCCGAGTTTGATTATGCCGGTACCCAGGCTTGCCGGGCCCTGAGGGAAGAGGGGATCGGGACGCTCCTGGTCAATTCCAACCCGGCGACGATCATGACCGACCGGGAAAGCGCCGACCAGGTGTATATTGAACCGTTGACCCTGGAGTTTTTGACCCGGATCATTGAGAAAGAAAGGCCGGACGGGTTACTGCCGACCATGGGCGGCCAGACCAGCTTGAATCTGGCCTTTCAATTGGCCCGGACCGGAGTCTTACAACGCTGCGGGATTACGCTCCTCGGCACCCCGCTCCGGAGCATCAGGCAAGCCGAAGACCGGGAGGAGTTCCGCCGGCTGATGCAGATGATCAACGAGCCGGTACCGGAGAGCCGGATTGTGAGCAATGTCGAGGAGGCCTTAAGTTTTGCCGAAACCATCGGCTACCCCGTCATCGTCCGCCCCGCGTTCACCCTTGGGGGGACCGGGGGCGGGATTGCCCATCACGCTGAAGAACTGAAAGGGATTGTCCAAAACGGCCTGCTGGCCAGTATGATCGGGCAGGTGCTGGTGGAAAAAAGCGTGGCCGGTTGGAAGGAGATAGAGTTTGAAGTTTTACGCGACCGGGACGGGAACAGTATTGTCGTCTGCCATATGGAAAACATGGACCCTGTTGGCATTCACACCGGCGACAGTATTGTCGTGGCGCCCTGCCAGACCCTGACCGGCCAGGAACTGGAATGCTTAAAGGGCTCGGCCCTGAAGATCGTGGCAGCCTTGGGCATCGAAGGCGGTTGTAATGTCCAGTTTGCCTTGCACCCGGAGAAGCTGGAATATGTGGTCATTGAGGTTAATCCGCGGCTAAGCCGGTCCAGCGCCCTGGCCTCCAAGGCTACCGGCTATCCCATTGCTAAAGTGGCGGCGAAAATTGCCGTCGGCTATACCCTGCCTGAGCTGAGGAACCCCATGACCGGGAAGGCCTCGGCCTTTTTTGAACCGGTCTTGGATTACGTGGCGGTCAAGATCCCCCGCTGGCCCTTTGACAAGTTCTCCGATGCCGACCGGACCCTCGGCACCCAGATGAAAGCCACCGGGGAGGTGATGGGCTTGGGGCATAACCTGGAAACCGCTTTGCTGAAAGCCGTCCGCTCCCTGGAGTTGAGGGCCTTTGGCCTTTGCGAGCCGGCGCTGAAGAGGTTGAGCGACCGGGAAATAGAGGACAAGTGCCGGCGGCCGGAAGATGATCAGCTCTTCATCATCGCCGAAGCCTTCCGCCGGGGGTGGAGTGTAGAACGGGTAGCCGGACTGAACCGGTGGAATCCCTTCTTTTTAGAGAAGATCAAAGGGATTGTCGCTTTTGCAGCGGAACTGGAAGCCAACCCTTTCGACCTGGTGACCCTGGAACAAGCCAAAAAGATGGGTTATGCCGACCGGGAAGTGGCCCGGCTCTGGCGGACCACCGAGGAGGAAGTCTATACTTTCCGGAAACGTCACGGCCTGCAACCGGTCTTTAAGACGGTTGGCGCCGGCGCCGATCAGGGTGAAGCCGTCAGTCCCTATTTTTACTCCTGTTATGCTGAGGAGGAAGTTAAGGAAAAGCAGGAAAGGAAGGTCAGTGACCGGCGGAAGGTGGTGGTCCTTGGCTCCGGTCCCATCCGTATCGGCCAGGGGATTGAATTTGACTACTGTTCGGTCCATGCGGTCAAGGCCTTGCGCCGGGCCGGGGTGGAAAGTATTATTATCAATAACAACCCGGAGACGGTCTCCACCGATTTTGACACGGCCGACCGCTTGTATTTCGAGCCTTTAACCCTGGAAGAGGTCTGTGCCGTCCTGGATAAGGAGGAGCCGGAAGGGGTGATCATCCAGTTCGGCGGGCAGACGGCGATCGGACTGGGTCAGGGGTTGGCGCAGCGCGGGTATAAGATTCTGGGGACGGCCATGGAGGATATTGACCGGGCTGAAGAACGGGGCCTTTTTGACCAGGTGTTACAGGCCATCGGCGCCCGCCGGCCCCGGGGTGGTTGTGTCTCCACCCTCGAGGAGGGGGAGAAGCTGGCCGGGGTGATTGGCTACCCGTTGATGGTTCGCCCCTCTTATGTGCTGGGCGGCCGGGCCATGCAAATCGTTTACGATCAGCCGCAGCTCCGCACGGTGTTAACCCAAGCCTTGCAGGAATTCCCGGGCCAGCAAATCTGGCTCGACCAATACCTGTTGGGGAAGGAAGTGGAGGTGGACGCCGTCGCCGACGGGGAGCGGGTTTATCTCCCCGGGATTATGGAACATCTGGAACGGGCCGGTATTCATTCGGGCGATTCGATTACGGTCTATCCGCCCCGGCGGATCCCCGCGGAACAACAGGCGGCCATCACCGGGTTGACGGAAGCCATCGCCCGGAGCTTGCGGGTTAAAGGGTTGCTCAATATCCAATATGTCATCTACCAAAATGAGGTCTATGTTCTTGAAGTAAACCCCCGTGCCAGCCGGACTGTGCCGTTTTTGAGCAAAGTGACGGGAATCCCCATTGTGGAGTTGGCCACCCGGGTAATTTTGGGGGAGCCCCTGCCTGAATTAGGGATCACCCCCGGCTTACCGCCGGCGGGGGAGAAAGTGGCCGTGAAAGTGCCGGTTTTCTCCTTCTCCAAGCTGCACCGGGTTGAGCCTTCCTTGGGGCCGGAGATGAAATCCACCGGCGAGGTCATGGGCCTGGATTACCAGTACCGGAAAGCGCTCTATAAAGCCTTGCTTGCCGCCGGGTTGCAGATGTCGGCCTCCGGCACGCTCCTGGCCACCTTGGCCGACCGGGATAAGGCCGAAGGGATTCCCCTGATCCGGCGATTCCATGCGCTGGGTTTCCGGATCATCGCCACCGCCGGGACGGCGGCGGCTTTGCGCCAGGCCGGTCTGGAGGTGACGACCGTGGCCAAATTGCATACAGGGTCAACGGAGATCCGGGACCAGATCCGGGACGGACGAATTCAGTGTGTGGTGAATACGACCACCCACGGCCGGAAGACGGCCAGCGACGGTTTTGCTATCCGCCGGGCCGCCGTGGAACAGGGTATCCCCTGCTTTACCAGTCTGGATACGGCTGAGGCCTGGCTGCAGGTGCTGGAAGAGACCATGCCGAGTTTGCTCGCCCTCTAAAGGAGGGCCGGAGTCATTATGGTCAAGTAGTCAGGTCAATGCCAAGTAGATATTGGGCCAAGATAAACAGCCAAAGAAAGGCGGATAAAGAAGGGGAAAGAGGTGATCACAATGCTCCACCGGGAAACGGTGATTGAAAACAGGCCGCTGGCCCCGGGTTCGGACCTTTACCGGCTTGTCCTTAAAGGGGCGGTGGCGGCCACCGCCCAACCCGGCCAGTTTGTCCACCTGCAGGTCGGGGTGGCCACCGATCCTCTGCTCCGCCGCCCCATTAGTATCGCCGGGAGCGACCGGGCCAAGGGGGAGGTTACCCTTTTTTACCGGGTGGCCGGCCGGGGGACGGCGTTGCTGACCAGGGTGAGGGCGGAGGAAAGTTTAAGTGTGATTGGACCGGTGGGGAAAGGGTTTACCGTGCCGGCGGCGGGAGAACTGCTGCTGGTGGCCGGGGGGATCGGCCTTTTTCCCCTTTTGGCCTTGGCCGCAGCGGTGGACCGGTCCCGGGTGAAGGTGAAAGTCCTCTGGGGCGGGGAAAACCGGTCCTTCCTCGAGACCGTCGGCCGGGCAACCCTCTTCCCGCTGGGGATGGATTATGCCGTCGCCACTTTGGACGGGAGTATGGGACACCGCGGGATGGTTACTGATCTGCTAAGGGCCGAGTTGAGCGCAGAATTGTTCCGCAAGGGAGAGACCGGCCCCCAAAACGTTGCGGGGATGGCCGCGGTGGCCGGTGGAGGCCGGGGCGGGCAAAGGGTGATCGCGGCCGCCGCCTGCGGCCCCAAAGGGATGTTGCAGGCGGTGACCGGGCTTCTTCTCCACGCCGGGGTGCCGGTGGAAGTATCATTGGAAGAGAGAATGGCCTGCGGGGTGGGGGCTTGTTTGGGCTGTGCCTGCACCGTCCGGACGGCCGACGGCGCCCTGGCGCGAAAGCGGGTCTGCCGGGACGGCCCCGTCTTTGACGGTAAGGAGGTGGTCTGGGTTGACCAAGATTGACCTCACCACCCGCCTGGGCAGCTTGCAATTGAAAAACCCGGTGCTGACCGCTTCGGGGACCTACGGCTTTGGCGAGGAATATAAGGCTTTTTACGATCCCTCCCTGTTGGGGGCGATTACGGTCAAGGGGATCACGCCTTTGCCGCGCCGCGGCAATCCGGCGCCCCGGGTGGCGGAGACCCCCTCCGGGATGCTGAATGCCGTAGGTTTGGAGAATCCGGGCCTGGAAGCCTTTCTCGCCACTCACCTGCCTAAGCTGGAAAAGCTGAATACCCCTGTGATCGTCAACATCTCCGGTTTTTCTTTGGATGATTACAGGCTGCTGGCCGCTTCCATGCCGGAAGATTCCTGCATTGCCGCTTTGGAGGTGAATATCTCCTGCCCCAATATTAAGGGTGGCGGGTTGGCCTTCGGGACCGATCCCAGGAGCGCCGAGGAAGTCTTGAAAATAACCCGCCGCCACACGAGACTTCCGCTCATCGCCAAACTATCGCCCAATGTTACCGATATTGTCGTGATGGCCAAAGCGGTGGAAAACGGCGGGGCGGATATAATCTCGTTGATTAACACCCTCTTGGGGATGCGGATTGATCTTAAAACCGGCCGGCCGGTGCTGGGCAACATCATGGGCGGACTCTCCGGCCCGGCGGTGCTGCCGGTGGCCGTGCGGATGGTCTATCAAGTCTACCAAGCGGTTAAGCTGCCCATTATCGGCATGGGGGGGATCAGCTCTTGGCAGGATGCGGTCGAGTTTATGCTGGCCGGTGCGGCCGCCGTCGGTGTCGGGACCGCTAACTTTGTCAACCCCATGGCTCCCTTGGAGATTCTCCGGGGGTTGGAAACGTACTGCCGGGAGCAAGGATACGGCGCGGTCCGGGAGATCGTGGGACTGGCCCATCGGTAAGAGAGGGTTTACGGGGGGAGGCCCATTGCCCGGCCCAAATGGATGGTGACCGGACGGTTGACGGGGAAGAGAACGCACCATAAACAACCCGTGTCTTTGGGAGAGGAGTTTTGGCGGGGTGATCTTGTACAGTAAATAGATAAAGGAGGAAACGCTGATGGAGGCTGGTCTGAACCAGGCCAATCCGCTGAACGAAAAAGTGATCGTGGCTTTGGATGTGGCTTCCAGCCGGGAGGCCCTTGCTTTGGCGGAAGCGTTACAAGGCTCCGGCTGCTGGCTCAAAATAGGCCTGGAGCTTTACGCCATAACCGGACTTAACCTGATCGAGGAGTTTAAGCGGATGGGGTATAAACTCTTTCTCGATCTGAAGCTGCATGATATTCCCACAACGGTGGAACGGACCCTGCGGGTGTTATGCGCGGCGGGCGTGGATATGGTCGACCTGCACTGCGCCGGTGGTTATGAGATGATGGCGCGGGCGGCGGAGGTCTGCCACCAGGCCGGGATTAAAGTGATTGGGGTAACCGTCCTGACCAGTCTGGGCGAAGAAGACCTGCGGGAGTTGGGGGTCCAAGGTTCGGCCCGGGCTCAGGTGGTCAACCTGGCCCAACTGGCGAAAAAAGCCGGTTTGGACGGGGTGGTCGCTTCGGCCCAGGAGGCGGCCATCCTCCGGAGCAGTCTTGGGCCGGATTTTCTTCTGGTCACGCCGGGCATTCGTCCGCCCGGCAGTGAGAAGAATGATCAAGTTCGGGTGGTCACCCCGGCGGAGGCCCTCCGGGCCGGCAGTTCCTATCTGGTCGTCGGCCGCCCGGTGACGCGGGCCGCCGATCCGAGACAGGCCTTGGAGAGTCTGTGGAGATGCTAATGTATTTTCCAGGTAAAAGTGACCAGCAGCGAACAGCCTTTTAGGGAAAGGAGAAAATAAAGAAGTTTTTACCGGGGCAAAAAGGGAAGGGGGAAGGTAAATGTGGGAAAAGCTTGAGGAATCCGGAGCGGGGATGAAAAGTCCCCAGGAAATAATGGCGATCTTTAAAGAGACAGGAGCGCTGCTCCAAGGACATTTCTTACTAACCTCTGGAAAACACAGCGCCCAGTATATGCAGTGTGCCCGGGTCTTGCAGTATCCCCGGCTGGCGGCTGTCTTGGGGCAAGCCTTGGCCGGGCAATTTACCGGTCTGGGCGTGGAGACGGTGGCCGGACCGGCCATGGGCGGGATCATCGTCGCCCATGAAGTCGGGCGAGCCTTGGGGGTAAAGGCCCTTTTCAGTGAGAGGCAAAACGGGGAAATGACTTTGCGCCGGGGCTTTACCCTGAAACCGGGGGAAAAAGTCCTGGTGGTGGAGGATGTGATCACCACCGGCGGTTCGGTCCGGGAAGTGCTTGCTCTGGTTAGAGCGGCCGGCGCCCAGCCGGTGGGGGTTGGGGTGCTGGTGGACCGCAGCGGTGGCCAGGTTGCTTTTGACGGTCTCTTGTTTAAGAGTTTATTACAGGTAAAGATTGAAGCCTATGACCCGGAAGAATGCCCTCTTTGCCGCCAAGGGATTCCCCTGGTGAAGCCGGGAAGCAGAAGTTAGAACGGCAATGTCTGAACATGGGAGAAGGAATCACAGTGAAGGAGTAGTATAATATTAAGTATAATATTATTTGTTAAACTATGCGGCGAAAATCGGGCTAGGAAAAGAGGAAAAGAATGGCGTCAAAGGGATTGGCGAGGCAATTTTACCATTTTTATCAGCGGATCGAAAAAAGGTTAATCAAATTCTGGCGCTTGACGGCGGCGACCACCCCTTTCGCCCGCCTTAAACTTTTGTTCTTCCTTGTCCTTGCCGTGCTTTTTCTTCCGGTTTTCTTTATCTATGGGCAGCGGCAAATCATCCCGCAACAGGAAAAGATTGCCGCTTATGCCCGCTCGGAGATGAAACAGATTGCGGCCAATCTCCAGGTGAAAATGGATGATTACGAGAATATCTCAATTCAATTGATTGCCAATCAAGACTTAAATAACATGCTGCAGGAGTATGTTACCGCTACCGAAACCTATGGTGTTTCCCAGTATAACCAGTCCTTTTCCAATTTTATGGATGGCTATGCCTTTTTTGATCCGGTCCTCGCGGAAGCGGTCTTTTTTGACCATAATAATCCAAAGCGGAAGGCCTTAACCATGGGGGAGTTGGTTTCCACCCAATTTCTCTGGAACTTTCGGGAGAGTCTTCAATATCAGCGGATCATGGCGGCCGGTGGGCAAATTGTCCGGTTCGGTCCTTTGCGTTTACACCTGAATCAAGATTACTTTTTAGTCCTTGGCCGGCGGATCAATCACCTGTATTCCGGAGAGCCCCTCGGCCTGCTTTTGCTGTTTCTCAAGGAGAAGTATCTGGATTATTCGATCAATGATCATCTTTATAAAGAAGAACATTCTTTGGACGGCAAGCTGAAGAGCGATTATTATCTGCTGGTCGACGGGGAGGGGACCATCCTTTCTTCCCCCTTTAAAGAGGAGATTGCGACGAAAGTCGCTTCTCTTTTTTCCGATCTAAGTTCTTTCCGCCTCCATGACCTGCTGAAAACGGAGGTCAGTCTCTTTACCCAAGCCCACGGCAGCACGGTCCTGGTGGTTAATTACCCCCTTGCCGAAAACAACTGGCTTTTGCTGAACGTGATTCCGATCGCCCAAGGTCTTGTCCGAAAAGCCCATTTTTTCTCCGTCTTCCGGACGATCTATTGGTTGCTCTTTGTCACTTTGGAACTTTTCTTCTTCTGTTCGGCCCTGGCTGTCTATAAAGGGGTCTTTCCGGCGTTTACGGCCGTGTCCCCGGCCGTGCCCACCCCCGTTGCTCCCGGAAAACCTGCCTGGTTAGAGAAGCTAAACGAACGGGAGATCCAGATTTTAACCTTGATCGCGCAGGGTTGTGACAACCGCCAAATTGCCGAGCGGCTTCACCTGGCCGAACAGACCGTCAAAAATAATATTAGTGCGCTCTACACCAAACTGCAGGTGGAGAACCGGGTTCAAGCTTCCTTAAAGGCGATTGAAGCCGGTTTAACCACCGGACCTCCACCCCAAACATAATAATTGGTTTTCCTGGAAAGTGTCAGTGCGGTTGCCACTGGCACTTTTAATTTTCCTTATAATGGCAATAAGTGCATGTAATTACAAATAATGGCAAGTTATTTCTGCGCGGGGTTAAAAAACAGTAAGTACTAAGGTACTGATTTGTTGCAAACAGGTAAAAAAGTACGCCGGTACCGTCAGAAATCGCCTATAATCCAAAGCGAAGAGAAAACCGAAAGACCAATCGCGTGGTGGTCAGAAGAAGAGCTTGACCCTCAAGTCAACAATCAACAGCAAGTCAACAGCAAGTCAACAATCTGTACGGAGGGGTCGGTAAGGAAGGAGGGAGATTTACAGGAGGGAGATTTATCAATTGGTAAAACCTCGTCCGGCGAGGACGACCCGCATGACGGAGAAGAGAATGCCGGAAAAGGGAATGTCCCGGACTACTGGACCAAATGATGACGATTACCAAAAATAGGAGGAAACGGGTAATGAAAAAAAGACTTTTAATGTTTTTCCTGGTTTTGCTCATCATCGTGAGCAGCGTTCCTTTGACCTTTGCCGCGCCGAAAGCCAAGAAGGAAAAACTGATGGTCTATACTTCCATGAAGGAACAGCTGATTGGGCAGATCCGCGATGCCTTTGTGAAAAAATACCCCAATATTCAATTTGACTATTATTCGGCCGGCGCCGGCAAATTGATGGCGAAACTTGCCACCGAGCGCCAGGCGGGCAATATTATGGTGGACGTGATCTGGACCAGTGAAATTCCCGATTTTTATCAACTGAAGCGCGAGGGGATGCTGGAAAAATACATCTCACCGGAAGCCGCCAAAGTTGTGAGCCCGGTGAAAGACCCGGATGGCTATTTCACCCCCATCCGCTTGGGAACGCTGGGGATCGCCTATAATACCAATTATATCAAAACGCCGCCCAAAACCTGGGATGACCTTTTGGGCAAAGATTATGCCGATGGTTTCGGCATCGCCAACCCGGCCCTCTCCGGCACCTCAATGGTCAGTGTGGCCGCGATGGTGCAAAACCTTGGCTGGGAGTACTTTGAAAAACTCCGGGCCAACGGGGCCAAGATCGGGAAAGGCTCGGGGGAAGTGGTCGACGATACGGCGCTTGGTGACCTCAAAGCCTGCCTGGCGGTGGACTATATCACCATCGGGAAGATCCAGAAGGGCGCCACTTTAGGCTTTGCTTACCTGGATAAAATCCTGGTGATCCCCAGCCCGGCGGCGATTGTGAAAGGTTCGAAAAACATAGAGGCGGCCAAGAAGTTCATCGATTTCATGCTCTCCGCGGAAGGACAAGCCATTATTGCCAACAGTCTAACCCTCCCGATCCGTGAGGACGTGCCGATCGTGAAGAATGTCGGCCTGGTCGCACCGGAGGAAGCGGTCCGGCGGGCAATGCCCATTGACTACGATTGGGTCATGGCCGAGAAGACCAACATCATCGACCAGTTTACGAAGATCATGACGAAATAATAGCCTGTCGGGTTAAGGCTGGTGTCGTTGCACGTTCCTTTGGTGCAACCGGCGGAAAGGGACGTGCAACTTTTTTATAACGGAGGAAATCTATGTCAAAGGCGGGGATTAATGATGGCTGAAGTTAGGCTGGTGGACGTCAGTAAACATTATGGCAGCCATAAAGTAATCGAAAACTTTAATATCACCATCAAAGATGGGGAGTGTCTGACCTTTTTGGGGCCGTCCGGCTGCGGGAAGACGGTGGTTCTCCGGTTAATCGCCGGTTTTGAGCGCCCCAACGCGGGCGAGATTTTTATCGGCTCCACCCTGGTCAGCAGTGCCGAGAAGAATGTCTTCCTCCCTCCCGAGCAGCGGAAGATCGGGGTGGTCTTTCAGGACTATGCGGTCTGGCCCCACATGACCGTTTTTGAAAATGTGATCTATCCCCTGAAGATCCAGAAGGTCGAGAAAGAAGAAGCCCGGGAGCGGACGAGGAAAGCCATCGCCCAGGTGGGATTGGCCGGTCTGGAGGAACGCCTTCCCTATCAACTCTCCGGCGGTCAGCAGCAACGGATTGCCCTGGCCCGGGCGTTGGTCTCCAAACCCCAGATTTTGCTGCTGGATGAGCCCTTGAACAACCTGGACGCCAAACTCCGGGAGGAGATGCGGTTTGAGATTAAAGAGTTGCAGAAGGAGACCGGAGTGACCATCCTTTATGTCACCCACGACCAGGAAGTGGCCCTGGCCCTCTCCGACCGGATTGCCATTATGGATGCGGCCGGCCGGATCCGGCAGGTGGGGACCCCCGAAGAGATTTATGAGCAGCCGGCGGATAGCTTTGTCTTCAAATTCATGGGGGTTTCCAACTTTATTCCCCTGGCCAAGCAGGACGGCCGCGTTTGGCTGGAAAGCACGGAGGAGGAGGTTAAGGCTTTGCAGTTCCTGGCCCAGACCGGCCAAGACGGGAAAATCCTGGCCGCGTGCCGTCCTTCCGATATTGAGTTGACCCGGGAGGATACGGGGACAAGGGCCCGGGTGCAAAGGGCAACCTTCCTGGGGCCCACCATTGACTACAGTGTAAACTTGGGCGGGATGAATCTGCGGGTGCAACAAGATACCCACGAGGCGATTAGCAACAATTTGCTGTTTAAAGAGGGGGAAACTTGCTTCCTCAAGTTTCATCACGTGAAGTCCTTTGCCCATGAGGCGGAAGTGGAGGGATTAATGTGAAGTTTCCACGGCTGGCAAAAGGTTTGTCCGGCTTAAAGAAGTTTGGCGTGGCCGAGTTGGTGCTTTTGGTCTCCATCGCCATTCTCGTGGTGGTCGTGGCCTTTCCGATTCTCTTAATTTTCTGGAATGCGTTTACCACCCCCGAAGGCAAGTTTAACTTAAAAGATGTGGTGACGATCCTGAGTCAACCCCAAACTTACGAAGCCCTTTGGAATTCGGTGGTGATCGCGGCCGGGGTGACGGCCCTGAGCACGGTCTTGGGCGTCTTTTTTGCCTGGTTGGTGACCCGGACCGATTTGCCCTTTAAAAATCTGATGAAACTCCTCTTTGTGGTCCCGTTCATGCTGCCCTCTTTTATCGGGGCGATTGCCTGGAAGATCCTCTGTTCCCCACGGGGCGGTTATTTAAACGTCTTTCTGGTGAATCTTTTGGGGTTGGAGAAGGCCCCCTTTAATGTCTATACGATGACCGGGATCATCATTGTCGAGACCATGTATCTCTTCCCCTTTGTCTTTATTCAGGTCAGCGGGGCGCTGGAGCGGATGGACCCGACCCTGGAGGAGTCCGCCCTCATTTCCGGGATTGACCTTTTCACCATTACCCGGAAGATCACGTTCCCGCTGATTACGCCGAGTTTTGTCGCCGGGGCGCTGTTGGTGGCGATGTACTCCCTTTCCCACTTCGGGGTGCCGTCGGTTTTGGGGCAGAATGCCGGGATCTATAATATTCCGACCCTCATTTACCAGGCGATCCATGCCAGCGGTGGGAGCTTCAACGCCATCCGGACCGGGACGGTCCTGGCCTCGCTCCTGGTTCTGGCGGCGGCCCTTATTCTCTACCTGCAGAACCTGGTTTTAAAGAAGGGCCGTTACCAGATTATCGCCGGGAAGAGCATGCGCCCGATGCTCTTGAAACTCCGGGGCTTGCGGGTGCCCATGCTGGTCCTGAGCATTCTCTATATTGCCGTGACGGTTCTCCTGCCGACGGTCATCATCTTCCTGGTCGGAGCGTTGAAGACCTACGGTCTGCCGCTGAAATTTACCAACATGACCCTGGATAACTTGAAATACATCTTTACCTGGAAGATGACCAGGGATTCGATTAAGAACAGTGTGATTCTTTCCGTCGGCGCGGCCGTGGTGACCATGCTGGTCGGGACCATGATCTCCTATGTGATTGTCAAAGCCAAGGTGAAAGGTAAATTTATCCTGGAGTTCCTCGGTATGCTGCCCTATTCGGTGCCCGGGACGGTCATCGCCTTGGGTGTGATCCTGGCCTGGAGCGGGAAATTCGGCATCAACCTGTACAATACGGCGGGGATTATCTTTGTGGCTTATATCGCCCGCTATATGGCCTTTGCCCTGAAGTCGACCTCCGCTTCGCTGGAGCAGGTCCATGACTCCTTGGAAGAAGCCTCCCGCGCGTGCGGGGCCAGCCATTGGCAAGCCTTAAAAGACATTGTCTTGCCGTTGATTAAACCGGGAATGATTTCGGCCTTTTTCATGATCTTCTTCCCGGCCCTTCGGGAACTCACCACTTCGGTGTTGTTGTACGGGCCGACGACCCGGACGATCGGGGTGGCCATCTATGCCCTGCATGAAGACGGCGAGACGGTCTACGCTACCGCGTTGGCCTCGATTGCCCTGGTCATTATCGTCATCGGTGAGATTATCATCCGGAGACTCAGTAAAGCGGAGAGGAGGAATGCCTGATGGCCCAGGTTGAGCTCGTGCACGTCACCAAGAGATTTGGCAAAGTCACGGCGGTTAATGATCTCAACTTAAAGATCGAGCAGGGAGAATGCTTCTCCATGCTGGGACCGTCCGGTTGCGGCAAGACGACCACCCTACGGATGCTGGCCGGTTTTGAGGATCTGGACGAAGGCGAAGTGATCGTTGGGGGGGAGATCTACTCCTCCAGCGTCAAGAAGATTTATATCCCCCCCAACAAGCGGAACTTTGCCATGGTCTTCCAAGCCTTTGCGGTCTGGCCCCATTTGAACGTCTATGAAAATGTGGCCTTCCCCTTGAAGGACCGGCGTTTGCCCAAGGCGGAGATCAAGGAACGGGTGGATAAGGCCCTCCAGCATACCGGCTTAACCAAGGTGAAGGAGAGTTATCCCAACGAGTTGTCCGGCGGGCAACAGCAACGGATTGCCCTCGCCCGGGCCATTGCCTTGAATCCCACCGTCATGCTTTTGGATGAGCCCTTGTCCAACCTGGATCCGAAGTTACGGGAAGAAATGCGTTTCGAGATCAAAGAATTGCAAAGGAAATTCAACTACACCGTGGTCTTTGTCACCCACGACCAGGCGGAGGCGATGGCCATCTCCGACCGGATGATGATTATGGACCATGGCGTCGTCCAGCAGGTTGATGCCCCAATGAAGATTTATAACCATCCGGCCAATAAGTTCGTCTTCGGCTTCGTCGGCCTTTCCAACTTTATTCCGGTCCGGGTGCAAGAGGGCGGCGCGGTGGTGGAATCCGCGCCGGAAGCGGGGGTGTTGACCAGGGAAATTCCCGCCGGCTTTAAGGCGCCCTCAGCCACGCTGGCCTGCCGCCCGTCGGAGATCGCCTTTGTCAGTGAAGGCGAAGGCGGCGTCAAAGGCGTAGTGAAACGCCGGGCCTTTTTGGGGGAGGTCATTGATTACCGGGTCATGATCGGCGCTACGGAAATCCGTGTCCAAAAACTGTACCGCCAAGGCCTCCTCCGGGAAGGAGAGACCTGTTATCTCCGGTTTAACCGCCTGCATTGGTATGAAGCATAACTAGCACTGCAGCACCACCCTCTCTGTTTCGCAGAGAGGGTTATTTATGCCTAAAATAAAGGGTTTTGTGAAGGGAAAGATGCCAAAAGAACTGTATGTACGTCCCCGTAGGGAGCAGGCCGGTAAAGCCCGGGTCTATCCAGTAAAATTAGTCCTTGACAAATCACAAAGTACTTTGTATCATAAAGTTAAATTAATAAGGGAGGTGTGGCTAGTGAAGACGGAGGAAGCGTTGGACCAGATTGCCTATTTGCAGAAGTTAATCGTCCAGACCCGGCTCCGGGCGGCCGATGGCTATCTTTTTTTTCTCCTCTGGGGTCTTCTCTGGATCGCAGGTTATGTGGGGTCCCTCTGGTGGCACTATGGGGTATGGGTGGCAATTTTTCCGGTCGGCGCCCTTCTTTCCGCCGTAATCGGTTTCAGGATAAGGAAAGATCCCGTGCCTCCGCTTCTCAAAAAAATCGGCTGGTTAATGCTAATTTTATTTGTCTATATTGCGCTTTTGTTCAATCAATTATTGAGGATCACCGATAATATCCAAGTCATCAATGTCTTCTGGCCTTTTCACATTGGTTTACTCTACATATTAGCGGGAATCTTTGCCGGACGTTCGTTGATTCTGATTGGTGGCTGGCTGATTCTGGCGGCGGGAACAGGGCTGTGGATCCCTTCTCCTTTCCAAGAAATCTGGCTGGCAGTTGGCGGCGGTGGAGGGTTAATTCTCACCGGCATCATAATGCGGAAACAAGTGATTAAAAATGCATGACGGCCTGATCCAAAATCTCAATGACCTCTTCCAGGCAAAAGCGCGTCTAGGGATCATGACCGTCCTTACTTCGATCGGGGATAGTGATTTTTTAACCCTCAAAAAACATCTGAGTTTAACCGACGGTAACCTCAGCGCCCATCTCCGGGTCCTGGAAGAAGCCGGCTATATCCAAGTGGAAAAGAGGTTTGTTAAGCGGAAACCAAAAACCATCTGTCGTCTGACCCCATCAGGACGGGAAGCCTTTCTGCAATACCTGAAGCAATTGGAGCAGATCATTCAGGTGGTCGCTGACGCCGGCTCCCGGCAGCTGGAACCGGGCGAAAAATAATCAAAGCCGGGTGAGTCGACAAGTTTCGAAGGCAATTTGAAGTAGCCCGGAAAAAGGAAAAATAAAGGGATAAAAAGGGAGGTTTTTTAATGAAAAGGTTGGCTATGGGTTTGGCTCTCTTGTTAATTTTTACCGCGCCATCGGTTGTCTTGGCGGGGGAAGGCGCTGCGTCGCGTAAGACCCATTTCGCCCTCGGTTATAATTTGAATAATTTCCACCGTGACTTTGGCTTTGGCCTGAGCATGACCAGTCCTTACTTTTTACACGACCGGGTGGCGGTGCGGTTCTCGGTGAACACCTCATATTTTGACGGAATTCCCGCCGGCCAAACCGAGTATGAATGGATGCCTTATTCCATATATAAACTGGGGCTGGTTGGCGTAGCCGCAGTCGTTAATGACCTGGTCCGTTTGTATGGTGAGGGGGGAGTCATGTGTATTGTGCCCAATCACCGGTTTTCGGAGAAAAATAAATTCGGCGGTTACGGGCATTTCGGCTTTGAATTCTTTATGGATGAGAATCATCCCCTGAGCTACTTTATCCAGTTAGGAAGTGTGGGCGGCGGAACCAGGGCGGAAAAGATCGAAGGCAAACCCTTCTATCTCAACGGCTTTGCCACGACGGTGGGGCTGCGGTATCATTTTTAAAGTCCCGCAAAATGCCCTCCGCGTTGATGTCCCTTTTCTGTCGATAGTTTTTGCGCACCAACTCCTCCGAGTAATTGGCGTAGCAGTATTTACAAAGATGCATACAGGTGTTGTACTGTCCGATATCTTTACTGGCAATACAACCGCAGGATCTGCGCTGACCTCTGTCTTTCAGGTTGATTGACCGCCGGCCGCTCTCTGTTATACCTGGGAATAAGCTTGGTTGCGGGGGCTCTTCCCCAAGGAACTTCATCAAGTCTTGGTCATGGGGGAAGAGCTCGATCATTACTTGCGCATCGATACATTTATTCTGTGTGATCCCGTAAGCCGCAAGATCAATTTCTTCGCCACAGGTCGCAATCTGGAGGCCCCACTCCCGGTTGATTTCCGCAAGACCGGCGGCGATTGCTTCCATTTTAGGCTGGTCAAATTCGAGGTAGTCGGCAAAACCGCCATTGATCAGGTTACGCTGAACCCGTTTGTAAATAGAGATGTCCGCAAAACTGATCACCAGTTTTTCGGTAAAAGGATGAAGCGCTTCCCCGACGCGCTGTACTTTTTGGAGTAATCGTTCGACGGTTAAATCCTTGCCCAGGATTAAAGGGTCAAACCGCCAGATTATTTTCTTTTTGCCGATGGTTTTTGCCAACTGTTGAAAGGTTTGAATCCTTGCGGAAAGTTTGGGCAGGTTCGGTTCCAACCCTTCCGCTTCGTAGTCGTTAACGGTGAAGGTAAAGTAGTAATTGATTCCCATCCGGTCAAGGACGGGGAGGTGTTTGATCAGCGGCTTTGCGTTTTTCGTCCAAAAGACTATAACCCGTGTTTTCGCAAAGGATACATATTGGGCCTGCCGGTTGAAGGGGTTAATCCATTTGACATAACCGGCCTCCAGCCTCCGCATCAACCAATCGCTATAAAAGGCCGGGATATCCGTAGCCCGGCTGGCCGAGATGATCACCGGCGCGATGGCCGGTTTTAACCCGTCTTTGGTTTTCACCTGAACGCTGTCCCATCCTTGAAAGGACATAATCCCCTATCCCCGCTTCCGGATCCCGACATTCACCAGTTTAGGAGCCAACAGTTTGACCAGGTCCTGCGGGTCCATTCCCACAAGGAAGCCGCGCTTACCCCCATTGATGTAGACTTTCGGCAGCTCCAAAATGGTCGCTTCCATATACACCGGCATCTGGCGCCGGGTGCCAAAGGGTGACGTTCCCCCGACCAGATACCCGCTGAGCTTATTGGCGGTTGCCGGTGCACAAGGTTGGATGGTCTTAACGCCGATGAGCCGGGCCAGTTCCTTGGTGGAAACCTCTAAATCCCCATGCATCAACATGATGAGGGGATTTTTATTTTCATCTTCCATAATCAACGTTTTGATAGTCGCGTGTTCAGGGAGGCCTAATTCCCGCGCCGCGACCTCCGTCCCTCCCCTCTCCTCATAGTTATACAAATGTTCCGTGAAACTGACCTTTGTGGCGCGTAAAAAGCGAATCCCCGGGGTAACCGGATATTTTATTTTCTCTGCCATGGAAAACACCATCTTTTCTAATCTTTGTCATTATTTATACCCTAAGTATTATTTTACCTCTTTCTCTCTGCTCTCGTCATCAGTTTTATCATCCGGCGGCAAATGTTCCGCCGGTGCTTTTTTATGGACCTTGGTTTATTACGAAAAACTTCAAATAAAAGATAAAAAAATGGAGTAAATATGGGAATTGAGCAAGTAAAGGTTTTCCGGTATCGAGCTAGACGCGGATATTAATTAATGCATGCTCAAAAAATACTCCAAAAAAATTTTATAAAATTGGAGGTTTTATTCAACGGATAGCGAACCTCTTATCGAGGTGAGCAATGATGGCGGATTTCCCGGAGCGCGAGATCAAAAACCCCCATGAGACTTTAGTAAAGACACGGTTTCTCCTTCCTTCCTTGACAAAATCCGAAAAGAAGGTGGCTGTCTTCCTGTTGGAAAAACCGGATATGGTTTTGGAATTAACCCTGGCCCAGTTGGCGAACGCCACCGGGAGCAGTCAGGCATCGGTCTTGAGGTTTTGCCAAAAGTTGGGATTAGAAGGGTTTTCCGAACTTAAACTTCACCTTTCAAAGGAACTCAGTGTTAAACCACTGTCTTTGGCCGGTGAGGAAGTAAATCTGGATGACAGCTTTGTTGGGATAATGGAAAAGGTCTTCCAGATTAATATTCAAACGTTGAAAGATACGTTGGCCCTTAATGCCCAGAACTGTGAAGAAGCTTTAAACGCCTTATTATCCGCCTCCAGAGTAGTCTTTTTTGGGATGGGCGACGCCATTATCCCTTGTTATTTTGCCGACATCAAATTTAAACGTTTGGGAATTAATAGCCAAGTGCATAGCGATCCCGATCTTCAACTGACCATGGCCAGTTTGCTTCAGCCCAAGGATGTTGCCTTTGCCGTCTCCCATTCGGGGCGTAGCCGGACGATTGTGGAAGCGATGAGGTTAGCCAAGGAACGGAAAGCGACGACGATTAGCATTACGAAATATGAGAAGTCACCATTAACTAAAGTTAGTGACATTACTATTTTTACGGCTACCGTCGACACGACCCTTGGCAAAGAGATTATCGCCCGCCGGGTGGCGGAGCAGGCAATTTTAGAGAGTTTATACTTGGGTTTGTTGGCGAAGAAGCGCCAGCAATACCAGGAGAATTTAAAAATTACCACTGAGGCCATTAGGTTTAATAAGATTTGAGTTTAAAAGGAGCGGTTTTTATAAAAACGAAAACAAGACTCTAGTTAGGGGAATTTGACGGAGAGAAGGTGACCATATATAACGCCAACAGGACAGTGACAAATCATTTCTTTTCTATTTCCCGGAGCTCAAGGGGCTTTAATAATTTATTTGGAGGTTGCTACTTAGTATGAAATTATCTTTTCGCGACGCTCTTAAAGAAAGCTTATTATCCCTGGGCCAAGAGTACCCCGCGCTGGTCGTCGTTACTCCGGATTTAGCCAAATCCCTGCGGATAGTTGATTTTAAGCAGACCTTTCCGGAAAGGTATATTAGCGTTGGGGTCAGTGAGGCTGATATGATCGGGGTGGCCGCCGGGCTGGCGACGACCGGATTAATCCCGGTTGCTGCCGCTTTTGCCATGTTTGCGGTGGAGAAACCCTTTGAACAGATCCGCAATGCCATCGCCTATCCCAACCTTAATGTAAAGATTGTCGCTACCCATGGCGGAATTTGTGTGGGCCCCGATGGAGCCACCCACCAGGCCATCGAAGACCTGGCGCTGATGAGAGCTTTACCCAATTTTACAGTTCTCGTCGCGGCGGATGCGCTTGAAACCAGGGCCGCATTAAAGGCCGCCCTCGAACATAAGGGACCTGTTTACTTAAGATTAGGCCGGGATGAGGCCGAGGTTGTCTACCGGGAGGAAAAAGAGTTTATCATCGGCAAAGCCGACTTACTCAGGAGCGGTAACGATGTCACGCTGGTGGCCTGTGGTCCGATGGTGGCAAAGGCTTTGCAGGCGGCGGAGGAGTTAGAAAAGGTAAAGGTGGAAGCCCGGGTCATCAATATGCATTGCCTGAAACCCCTTGATGAGGAGGTTCTATTGCAAGCGGCGCGAGAAACCGGGTGCATGGTTACGGTTGAGGATCACACCCGGATCGGGGGCTTGGGCGGGGCCGTGGCCGAGCTCTTGGTCCGGAAGCATCCGGTCCCCGTTGAACAGGTGGCCCTTGATGATCAATTTGGCGAATCGGGAGATGCGGAAGACCTTTTCCAAAAGTATGGTCTGACGGTTTCCCACATTATTGCTGCCGCGGAAAAGGCTATGCTGCGCAAATCTTCGCAAATCTTTATGAAGGAAAGAAGGTAGAAAGATGGAAAGCAACGGCTGGGAAGTGCTGCAACTCCAAAAGAAAGCGCAACAAATTCGACGGGATATTCTTGAAATGGTTTACCGGCGGCAATCGGGGCATCTGGGCGGTTCTTTCTCGATCGTCGAAATTCTGGTGGCCTTATATTACAAGACAATGCGGATTGACCCGGCCAATCCCAAATGGGAAGGAAGAGACCGTTTTATCCTTTCGAAGGGCCATTGTGCGCCGGCCCTTTATGCCGTCCTTGCCGATGTGGGATACTTCCCCAAAGCATATTTGACCGAGTCATTCCGTTGTGTCAACGGAAAGCTCCAGGGTCATCCCGACTTGAAAAAAACCCCCGGGATTGACATGTCCTCCGGTTCCTTGGGGATCGGCTTGTCCGTGGCTTGCGGCATGGCTTTCGGCGGCCGCATCAAAGGGCAGGATTTCCGGGTCTTTGTCGTCATTGGCGACGGGGAGACCAACGAAGGACAGATCTGGGAAGCGGCCAAGACCGCCGCCCATTATAAACTAGACAAAATAACGGCCTTTATAGATCTGAACGGCTTGCAAAACGATGGCCCGACGGCCCGGGAGATGTCCATGGCGCCAATGGCGGCAAAATGGCGTTCCTTCAATTGGAATGTCATCGAGATCGACGGACATGACTTTCCTCAGATTCTGGCGGCGGTTGACAAGGCGAAGCAAAGTACCGGTCAACCCACGGCCATTCTTTGCCGGACCGTTAAAGGGAAAGGTGTTTCCTTTATGGAAAACCAGATTAAATTTCATGGGACCCCGCCCAATGAAGAAGAATACCAAAAGGCCCTTGGGGAACTTTCTTGATGACTGCTTTTGACAGCCTAAGATGCCAGTTGCACTACCATAACGGAGCGGAAAAGGAGGAGAAGGATGGTGGAGAAATATTTAATCGGAACCGATATCGGCACTTCGGGCGCCAAATCAGTACTGGTTGATCTTAACGGCAAGGTCATGGCCTCTTCGTTGGTGGAATATCAAGTGTTGACGCCCCAAGCTTTATGGGCTGAACAATGGCCTGAGGTCTGGGTTGACGCCACAGTAAAGACGATTAAAGATGTTTTACTGAAATCAAAAGTAAATCCCGTCGCGGTGGCGGGGATTGCCATCAGTGGCTTATATGGCGGAACCGGGGTTCCCTGTGATGAAAAGATGAATCCGGTCCGTCCTTGCATTATCTGGATGGACCGGCGCGCGACCGCAGAAAGCCGCTGGGTGGAAGAGCGGATCGGCTTGGACCGGTTGTTCGGGATCACCGGTAATGGCTTTGATCCTTACTTCGGTTTTACGAAGATCTTATGGATCAAAAAACACGAACCGGAAAATTGGAGGCGGATTAAATTATTTTTACCGCCCAATGCTTATGTGATTTATAAGCTCACCGGCGAGGTGGCCATCGATTATTCTTCCGCCGGCAATCTGGGCGGGATTTTTGATTTGTCGGCCCGGACCTGGTCGGAGCAGTTAATGAAGGATCTGGGTATTCCCAAAACCATGATGCCGGAGCGGATTGTCGAGGCGAGAACGGTCATCGGTGGCTTGAACCGGATTTTCAGTGAGCAATTGGGGCTGCCCTCCGGCCTTCCGGTCCTGGGCGGCGGTATTGACTGCATTGTTGCGACGCTGAGCGCGGGCGTGCTGGAGCCCAACCAACATGTGGCCGTAATCGGCACTTCGATCAATTGGGGAGTAGTGCACGAGAAGTTTCCGACCAACCGGACCTTGGTGACCATGCCTTATATTAAAGAACCTTTGACAAAGAATTATACTTACGGAGGAGCTTCGACGGCCGGCGCTTTACCCCGTTGGTTCCGGGATAACTTTGCCGAATTGGAGAAGGAAAAGGAGGAAAACGGAGCGAAAAGCGCCTATGCCGCTCTTGACGACTTGGCCGCCGGGATCAAGCCGGGCAGCGACGGGCTGCTGGTTTTACCTTATTTTATGGGTGAACGGAGTCCGATTTGGGACACCAATGCGCAGGGGACGATCTTTGGTTTGACTTTATCCCATTCGAAGGCCCATGTTTACCGGGCCATTTTAGAAGCGGTGGCTTATTCGTTGCGTCATATTATGGAGACCAGTGACGCCGGGGTAAAATACGGGGACCAATGTATTCTTGTCGGCGGCGTGACCAAATCGAAACTATGGAAACAGATCTTTGCCGATGTTACCGGGTTGACGATCATCAGCCCGCGCCGGAATATTGAAGCGCCGTTGGGCGACGCTTTGCTGGCGGGAGTGGGAACAGGTCTCCTCGCGGATTATTCCGTGATTAAAGAATGGGTCAGTTTTGATGACCGTTCTGAGCCCAATGTACGCAATTATCAACTTTACTCCCAATATTTTCAGCAATATAAAGAGCTATATCCGGCGCTTGCCGGCAACATGAAAGCCCTGGCTGAGCTAAGATCGGCGGCGAAATGAAGATTCGAGGCGGATTTTGATGATTAAAGCGTTCAAAAGTGTACATTTTTTTGTGTCTAGTGTGGATCCGACAAAAGGATCAAAAATTCATCTCCCATGTTATAATAGGTCCCAGGGGGGAATCTAATGTATGCGGCTGAGCGGTTAGCGAAGATTAGAAGAATCATCAGGGATAAAAAGCGGATTGATGTAGCCACACTAAGTAAATTACTGGCTGTATCCGAAGTGACGATCCGCCGTGATCTGGTTAAATTGGAAAATGAGGGTTACATTATTAAGACTTACGGGGGCGCCGTATTACAGGAACTGGTTGATGAAAACCCAAGAAATGGATTGAAGCCGGGCGTTAGTCTGGATGATGATCCCTATTTGGCCGAAAAAGAGCAAATCGGGAAGATAGCGGCCAACTTAGTAGAGGACTACCAGATCATTTTTCTCGGGCCGGGCACAACCTGTTATCAAATTGCGGTGAATCTTATCCAAAAAAAGAATTTGACGATCGTGACCAATAATTTATATGTTATTTCCTTGTTGCAAAAAGCGCCGGCGATCAAGGTGATTGCCGTTGGCGGGGAGATTAATTACGCGCGAAATTGCCTGGTCGGCCCGATTGCGCAGGATTGTTTAAAACATTTACACACCAATATTAGTTTTGTTTCTGTGGATGGAATAAACCTTGACCGGGGATATACTTTGAATGATTTTGATGTGATTGGCATAATAAAGGCAATAAAACTTAACTCCGATGAAATGGTTTTAGCGGCTGACTATAGTAAGTTTGATAAAATCGCACTTACTTCCATCGGTGATTTAACATATTTTAAAAAAGTAATTACCAACAGCCGGATCCCGGCGGAATACAAGAATTACTTTTTTGAAAACTGTATTGGGCTATATACAACGATGGAAATCGAAGCTTAATAAGGATGTGATAATGGTGGTTGGCCCAAAACTGCAATTTGTGAATGTGACCAAAAAATTCGGGGAACTTAAAGTTCTTCAGGAGATCAATCTTACTGTTACGGCCGGGTCCATTCATATTATCACCGGAGAAAACGGCGCCGGAAAATCCACCTTAGCCAAGATCATGGGCGGTGTTTATCAACCGGACCATGGCGATTTAATCATTGATGGGGAAAAAGTCCGCTTTCGGGAACCGGCGGATGCCCGGGCCCATGGGGTACACATGCTTCACCAGGATTGTACCCTCATCGAGCAGATGAACGTGGCGGAGAATCTGTTTTTAAACCAAGAACCCCGGGGCAATTCGGGTTTGGGCAGATACCGCATCAATCACAAACAATTATATGAAGAGGCGGACAAATTATTGTCGTTGTTACCGGTCAAGATTGACGCCCGTCTTCCGGTCTCCAAATTAGGGTTGGCGCAAAAGAGATTGATCGAGATCTTACGCGCCTATTACCAAAACCCCCGGATATTAATCCTGGACGAGCCGTCGGCTTCGTTAAACAGGCCGGAGGCCGGATTACTTTATAAATTAATCAGGGAGTTGCAACAAAGGGGAGTTACCATTGTTTATATCACAAGTCTACTGGAGGAAGTCTTTACCTTAGGTGAACAGGTCTCAGTTTTACAGGACGGAGTTCATATTGGCACCTTTCCGGTGAAAGATATAGAGTACAACCGGTTGTTGACGTATTTTGCCGGCGCGGATTATAAGGAGCGTTATCCTAAATTACGTGTCCAGCGGGGCGATGAGATTTTACACGTTGAACAGTTGGTCAGTGAGGATATTTTAGACCGGCTCTCTTTTTCGCTGCACCGGGGAGAGATTCTTGGCTTGACGGGGAGCGCCGGTTCGGGCCGGACCAATTTAGCCCGGATTTTGTTCGGGTTGGGAAAGGTTTCATCGGGGGTAATATATTTAGATGGTAAAAAAACAACCTTCCGTAATGCCCGGGATGCCATCAAGGCGGGAATTTGCTTTATCACTGAAGACAGGGAACAGGAAGGAATCTTTCCTTTGCTGAGTCTCAAAGAGAATATTACCATCTCCGATTTATCCCGGGTGGGGAATGGCTTTTTCCTGAACCGGCACCGGGAAGAAAGAATAGCCGAGTTTTACAAGCTTGAGCTGGGAATCACCAAAACCGGCTCCGATGTGAAAGCCGGAAATCTAAGTAGCGGGATGAAACAAAAGCTGCTTTTGGCCCGGTGGCTTTATAAAAACAGCCGCATCTTTATCCTGGACGAACCGACCAAAGGGGTGGATATCAGTTCTAAGATTGATATTTATAATATTCTTAATGAGTTAGTCTTAGAAGGAGCGGCCGTTTTGCTGATTTCTTCCGATTTGAAGGAATTGTTGGGCATGAGCGACCGCATTCTTGTTCTAAACAAAGGAAGATTAGTGGCCAATCTGGTTAACACCCCGGATTTAAATCAACAAAAATTGATGGATTATTTAGCCCAATAGAAGCCCGGGCGAAAAAGACGGGCAGCTGGGAACGATAACGGGAGAGACAAGTTTCGTCGATGATTAAAATAATCAAAGACGAAACTTATTTTTTTATTTTTAAGAAGGAATTGTTCATTACGTGTCGTATTTTGCAAAATAGGTAAAAGTTATTATCCTGATAAATAATGTGGTAAAGGAGGTGGGAAATGATAAAAATGATCATAAATTACCAAAAAACATACAAGAAATGAAAAAAGGGGGAATAGTTATGTTTAAGAAAAAAATGTTAATTGGCCTGTCCGTACTGCTGGTTTTGGTTTTCGCGATCTCAGTGGGAGCTTACGTAAAAATCGACGGTAATCCTTACCAAGCTTCGTTGATTAAGCCGGTAAAGAAAACCCTTAATTTTGTGTTCATTCCCAAAACGGTTCATCCTTGGTATGAAGAGGTTAAAGACGGCGTTAATTACGCGATCAAAGAATTCGAGAAGCAGGGGATTAAGATCAACGTTACTTGGGATGCGCCGCCAGTTCCGGACATTTCGTCGCAGATCAGCAAATTTGAGTCCCATATGGCCCGGCGTCCGGATGGGATTGCCATTGCTTGTATCGATCCCCCGACCAACGCCCAGGTTATTAATGAAGCGGTTAAAGCCGGCATAAACGTAATCACCTTCGATAACGACTCGCCGGAAAGCCTGCGTTTGGCTTATGTCGGTCATAACAAGGACTATGATGACGGTTTTGAGTTAGGGGAATATTTGGCGAAAAAGATCAATTACAAAGGTGAAGTCGCCGTATTGACCGGTACGCCAACCGCTCCGAACCACGTGGGACGGACGAAAGGTTTCCTCGCGGCGATGGAAAAATACCCCGACATTAAAGTCGTGGCGCAAAGAGCCGACAACGATGTGTTGGATAAGGCTGTGGAAATTGCCGAAGGTATTTTGCAGGCCTATCCGAATATCAAAGGCTTCTTCGGCTGCAATGCTTCCAACCCGATCGGGATTGCCCGGGCAGTTAAAGATGCGGGTAAAGCCGGGAAAATTTGCATCGTCGGTATGGACGACCTGGATGAAACAGTTCAATTTATGAAAGAAGGCGTCATCGACGCTGTTAAAGTGCAAAGACAATGGGAGCAAGGGTATTGGAGCGTTAAATACCTGGTCGCTTTGAACGAGGGACACACCATTCCGAAGGAACACCCGACCGGCTCCCGGATTATGACCAAAGCCGACTTATAAGAGGTCTCAAGGCTCAAACAACCATTCTACCGGCGTAATCGCCGGTAGAATGGTCTTAAAGGGTTCAGGGGAAGGAAGTGAAGGAAAATTAATACCGAGACTATACTTGAAGTAAAGAATATCTCCAAACACTTTCCGGGGGTCCAGGCGCTTCGAGAGGTTAGTCTTTCCTTACGCGAAGGGGAAGTGCATGCGGTAATTGGCGAGAACGGGGCCGGGAAAAGTACTTTGATGAAAATTATCTTCGGTCTGCTCCAACCGGATGCCGGAGAGATCCATTACAATGGCCAGCAGGTGGTTATTGACAACCCAATCACTGCGCAACGCTTGGGAATCGGGATTGTTCCCCAGGAACTTAACCTGGTGCCTCAGTTGACGGTGGCGGAAAATATCTTGTTGGGAATGGTCCCCAAAAAAAGATTCGGTCTGATCGATTGGAATAAAATGCAACGGGATGCGGCCGCCATTTTGGAAATGGTCGGGGAAGTTATTGATTTAAAAAGAAAAACGGCGGAGTTGAGCGTGGCGCAACAGCAGATTATCCAAATTGCCAGAGCGATGGCCTTTGGAGCCCGGGTTCTGATCTATGATGAACCCACCGCCAGTTTAACGCAGAAAGAAACAGAAGGCCTTTTTAAGATTATCAATAGTTTTGTTGAGAAAAAAGGTTCCGTCTTTTACATTTCCCACCGGTTGGAAGAGATCTTACGGATTGCCCACCGGATTACGGTTTTACGTGATGGTTGTTATATTACGGAGCTTGATCCGAAACGGACTACTACCGACGAGATGGTCCACTACATGGTGGGCCGGGAGATCAAAAAGGCAAAACGCACCGCCCGGAGCTTTACCGTAGAGAAAACGCCGGTGCTTGAAGTTGATAATTTAACCAGGTATGGTGAGTTCAGCGGAATTAGTTTTCAGCTCTATCCCGGAGAAATATTAGGCATAGCCGGGTTGGTCGGCGCCGGCCGGACTGAATTGGTCCGGTGTATCTTTGGGGAAACCCAACCGGACGAAGGAACCATTAAAATTCACCGGAAGGAAATCAAGCACCCTTCTCCGATCAAAAGCATAAAAAACGGCGTTGGTTTTCTACCGGAGGAACGGCGTAAGTTAGGACTCTTCCCTGTCCTCTCCGTAAGTCAGAATATGACCATGTCAACGTTGGGGAAATACACAAAGTGGGGGCGGATCAATCAACGGAGAGAGGCTGTTGATGTCAACAAGTACATCGACGAGCTGAAGATCAAGACCCCCCATTCCCGCCAACTGGTGAAGAATTTGAGTGGGGGTAACCAACAGAAGGTAATCTTAGCCCGCTGGATGCTGACCGGTTGTAAGATTCTGATCCTGGATGAACCAACCCGCGGGATTGATGTGGGGGCGAAGGCAGAGATCTTCCAATTATTGCAAGAGATGGTGGCACAGGGCTATGCGGTGATCTTTATCTCTTCGGAGCTGCAAGAAGTGATTGACTATGCGGACCGGATCTTGATCATGCATGAAGGCCGGTTAAAAGGGGAAGTTAAAGGGATTGAGACCAGCCAAGAAGAGATTATGCGCATCGCCTTAAGCTAAGAAAATCAGGAGGAGGAGTAACCTTGCCGAAAATAACTGATCAGATATGGAAAAGGCTTAAATTTAGAGAAAGCGGAATCATTCTGGCTTTGCTCATTATGTGTTTTGGCTTATCGTTAGCTACCCCCAGCTTTTTAACGGCTTTTAACTTGGGGATGGTGATTCGTCAGGTTTCTTTTACGGCCATTATTGCTCTGGGACAAACCTTGGTTTTAATCAGTGGGGGCATTGATCTTTCCGTCGGGGGGATTGCCGGGTTAAGCGCGATTATTGGTACCATGCTGATGACCAGTACGGCGATGGATCCTTACCTTTGTGCATTACTGGCTGGGCTTTTTGGGTTGTTTTGCGGACTGCTTAATGGTCTTTTAATTGCCAAAATCGGTCTGAATCCGTTTATTGCGACCTTGGGGACCGGGGAAGTTTTTTACGGTTTAATCTTAGTGTTGACAAAGGGTTACCCGGTCTTGGGACTGCCGAAGAAATTCTTGTGGTTGGGGCAAGGCATGATCGGAGTGGTACCGGTTCCGGTGATTATTATGATTCTGGTAGCGGTGATTGTGGCGTATGTCCTCAAGAACACGCCTTTTGGGCGTTATGTTTATGCAATTGGTGGCAATGAATCGGCCGCCAACTTGGTGGGGATTAACGTTCCAAAGATCAAAATCAGCGTTTTTGCCATCTCCGGATTTTTGGCTGCTTTGTCCGGGATGCTCTATGCCAGTCGCATGGCGGGTGGGCAACCGACAACGGGGCAAACTTGGGTGATGCCTACCGTGACGGCGGCGATTATCGGCGGAACCTCTCTGGCCGGTGGTGAGGGAACGATCCTGGGAACAATGGTGGGCGCGGTATTAATGGGCGTGCTGACCAATGGGATTGTTCTGCTCAACATCTCTTCCTACTGGGAGCGGGTCATTATCGGGATCGTTGTGATCCTGGCTGTGATCATTGATATTTTCCGGAATAAAAAGGAGAATAATCCGCTGGCGTACATTAAGAAAATTTTTGCCAAATAGTCTCCTCTCCCGGCAACGATTAACTATACTTTCCAGGTAGTAGTCCATTCCTATAAAAGGGGGGATACGGAGATGGGCGGCTATTTATTGGGGATCGATTATGGTACCGGCGGCGCCAAAGCTTGTATCACCGACACGGAATTGAACGTCCTTGCTTATGCCTTTCGTGAGTATCCGATTATTATCAGCAAACCGGGCTGGTCCGAACACGACCCCGTGCTCTACTGGACGCTTACCTGTGAGCTCATCCGGGAGTGCCTCCAAAAAGCCGGGATTTCACCCCGTGAGATCCTCGGGATTGGCACCTCTTCGGCGCTGCCTTGTCTGGTGATGGTCGACGCCAATCATCAGCCCATCAATTTGGCTTACAACCTAATGGACCGCCGGGCGACGAAAGAAGTCGAGTGGTTGAAAGAGCATGTCGGCGCCGGCCGGATCTTTGCCTTGACCGGCAACCGTCTGGAAGACCACCCCACCATCGTCAATCTCTTGTGGGAGAAGAACAACCGGCCGGAAGCGTACGGAAGAATTTATAAAGCCCTGACCATCGACGGCTTTATCCGGTTAAAATTAACCGCGCAGGCTACGACCAATTATTCGACCGCTGCTTTTTATGGAGTCGCTTATGACATTGTGCGCAATCAATTCGATCATAATTTATTGGCGGAAATCGGTATTGACCCGGCGCTGCTCCCCGATAATTACCCGTGCGCGGCAATCGTTGGTACGGTGACCGGAAAGGCCGCGGAGGAGACCGGATTGGTCCCCGGCATTCCGGTGGCGGCGGGACAGGCGGATGCCTGCGCCGGCTGGGTCGGCGGGGGAGCCATCGAAGAAGGCGATCTGCAGATGAATTTGGGGACCTGCGGCAATTTTGGCGTGATCCACCGCGATACCGATTTTATGGAGACGATGATTGTTTGTCCCTATACTGTCGATCCGGAGCATACATATGTGACCATTCCGACCACGACCACCGGCGGACAGTTGATGAGATATCTGCGGGATAAATTCTCCGATTTGGAAAGGGCCATGGAAAAACTGACCCCGTCCCTGAACGCCTATGATTACCTTAATCTTGAGGCGGAAGGAATTCCACCGGGAAGCGAAGGGCTGCTTGTTTTACCGTATCTTATGGGCGAACGGACACCTTTGTGGGATGCGGATGCGCGGGGTGTGGTTTTCGGGTTGTCGCTTTCGCATGGAAAGGCCCACCTGATCAGGGCGATGATGGAATCGGTGGCTTATGCCCTCTACCATTCGTTTACGCTCATCAAAGCAAGAGGGAAGAAAATTAATTATCCGATTGTCCTGAATGAAGGCGGCGCCAAAAGCAAACTTTGGCGCCGGATTATTACCGATGTGTTTAATATCCCGACCGTCCTTGTCAAGCAACGGGTTGGCGCGCCTTATGGCGATGCGATTCTGGCGGGTGTGGCGACGGGGGTTTTTGCCGACTATTCCATCGCCAAGGAAAAGGCGGAATATATTGAGGAAATGGAGCCGGTCAAAGCGAATCACGAACGTTACATGGAGTTCTTTGAGCTTTATTTAAAATTGTATCAGCACTTAAAAGAGGATTTTAAGGAATTGGCCAAATTGCGAAAGAAATATTTTTAGTTTAATTCCCTGCTTATGGTAGCGAATAGAACCGACCTGGAAAATACCTTCCATGCTTGTCGCCTTGCCCGGCTTTGCATTAATTTCCTATGTGAAATATGGAGCCGGCATGGGCGACTGCCTTGCTGAAAAAGGATGCTAAAGGGTGATGCGGATTGAAAGAAAGTAAAATGACCCTTACGGAATTGGCGCAAAAGGCCCTGGAGACCCGGCGTGAGGTTTTACGCCTGATTTACCGGGCTGGAGCCGGGCATATTGGCGGGGCGCTTTCCGCGGTGGATTTGTTGGTGGTCTTATTTTACGATGTTCTGAATTACCGGCCGGAGGAGCCGGCCTGGCCCATGCGGGACCGGTTTATTTTAAGCAAAGGCCATAGTTGTGAAGGGTATTATGTGATCCTGGCCGACCGGGGTTTCTTCCCCCGGGAAGAACTGGCCAGTTTTATGAAGTACCAAAGCCGGTTGATGGGACATCCCCACCCGAAGGTTCCCGGCGTGGAGGTTGCCACCGGTTCTTTGGGCCACGGGCTTTCGGTGGCCACCGGTATGGCCTTGGCGGGAAAACGGGACCAACTCCCGTACCGGGTTTATTGCCTCTTGGGCGACGGGGAACTGGCCGAGGGTTCGATTTGGGAAGCGGCCATTGCCGCGGCCCATTACGGGTTGGATAATTTGGTTTGCCTTATTGACTGTAACGGTCTGCAAATTAGCGGCCCGACGCAGCAGGTTATGAACACACAACCTTTAGCTGCCAAGTGGGAGGCTTTTGGCTGGGAGGTGCGGGAGATCGACGGGCACGATCTGCAACAGATCAGACAGAACCTTAATCAAGTCCCCTTTACTGTTGGCCGGCCTTCTTTGGTGATCGCCCGTACCGTAAAGGGGAAAGGGATTTCTTTCATGGAGAATGATTTTCATTGGCACCACAAGGTTCCCAGCCGTGAAGAGTACGAACGGGCCATGAAGGAACTGGAAGGCGTCGGCCCGAGCGAGATTGGAGCGTGAGATCATGGATCGACCGAACCGTCGCGTCTTTACTGAGACTTTGTTGACGTTGGCCAAAAACGACCGGCGAATCATTGCTTTGGCCAGCGATTCCCGGGGTAGTGCAACTTTGAATGAGTTCGCGACCGAATTACCGGAACAGTTTGTGGAAGTGGGCATCGCCGAGCAGAATCTGGTGGGGAGCGCCGCCGGGATGGCCAAATGCGGGAAGGTCCCTTTTGCTTGTTCTCCCGCCTGTTTTCTTTCGATGCGCAGTATTGAGCAGATCAAAACTGATGTGGCCTATTCCGGGGCCAATGTCCGCTTGATCGGGATCAGCGGCGGGGTGAGTTATGGCGCCTTGGGTTCTACCCACCATTCATTGCAGGATTTGGCGGTAATGCAAGCTATTCCGGGAATTACGGTGATTCTGCCGGCCGATAACCGGGAAACGGCGATGCTCACCCGGCAGTTGGTGGATTATCCCGGCCCCGTATATATGCGCCTGGGGAGGGAAGCGGCGCCCCGGGTTTACGACGATAATTATCGGCCGGCGATCGGAAAAGGCACTCTTCTGCTCTCCGGTGAGGATATGACCATTGTGGCCATGGGAGAGTTGGTCCGTTCCGCCCTGGACGCCGGTTATCTGCTGCGCCAAGCGGGTATTTCCTGCCGGGTGGTGGCGCTTAACACCTTGAAACCGTTGGACACCGAAATCCTGTTGACCGCCGCGCGGGAAACAGGCGCCCTGCTGACGGTGGAAGAACATAGCATTTACGGCGGGTTGGGGAGCCGGGTCGCCCAGTTGCTGGGTGAATGCGGTCCAGTCCCCTTAACCGTGGCCGGATTTCCCGATGAACCGTTGGTCACCGGTAACCAGGAGGAGCTTTTTAGACATTACGGTTTAGATGCCGCGGGTTTGGTGGAAAAAGCCAAAGAATTGCTGCGCCGGAAGCAAACGACACGCTTATAAATGGAGTCAGCTTGGCAGATGGGAAAAGGGGGGAGCAATTATGGGCGAAAATGGTGATTTAATTCTTGTGATTGATCAAGGCACCACCGGCAGTAAGGTGCTGCTGATGGACGGGTCATCCCGGATTTGTGGCCGGGCTTACCGGGAAATAACCCAGTATTATCCCAAGGCGGGTTGGGTTGAGCATGACCTCACGGAGATTTGGAACGGCATTGTTGCTTTGATTTCCCAAGTTTTATCCGGTGTTGATCCCCGGCGGGTAAAGGCGTTGGCGCTGACCAACCAACGGGAAACCGTGGCGGTGTGGGATAAAGCCAGCGGCGGACCTCTGGCTCCGGCGGTAGTCTGGCAGTGCCGCCGGTCGGCGGATCTTTGTCAAGATCTGATTGAACAAGGATATAACGATCTTTTCCGGCGGAAGACCGGTTTAAAGATTGATCCGTATTTTTCCGGCACCAAAGTAAAATGGCTGCTGGATAATGTCAGTGGTTTAAGGGAGAAAGCGGTAAAGGGTCAAGTTTGTATCGGGACCATCGATTCCTGGTTGTTATGGAATCTGACCGGGGGGAAAGTCTTTGCCACGGACTACTCCAATGCTTCCCGCACCCTTTTTTACAATATCTACGAATTACGATGGGACCAGGAGCTGCTGGACATTTTGGGGATTCCGGCGGCCGCCTTACCGGAGGTTAATCCTTCCTCTTATCATTACGGAAAAACCGTTGAGGTAGGCGGTCTTCCGGCCGGCGTGCCGATTACCGGGGTGATCGGCGACTCGCAGGGGGCCTTGTTCGGCGAAGCCTGTTTCCGGCCGGGAATGGCCAAAGCGACTTATGGAACGGGAACCTCGTTAATGATGTTCGCCGGAGAGCAGCCTGTTCTTCCATCGGAAGGCTTGGTCGCCACTTTAGCCTGGGGCTTGGGGAAAGAGCCCGCTTATGCCTTGGAGGGCGTGATTAATGTCACCGGGGCGACCATGCAGTGGTTACGGGATGGCCTAGGGATCCTGGATGATGTGGTAAAAAGCGGGGAAATCGCCCAAAGCCTCTCCGGTAATGACGGCGTTTATCTGGTCCCGGCTTTTGTCGGACTGGGGGCGCCACACTGGGATATGAATGCCCGGGGGTTAATTTGCGGTTTGACCCGAAGCACGACCCGGGCCCATCTCATCCGGGCCGGTTTGGAATCCATAGCCTATCAGGTGCGTGAAGTGGTTGATCTGATGCAACAAAGCGGAATCAAACTGGATTCCCTCCGGGCCGATGGCGGAGCGGCGGCCAATGAATTTTTAATGCAGTTTCAAGCCGATATTTTGAACGTTGAAGTAACCAGACCGCCGATCCGAGAGGTATCGGCTTTAGGCGCCGTTTATCTGGCCGGTCTGGGAGTAGGTTTCTGGCGGGATACGGAGGAAATCGCCGCGGCGTGGGAAGCGGAGAAAAAGTTCAGGCCACAAATGCCCGAAGCGGAACGGGCGGAATTGTTCCGCCAGTGGCAAGCGGCGGTGCAGAGAACATTAAACAGAAATTAAGCAGAAAAGAAACGAAAATGAAATTACCCGGGCGGCCGAGGAAGTCTGGAATTAAAGATCGCCCTGGAATGCCGGGGTAAACTTATAAAGAAACGGGATGGACTAAGATGAAAAAGATTGTCATCGGTTGTGATAACGCGGGTGTTGTGCTGAAAAACGAATTAATCGGGATGTTGCAAGAAAAAGGGGTCACTTACGAAGACGTTGGCGTGGCCTGTGAAACGGATGATACGCCCTATCCGCTTATTGCCCACCGGGTGGCGGAAAAGATTATTGCCGGTAATTATAGTTATGATGGGATTTTAGTTTGCGGCACCGGGATTGGGATGGCCATTGCCGCCAATAAACACCCGGGGATTTACGCGGCGGTCTGTCATGATATCTATTCGGCGGAGCGCGCCCGGTTAAGTAATAACACCAATATTCTTTGCATGGGCGCGCGCGTGATCGGACCGGAATTAGCCAAAAAGATTCTGGCGGAATGGTTGGTCCTGGAATTTAAGGGCGGCCGCTCGCTGCCGAAGGTCGAAAAAATAAAAGAGATCGAAAGAATGACGATGAAATGAAACGAATCTACCTGGGAACCAACTTAAAAATGTACAAGACCAACCGGGAGACCGTAAGCTATTTAAAGGAGCTAAGAGAAAAAACGGCCGCTTTCCGCCGCCCCGAACTGGAAATGTTTGTGATCCCCTCCTTTACCGCGCTTCCGGAAGCGGTAGCGGCGGTAGAAGGCGAAATCAAGATTGGCGCTCAGAATATGTGCTGGGAAGATGCGGGGGAGTATACGGGGGAGATCTCACCCCGGATGCTCAAAGCGATTGGCATCGATTTGATTGAGATCGGCCATTCGGAACGCAGGCACAAGTTCGGCGAGACCGATTCTGATGTGAACCGGAAAGTTTTAGCTGCCCTGCGCCACGGGTTTACCCCGCTCGTTTGCATCGGCGAGACTGAGGCGGATAAAGCATATGGGGTCACTGCCGAGCGCTTGCGGGAACAGCTGAAGCTCGGGCTTTATGGGGTAACCGGGGAACAAGCCCGCCAGCTTTGGATTGCTTACGAACCCGTTTGGGCCATCGGGGTTGGCGGCAAACCGGCGGCCCCGGAGTACGCCAACCGGGCGCAGCAGGTGATTAAAGAGACATTGGCCGAGCTTTTCCCGGGTTGTGACCAAGAAATCCCTGTTCTGTACGGAGGGAGTGTCAACAGCCAGAATGCGGCCAGTTTGATGACACAACCGGCGATTGATGGCCTGTTTATCGGCCGTGCCGCTTGGGAAGCGGAGAGTTTTGCCGCTATTATTAAACAAATTCTTGAGTTGTGCGAAAGCCGTTGGTGATTACGATTGGAGAAAGTTGACAAAGGGGAATGATTGACCGTGAAGACCGAAAGTTGTTACCGGAAAGACATTGTTGAAGTGGGTAAAAGGTTATATGCCAGAGGCCTCTTGGAAGGAGGCGGCGGCAACCTGAGTATCCGAATTTCTGAAAATGAGGTTTTGATTACCCCCTCCGGGATGTGTAAGGGATTTTTGGAACCGGATCAGTTGGTCAAAATTGATCTGGAAGGAAAGGTAATCACGGCCCTTAAAGAATATGCGAAGCCCGCCCGTGACTACCGGATGCATTTGGCTTTATATCAACGCCGCGCCGATATTAAAGCGATTGTTCATTCCCATCCGCCGGTGGCCACCGGGTTTGCCATCGCCGAATACCCGCTGGATGAAATCGCCGCGCCCGAGGTTATGTTTACCTTTAACCAGATTGCCGTTACGGAATATGCTTTACCCACGACGGAAGAGGTCCCGGTGGTGATTAATAAGGCGTTGGATAAATATCCTGCGGCGAATGCCATCATCTTGGCCAAACACGGCGCCATTACGGTCGGTAGTGAGATTTGGGATGCCTATTATAAGATGGAAACTTTGGAGGCCTATTTGAAATCCCTGGTCGTCGCCAAAGTAATGGGCGGTTTTAAACCTTTGAACGCGGAACAGATCAAGAAGATTGAAGAATTAATGGGTGTTAAGCATTAAGGGAAGCAAAGCATGGCATTGACCACGGGAAAAATGAAGGCAGGCGGATGAAGGAGGGTCCGGATGTTTATCGGCTTTGATCTTGGGACCACCAATTGTAAAGCGATCGTTCTGAGTGAAAACGGAGCGGTTTTGGGCACTGCCGCCCAGGAATATCCCATTCTCTATCCGCAGCCTGGTTACGCCGAACAAGATGCTTTACTAGTCTGGGAATTGGCGAAGGAGGTTATCCGGGAAGCGGTAAAGCGCAGCGGGGTTAAAGAAGTGAAGGCGATCAGCCTTTCCGTACAGGGTGATGCTGTAATCCCCGTCGATAAAAAGCTGAACCCGCTCTTTTCTGCCTTGCTCGGGATGGATTACCGGTCGCTGCCCCAGACCAACCGGTGCAAAGAGATCTTTGGCGATCAAGCATTATTTGAACGAACCGGGATGCGGCCGCACCCGATGAATTCACTGACGAAAATATTATGGCTTAAAGAGGAACGGCCGGAAATCTTCAGGCAAACCTGGAAGTTCATGACCTATGCCGATTTTCTCCTCGGCAAGTTGGGAGCCGGACCGGTCATCGACCAAACCATGGCCTCCCGGACCATGGCTTTTGATTTAACACAGAAGGACTGGTCGAAGCCGATCCTGGACCAATTGGAAATTCCGGTGGACAAATTCTCCCGCCCCGTGCCTTCCGGTACGGCCGTCGGGAAAATAAACCCAAAGGTACAAGAGGAATTGGGTTTGGCGGGCGCTCCGCTGCTCGTCACCGGCGGGCACGACCAAACTTGCGCCGCCCTTGGCGCCGGCGTGATTAAAGAGGGGATCGGGATCGATTCCACGGGGACGGCCGAGGTGTTGTTTACGGCTTTTTCCCTACCTTTACGCAGCGAGAAAATGTTCAGAGCCTATTATCCCTGTTACATCCATGCCAAACCCGATATGTACTGTTCCTTTTCTTTGAATCATACGGGCGGGGTGGTTTACCAGTGGTTTCGCGACCAATTTTGCGGGGAGGAAAAGAGGGAGGCCCAAAGACGGGGCCTTAGCGTCTATGATCTTATTAATGACCAAATGCCGCCCTTGCCGACGAATCTATATATCATACCACATTTTAAAGGCAGCGGGTCACCCACTTGCGATTTGGACTCGAAAGGGACGTTTTTTGGCTTAACGCTCAATACAACCAAGGGCGAAATCGCCAAGGCAATTTTGGAGGGGCTCACTTATGAACTGCGCTTAAATCTGGAAACGATGCAGCAAGCCGGGATCAACATCAATGAAATAATTGCGGTTGGCGGCGGGGCCAAATCTCCGCGGTGGCTAAAGATTAAGACGAATGTTACCGGACGACCCATCAAAATTTTAAAAAATAAAGATGCGGCGCCTTTGGGAGCAGGAATATTAGCCGGAGTCGGTTGCGGCCATTACCGCAGCTTCGAGGAAGCGGTGGACGTGATGGTCGAGGTGGAAAGGGTTTATGAACCCGATCCGGCGGTGTGCCGTGTTTACGAGGAACATTATGAAGTTTATCGCCGGCTATACACTACGGTTCTTCAATTAAATAAACAAATTTAACAGAGTTAAGCCCTGCCAATCGGGGAGAATGCCCTCTTTTTGAGGGTCTTTTTATTAATACGGCGGAGACCGGGATCAGCTGGTTGTGATTCGCTGATAATAGCTGAATTTTCAAAGGCGGAGGCGAGATTATGATCTTTAAACTTTCTGATCTACAAAGGATCGCAAGGAAGCAGAAATACGCTATTCCCCACGTCTTAGGTGGAAATCTGGAAATGACCTACGGGGCAATCCGCGCTGCCGAAGCTTTACAATCGCCCATTGCGATCGGGGTGGCGCCCGAAGTTTTCGCCAGTATCCCGATGGAAATCTCTTTTCCCATGATCTTGAATATTGCCAGCCGGGCCCAAGTCCCGGTGGCGGTCCAACTGGAACATGGAAAAAGTTATGAACAGATTGCCAAGGCGATTAAACTGGGCGTGAATTCCGTTATGTTTGACGGCTCCGCCCTTCCGTATAATGAAAATATTACCCAGACCAAAAAAATTGCCGAGATGGCCCATGCCTTTGGTGTTTGTGTCGAAGCCGAGTTGGGATATGTAGGCGGTTCGGCGCTCAGAACCCCGGCGCCCGGTCCGGCGGGCTATAAAACCGATCCGGATCTAATCCCGGATTTTATTGCGAAAACGGGCGTTGATGGCCTGGCCATTTCCTTTGGCAACGTCCATGGTCCATATCAGGGAAAGCCTGAGATTGACCTCGCCCTGGTGGAAAAGGTTGCTTCCCTTACGGATGTCCCTCTTGTCATGCACGGCGGTTCAGGTCTTCCTGACAGTATCTATGGAAAAATCGTCGCGGCAGGGATCAGCAACATCCATTTTTATTCCGCCGTCGCGATGCATGCCTGGGGTGAATTGAAAAGGAAGATCGGAGAGGATGACCAATATCCTCCTTACCACGAGGTTGTTGCGCATAGTCTGAAGTTTTTTGAGGATAAAACAAAACGCCTGATCAAGCTGTTAGGAAGTAAAGGAAAGGCCGGTGATTTTGAAAAAACCAGTTCATGACGGGTTATATCTGATCCTGGGAAAAGGAATTACAGTGAAGCGAGGGTGTTGACCAGGGAAGACCGGACCCCGGAATGAACAGGGCCCCTTGGTTTGGTCGCTGGGGATTTGGATTGCCGGGTTGGGCCTGGCCGATCTGGTCGGTCTTCCGGTGGGACGATTGGTGACCAGGGCCCGGCGCACGAAAAAAGCACCCCTCTGTTTCCGCAGAGGGGGTTTTTTATATTTAAATAATGACTCTTGTGCAGGGCGCCGCAGGAGATTTCCGCCGAAGACTTTACCTTCGACTCGTTTCGGATCGACCTGGCAATATGGATCAACTACGAAAACCATTTAAGCTCGGTGTTGGCGCGGCAATTAACGATTTGCTTCGTTTGTATGGTGAGGGCGGAATCATGTATATTGTCCTCAACCCCAGTTTTTCGGAGAAGCTACTTTATTCAACCGGGCAGCATGGGCAGCGGCGCCCGGCTAGTCCAATTGCCGGGTGTAGTCATGGACGATATTGGTGGTGGCGGCGACCATTTCTTCCCCTTGGGCAATGAATTCTTGAATGATGTCGGAGATATTTTTGATCGCCGTATTCACGGCGGCCATCTTTTGGTCAATGGTGTTGGAGATTTCAAACACCGTGGTAACCAAAGTTTGAATGACCTCTTCGTTCCCCAAGGCTTCTTCCGCCATATTTTGGGTTTCATCGGCCAGCCTTTTGATTTCTTGGGCCAGCACATTGAATCCTTTTCCGTGTTCTCTGCTTCTGGCTGCTTCGATCCCGGCATTTAATGAGAGAATTTTCGTTTGGCGCGCCACCCCGAGAATATCCGCGGTGGCTTCGGTGAAGTGGCCGACATTTTCGTTGATCTCGCCCACCAGTTTCCGGAGTTTCTCGGCGTAGTTGGCCACTTCGTCCACATCATGGACGATCTTTTCTATTTCTTGCGCCGCCTGTTCATTTCCACGGTATACTTCCTCCATGTTGACGGTGATTTCATGGATCCGTTTGGTTAACTCCTCAGCCCGTTTTTGCCGTTCTTCGCTGAGGGCGGTGATTTCCGTCAGCATCCTGTTGATTTCTCTGTTCTTTTCCTCGAGATTTAAATTTTCCCGGATGACTTCTTTTCTGTTGTAATCCATGCAGTCTTCCGGGCGGTCCAGTTGATTAAAGATGGCCTTGGCCATTGCCCGGCAGGTATGATAGCCACAAGCGGTGCAATTGAGACTTTGAGCTTCGGGTGTATCCTTATGCAGCCTTAAGAAAATTTCGGCATACTCTTCCCGGGTCGGCTCCATTAAAGGCTGTACTCCCCTCTTTTGGTACCGGCGGCGAAAATCCTCCAGGGCCAACTGTTTATTGAAGATTTTAAACAGCTTTTCGGAACGGTTCTTCAGGTGTGGTCCGCCTTTTTTATCCTTGGTTTTTTCTTTGGCAAACGCCTGTAAAGCCAGGTCAATATCATCGAGGTCAGCCTCTTGGCAAGCGCCGGTACCTTTATTGCAGCCGTAGGGGCAGTTTAAGATATCTACCAAAGCAGGGAGTTCTTTTCCTTTTTCCAGCCGCTCTTCATAACTTTGCAAATAAGGATAGGCTTCCTCTTGTCCTTCCATTTGGCGGATCCAGAGATTTCCCCCGATTGCCTCCACGTTTTCCCTGAGCCCGCCTGGCCGCGGGAAAACATAGCCCAACCCGCAACCCGGGTCGTCAAAGTCACCCTCCGGATACTCATGCAGTTTTACACCTTTTTTCTGAAGATATGCAAGGAATTTTTTGAACGTCACATTATATTCAACCAGATTTTGGGTATTGGGGTCATTAATCTCATCACCCTTCCCGATACAGGGGGAGAGAAAAGCCAACCGGTCGCGGCATCCTTTATATTTCCGCAAATAGATGGCTGTACACATCAGCGGGCTTTGCACCGGCGCCAAGTAATCGAGTAAGGCGGGCTGGTGCTTTTCCACATAGGTCACGATGACCGGGCAAGGCTGAGCAATCATGGCCTTTACCTCTGCCTTTGCCAACGTTTGCAAATACGCCCAAACCGTAATATCCGCCCCGAAGGAAACATCATAGACCATCCGGGCTCCCGCTTCTTTTAAGTACCCAATTACCCGTTTATAATTGGGGAAGTTGGCGCGGGCCGCCGGCGCCACCAGGACGGAGATCTCCTCTCCGGCCTGAAGATCGCGGAAGAAACGCTCCGTGTCATCCCGGTAATCCCTGGCGTTATGGTCGCATACTTCGATACATTTGCCACAGTGGATACACATCTCCGGGTTTACCCTGACTTTGGTCTCACCGTCGCGCGTGTAGGAAATATTGGCGCCAAAGACCGGACAATTTCTGATGCATTTATTGCATCCCTGGCAATTTTCCTCAATAATGAAAATAGTCTCTTCACCTAAACCGATATTGTTCACTGGATTCTCCTCCCGGCTAAAATATGGATAAAACTTATAAATTTAATAAATCATGGATAGGTAGCTTTAAAATCACCTTTCTGCAGTCGATCAATGTTCGTACCGGCTGCCGTCAACAAGCGAACCGGAGCCCGCCGTTCCGATTGGACTCTTTTCCGTGGAGTTGAGAGAGGAAGATAAATTCATGGAATGTTTAGCAGGTTGCGGAGGAAAGAGGCGAGACGCAAGGGGAAAGACAAGCCGGACTACAATTAACAAAAAATAAACGATAGTATTATTCGTTATTTTTATGCAGAATCCTGCAATTACTATTAATTTTTTATAAAATTTGTGCCAAATTGGTGAGAAGACTGGCGAACAAAGACGAGGATTGACGGAATAATAAACCACCTTGGACCGAAGAAGCAGTTTTGAGGCAATCCGTGGTAAAAAGTAACCCCGGTGGGAGAAATTGCTCTTATCTATACAAGAACTGGATTCACACCGTCATGGAAGAAAATGGTACATCCAATGACCCGGCGAAGAGGTGACACTATCTTCTTGTGAAAGGCTATTTATTATGGTTTCTAAATAGACAGGTTACTCTATAACAGGAATGAAAGAGAATTAATGGACACCATAAAAAAACCTCAGCGGGGTGATCCGTCCGGGGTTTTGCTTTTTCAAGCTTGCGTGAACGCCTTGTTTACAGGGTTTAAATAAAAAAAGCTGCCTTTTTGGGCAGCTTTTCAATTAAGTCGACCAGGTAAAATTAAGTCAACCATGTAATAAGATCCGGTCGTCGGTTAGTTCCCGGCCACTCTTGGCGGCGAACTTCGCCAGCAGATCGTTGACGGTGATTTTTTCCCGTTCTTTCCCTTTGAGATCAAGGATGATTTCGCCCCGGTCCATCATGATTGTGCGCTTGCCCATGGCCAAGGCCTGTTTCAGGTCATGGGTGACCATCAGGACGGTTAATTGGTGCTCCTTAACGATCCGGTCGGTAATAGCCATAATCTGTTGGGCTGTCTTCGGGTCCAGGGCAGCCGTATATTCGTCCAAAAGGAGGAGTTGGGGTTGGCCTATGGTGGCCATGAGCAGGGTAAGAGCTTGCCGCTGGCCGCCGGAGAGTAATTTGACCGGACAATCCAGGCGTTTCTCCAGGCCCAGTTCCAATAAGGAGAGGAGACGCATAAACTCCGCCCGCCGGTTTTTATCCAACCCCAAACGTAAACCCCGGCGCTGACCGCGTTTGACCGCAAGGGAAAGATTCTCCTCGATGGTCATTTCGGCGGCTGTTCCTTGCAGGGGATCTTGAAAAACCCGGCCGACGAGGGGCGCCCGTTTGTAAACCGGCCAGTGGGTGACATCCTTCCCGTTAATCTCCACCGTTCCCGCTTCCGGAAAAAAGGTGCCGGCAATCAGATTCAGCAGGGTGGATTTCCCCGCTCCGTTGCTGCCGATGATGGTGATAAAGTCCCCCTCGGGGACCACCAAGTTAATATCCTAGAGCACATAGTTTTCGTTAACCTTGCCACAATTAAAGATCTTATGCAGTTTATTTAGTCTGAGCATCAGAGACGCCCCTTTCCATCAAACGTTCGGCGAATTCATCCTGGATCATAAACTTGCGCAAGGACGGGGCGCCCAGGGCCAGGATGACCAGGACGGCGGTGACGATCTTCAGATCAGTGGGGGCAAAGCCCAGCTGGAGGGCGATGGCAATCGCCAGCCGGTAGATGACGGAACCGACGATCACACCCAGGGTGGCAAAGACGATTTTACTGGTCCGGACCACCACTTCCCCGATGATCACCGAGGCCAAACCGACGACGATCATCCCAATCCCCATCCCCACATCGGTAAATCCTTGGTACTGACAGGTCAACGCCCCGGAGAGGGCGACCAGACCATTGGCCAGACCTAGACCGAGGATTTTTAAGTGATCGGTATTCCCGCCTAAACTTTCGATCATGACGGGGCTATCCCCGGTGGCCCGAAGCGCCATGCCAATTTCGGTATAAAGGAAATAATCGAGGAGGAATTTGACCAAAAGCACGATCAGGGTAAAAATGATTAACGACAGATACCGCTCGGGGAACCCCCAGGCTTTTATGACCGTCAGGATAGTAGTCTCCCGTAATAAGGGGATATTGGCGCGGCCCATAATCCGGAGGTTTATAGAGTACAGGGAAGTCATGGTCAAAATCCCGGCGAGCAAACCGGAGATTTTGAGTTTGGTATTGATGATCCCGGTGGTCATTCCCGCCAAAATACCGGCGAGGAAAGCAATGAAAGTGGCGAGAAAAGGATTGACTCCGTGAATGATCAGAACCGCGGCCACCGAAGCGCCCAATGGGAAGCTGCCCTCCACCGTCAAATCGGGGAAGTCTAAAATCCGGAAGGGCAGGTAAACACCCATGGCCAGCAAACTGAAGACCAGCCCCTGTTCAATTGTGCCTTGCAGAATATTTAACCACATTTATGTCACTCCAGTTATGATTGATGATTTGTCTAAATTACCCCGTACTTTGGTTCTTTTGTTGTTATTTATTTTGAACAAAGGTTGCTTTTTCCCTTAAGGTGGCGGGAACGTTAATCCCCAAGGCTTTGGCCACATCCGCATTGATGACCAGTTCGGTTTCTTTCTGGCTCTCAATGGGCATGGTTTCCGGTTTGGCTCCCTCTTTTATGATGCGCAGCGCCATTTCGGCTGTTTGACGGCCGAGACGGTAGTAATTAACGCCGACCGTGGCTAAGGCGCCCTGGGCTACTAAATTCTCTTCCCCGGCAATAATTGGAATCTTATTCTCCTCGGCGACTTTAACGACGGAAGAAAAAGCGGAAACCTCGGTATTAACGGTGGGGACATAAATAAGGTCAACCCGGCCGATGAAGGATTGGGCGGCTTGCAAAACGCCGGCGCTGGTATCAACGGTGGCTTCGATAATTTCCAGGCCTAACTTGGCGGCGATTTCCCGCGCCATGTTGACTTGGGTCACGGAGTTGGTCTCCCCGGCGTTATAGATGATCCCAACCCTTTTAACACCGGGCACCAACGCCTGGGCCAGTTTAAACTGGCCTTCCATCGGCTGGAGATCGTTGGTTCCGGTCACATTGGTCCCCGGTCTTTCGGCGCTGGTCACCAAACCGGCGGCGACCGGGTCGGTCACTGCGGTAATCAAGATGGGCTTGTCTTTAATGATATTTGCCATGGCCTGGGCGGTGGGAGTGGCAATGGCGAGAATCAGATCGAGCTTGTCATTCTTGAATTTCTGGGCGATGGTATTGGCGGTGGCCATATCACCCTGGGCGTTTTGGATTTGGTAAGTTATATTTTCTCCTTCCACATATCCGTTTTCCGTCAGCAGATCAATAAAACCTTCCCGGGCGGAATCGAGCGCCGGATGTTCCACAATCTGCACAATCCCTATCTTCAGAGTATCCGTGGCCGGTTTGCGCAGGAGAAAAAAGAGCACCCCCGCTACGGCCACCAGGAGCACGGCTAACCACAAAACCCCATTCTTCTTCAACTGGTCCACTCTCCTTTTCCCTTGGTTTCCTGGTGGAAAAAGGAAAAGCGCTCCGGTAGGAGCGCTTCTTTTTTGCGAAACAGAACAGTTAACCCCATCCTGCCAACGGGTGGCGAGCTAAAGTCTGTCCCTTTTGCTTTCCTATTTCCTACCGTTCTACCAAACTGCTGATATAAATCAAAACAATTTTATACTAAAGGCTGGGAAAAGTCAAGAAAAGGGGGGAGCATCTTGCTGCTCGGTTTCCCCCAGGTTTTTGAAGACCTTTGAGCTTTAAAAGCAGAAGGGCGTCGATCTGTTCTTAGCTTTTGTTGTTATTAAGATAGATTTTTTAGGTTAATAATATTCTCCGGGCGTTAGAAAGAAGCAATACTTTTTTTAATATCGAAAGAATTATTATGACATCTGGACAGTTCTATAAGCCCATAAAAGTGAAATATAAGGAATATTTATTTTACGCAGAGTATATTTAATGGAGGTAAACTCACAACGCAAATAATATTACTGAAAATAATAAAAAAATAAGGATTAGCGTGAATGTATTAAATGTGAATAAAAGACGCCTAAAGCTCTACCTAGGAAATATGAAACGAATCCTATTACAACAAGCAACCACAACTTAAGTTCTAGAGGAGTGAAATTTGCTTTTATATACTCTTTTAAATTATTCCAAAGGTCGGACATCATTAATCACCCACTTTATGAAGAAAGTATTTAAAGTCTTATTGTCAAGCCTGATATCCAGGCTTGACAATAAGACCAACTTAAGACTAAAGAAGTAAAACAAATATTTTATTCATATTCTTTATCGGTATCCTTTTTTCCATTGTAAAAACCTAAAGCGCCACATCCTGCGACAATTACAGTCACAACTGCCCAGAATAAAACACCGCCACCATTGTATACTAAAGGCTAGGAAAAGTCAAGAAAAGGGGACGTCCTGCTGATTAGCTTCCCCCTTCTTAATTTAAAAAGGTAAAATCTACCCTCTTAAGAGTAAGTGTAGATATTATTTTTTTAAGTTATTTAGTGGAAGTTAATCTTTGAAAAAGTAGATTGTGTCAAGTTTAGTTCGTAATTTTCCATTGGGACCCCACCAGGTTAAGCTACTTTCCGCCAGGCTAAGAATAGTTTGTTACTTCTATTAATACTGATAAAATAGAATTATAATCCGAATTTTAGAAATAAATAACATGTTAATGCAAAAATAGCATTATAGGGTACGAATAAACCCCAGATCAGGAAACTATAATTGTGTAGTTTTATCTTTCCATTGGACGAACGATGAGCAAAATAAGAAGTACCATTAAACAATACGTACCATACTTCCCATAAAAGGTTTAAAACCATAAAGGTTTGACTTTCATGATTTACTGCAAAAAAAACAAATAAAGATAAAAATAGTAAAACTATAGAATTAATAATATTATGTTTTTTGTCAAGTGACACTAAAAGTAAACATACTGTTAAATAAGAAAGACTTAAAAAAACAAATAGAAGAGTTTTCATCAATGTTTCCGTTGCCGGTTTACGGAGCAGAAAAAAGAGCGCTCCTGCGACGATCACAAGAATAACGGCTAACCATAAAACCCCTTTTTTCTTCAAGGCGTCCACTCTCCTTTTTCCTTGGCTTCCTGGCGGAAAAAGGAAAAGCGCTCCGGTAGGAGCGCTTCTTTTACACAAAACGGAACAGTTAACCCCATCTTTCCATGAGAGGCGGCTAAAGTCTGTCCCTTTGCCTTCCTATTTCCTACCGTTCTACCAAACTGCTTGTTATAAGTTAAAACAATTGTATAATAAAGGTCTCAAAATGTCAAGAAAGGGACGTATTGTCTTTGATGTGCTTGACGAAGAGCAAATACCAAATTCAAGGAGAGGTCTAATTGCCAAAAAAAGGAAATGTGGATTTTTAAAAATAGCCATGGTACGTAAAAATGAGACGAACCTAATTTATAGCAAACTAGCATTGCCCGGATGCAGTTAGATTGATAAATATTTCACAAACATCCGCTATTATATGTTATACTTATTAACAGAACACACTAATGAAAGGGATGAATTTTGTGACATACCTTAAAGCCTATTTATCCAAGAATCCGGCTGTTAACCAAAGAGATCTGGTGATTAACAAATGTCCGGGCAACTTATTCAAAAATGCTCCAGTCAAAGATAAAACTGTTAATTGCTTTTTGAATTCAGAGGATCCCGGTTCACGGGATAACCCCTATGACATCTGTTTGACTTGTTGGAATCGGGAATTAGAGGAAGAATAGGGAAGGACCATCGAGCCTCCGCACTGGTGTTGCTGAAAAGCCCTCAAAGAAGTCCGGTCGTGAGGCACGATCTTTGGTACAAAAAAGAAGAGGTGTTTTTCCGTGCCCCATCCTGCCTTGAAGGATTTCCATCCCCTTGTCGCCCAATGGTTTACGGAAACATTCGGTACACCACCGCCTCCCCAAGCGGAGGGATGGCCACGGATCGCCGCCGGCGAAAATGTGCTCCTTTTGGCGCCGCCCGGTTCCGGAAAGACGCTGGCGGCTTTTTTAAAGGCCATTGACAGGCTTTACCGCGAAATGGAGCAGGATGCGGCGGTGCTGAAGCTTGGGACGGCAAAGAACCGCGGGGTGAAGGTTTTGTATGTCTCCCCGCTGAAAGCCTTGAATAATGATATCTACCGCAACTTGGAACTCCCCCTTAAGGGTATCCGGGAATACAGCGCAAAGCTGGGGCGGGAGCTTCCGGAGATCACCAGAGCGGTCCGGAGTGGTGATACCCCCGGGTCCGAGCGGCAACGGATGTTACGCCGGCCGCCGCAGATCCTGATCACCACGCCCGAGTCGCTTTTTTTGATGCTGTCCTCCAAAGCCCGGGAGATCTTAAAGACGGTCCGTTGTTTAATCGTGGATGAAATCCATACGCTTTTCACAGAAAAACGCGGCGCCTATCTGGCGCTCTCGCTGGAACGCCTGGAAAGTCTGGTGGCGGAGGCAGCCGGCCCGGATAAGCGCCTCCAGCGGATCGGTTTATCCGCCACCATCCGCCCGCTACAGGAAGTGGCCGCCTTTCTCGGCGGGTATGAGCAGGATCCGGAGAGCGGGGCGTGGCGGCCGCGGCCGGTGTCCATTGTGGACACCGGCCAACGAAAAGAACTGGATCTCCGGATCAGCCTGCCCGTACCCAACCTGCGGGAGTTACCGGAGAAAACAATCTGGCCGTCGATCTACCAACAGGTGGCGGATTTGGTGCGTCAGCACCGTTCGACGCTGGTTTTCGTTAATAACCGGCGGTTGGCCGAACGGGTGACCGCCAATCTGAATAAGATTGCGGGGCAAGAGATTGCCCGGACCCACCATGGTAGTTTGGCCCGGGAGATCCGGCTGGAAGTGGAGAGAAAACTGAAATCCGGAGAGCTGAAGTGTGTGGTGGCGACCGCCTCTTTGGAACTGGGGATCGATGTGGGCGAGATTGATCTGGTGATCCAACTGGAGTCGCCCAAGGAGGTTGCCCGGGGGTTACAACGGGTGGGACGGGCCGGACACGTCATCAATCTGCCCAGTAAGGGACGGATCATTCCCAAGAACCGGGCAGACCTTCTGGAAGCGGCCGCCCTGCTTCAGGAGATGAAGGCGGGCCGGGTCGAGCAGATGAAAGCCCCCCTGAACTGCTTGGATATTTTGGCCCAACAACTGGTGGCGATGACCGCCACCGGAGAGGAGCAGGTGGAGAAGGCCTGGCAAATAGTGCGTTCCGCCTATAATTATCATACTTTGGCCCGGACTGATTTCGAACGGGTGCTGGCCATGCTAAGCGGGGTTTACGAAAGCAAGGAGTATTTGGATTTACGTCCCCGCCTCTATTGGGACCGGAGTGCGGGTGTGATCAAACCGGATGCTTACGGGAAAAGGCTGGTCTACACGGCCGGCGGCACCATTCCGGACCGGGGTTATTTCGGGGTTTATCTGGCCGGGTCCAATGTGCGCTTGGGCGAATTGGATGAAGAGTTTGTGTACGAACGACGGTTGAACGACCGGTTTGTCCTGGGGACTTCGGTCTGGCGGATTGAAGAGATCCGGCAGGACCGGGTCATTGTTTCCCCGGCGGGCAAGGGTGAGGCCCATGTTCCCTTTTGGCGGGCGGAACAGGGGGGACGCTCTTATGAGCTGGGGAAACGGATCGGCGCCTTTCTGGGAAGGCTCGAGGCAAAGCTGGAGGCGGGGGAACTCCTCCCTTATCTCCAGACCGGGTGCGGCTTCGGTCCGGAGGTGGCCAAGAACCTCTATAATTATCTGGCCGCCCAAAAACGCGCGGTTGGTTATTTACCTACCGACCGCCGGATTGTCCTTGAGGAGTTTCCCGACGAGGCCGGTGAATGGCGCCTGCTTATCCACTCCACCTTTGGGAACCGGGTTCTTCTGCCGCTGGCTTTATTGATCAATGCCGCCTGGGAAGAAAGCCTGGGGGCGAAATTCCCCTTTATTACCCAGGATGATGGGATTATGTTTAGTGTGCCACGGGGGAGCACGCCGCCAGCCATCGACTGGCCGGGTTTAGCGGCCGGGGCGATCGAAGAGAAACTAGGGAAGGGCTTGGCCGGAACGCCCATCTTCGGCGCGGTCTTTCGCCACGTTGCCCAACGTTCGTTAGTGATGCCCCGGGGCGGGTACGGCGGAAAAAGGGTCCCCCTTTGGTTGGCTAGGATCCGGGCCGATAACTTACTGCAGATCGTGACCAGAGATCGGGATTTCCCCCTGGTGGTCGAGGCCTACCGGGAAATTTTCCAGGATTATTTGGATCTGGATGGTCTCTATTCCGTGCTCGCGGAGGTTGGAACCGGAAAGATCCAGATTTACCGGAAACAGCACCAGACCCCTTCTCCCTTTGCCCATGGCCACCTCTTTAATTTTGTGGCCAATTTTATGTATGATACCGATACGCCGAAGGTGGAAGGGGGCGAGCGCCTTTTTGGGCTGGGCGCGGCGACCTTGAGAACCATTGCCGGCCGGGGCGGCTTTCGCGATTTATTCCGGACCGACATCATTAAGGAGGTGGACCGGAAAGCCCGGGGGATTGACCTGGTGGCGAAGGAGCTGAGCGAGGAGCGGGTCCGGTACTGGCTTACGCGGTGCGGGGATCTGACCGACCTTGAGATCGCTGAGGCCTTTCCCCAACGGGAAGGGGAGGTACGGGCGATCCTCTCCGCTTTACAGGCCAAAGGGCTTGCCGTCTTGGTCGAGGTGGAACCAAAGGCCGGGCCTAAGCTTAACCCCAAGACCGAGACCGGGGCTCACTCCGGGGTTGATTTTGAAGCTGACCACAGGACCGCGGCCGGAGGCGGGGGCGGCCGGCAGTTACTGGTTAACCGGGACGAACTGGCCACGTACTTAATGGGGCTCCCAGGAGCCACGGTTCGGGAAGGAAGAGCGAAGGAAGGGGAGAAAGCCGGCGGGAAAGGGATTGATGGGATGGAAGCCAATGGGAGAGGTGCTCTGGGTGCTTTTCCGGGGTCCCCCCCAACTTACCGGGAGGCGAAAGCCCGGATTATTCAGCGGTATGTCCGGACCCACGGCCCATTTACCGCCCGGGAGCTTGCCGCCCGTTACGGCTGGACCTTGCCGGAGGTCGAGGAAGAACTGGCCGCTTTGGCCTCTGTCGGGCTGGCGGAAGCCGGAGAGTTTATCCCCGGTGGCCAGGGGGAAGAATGGTGTGATCCCGAGATCTTAAGGGAGATTCACCGGCGAAGCCTTGTGCGGGGGCGGCAGGAGGTCAAGGCCCGCACCCGTCTCCGGGAACCCCGGGAGTATGCGGCTTTCCTCGCCCGCTGGCAGGGGGTGACCGGAGAACGGAGTGAGATGGAAGGGCTGGCCGAAACCTTGGCCCAATTAAGCGGTTGCTGGTTTCCGGCGGCCGACTGGGAACGACATCTCCTCCCCGTCCGGGTGCGGGGGTACAAACCTTCCCTTTTGGACAGGCTCTTTGCCAGCGGGCAGTTCCAATGGCGGGCCCGGGGCACGGCGGATCATTTACAGATCAGGATTGAGTCTTTCCGCCTTCCCGGCGACGAAGAGGAACAACTCTTTTTATCCGGAGCGACGCCCCTTAATCCGGACACCGATGGCTTCCAATCAACCGGCGAAAAAAGCGCCGGACCGGAGGAAGCCGCCTCCCCGGGACGCGAGCAAACAGCAGAGACGTTACCCGCTCTTTCCGGGTTGTCCGCGTCCGGCCGGTTAATTCTGGATTTGTTAATGCAGAAAGGGGCGGAAACCTTACCCTTCCTCTTAAGGGAAACCCGGCTTCCAACCCCCACCGTCTGGCAGGCCTTGGAAGAACTCATGCTCCAAGGGGCGATTACCAACGATTCCTTTGGCCCGGTCCGCTATCTACTCCGCACCAAACCCCAGGACCGGCTCGGGGCTTACGGGGTAATCCAACCGGCGGTGATGGCCCAGATGGGGAGGTGGTCGGTGTTGCCTCCAATAAAGCCCGACCGGGAAATGCTGATCCGGTCCCTGTTTCACCAGTATGGTGTTGTCTGCCGGGAAATCGCGCAGGCGGAGGGGATCTCCTGGGGTGAGGTTGCGCCGCTCTTTGCCGTCTTGGAGAACCTCGGCCGGGTGCACCGGGGCTATTTCATCAAAGGATTAAGCGGGGTTCAATATGCGCTTCCTCAGGCTTTGGCCGTCCTTAACGTCTCCGGTGAAGCGTCCGAGCGGTGCTGGGCCTTGGCTTGGTCCGATCCGGCCAACCCGTTGCTTTACATAACAGAATGGCCGGAGATACCGGAAGCCAGGAAACCCACCGGGGATTATCTGGTCTTTGCCGACGGCCGGCCAATCTTGGCCGCTGCGGGGCGGAACCTCCGCCTGCAAACTTTGGGACCTGTCCCCCCGTCGCTGGTGGAGGAAGGCTTGAAGGCGCTGATGACCGTCTTATATCCGGCTTATCCGGACCAAAAGATTATTGTGCACAGTTTTAACGGGGAACCGGTTAGCCAAACCCGGGCCAAAGAGATCCTTGCCGCCCTCGGCTTTGAAGCGGGTTATCAACGGATGACCCTGTGGCCTTCCGACCGGAAATTGGGGTAACCCGCCCTTAAAACTTAAAGCTGAGACCAAACCGGGTCTTCGGGCCGGCTTCGTCCACCCAAGGGTACAGCACCTCGGAGAAAAAAATCCCGAAGTGGGTGCCTAAAATCAGATAGGGATATTCATCGATGTTTTTCCGGGAAAAGCGGTAACCGGCGCCGCAATAGAACTTGATAAATAAAAATTCGTGGGGTAAAAGGTAAATCCCGGTCAGATGCAATTTGGTGTCCCGGTTGGAGGAGTAATACTCGATATTGGTTCCGGCGTAGAGATCGCGCCACAGACGGAACTTTAAACCGCTGGCAACATTGTTTTCCGTCTTATATAACTGTAGAAAACCGATGGTGTAATCATCTTGATCCCAATTTTTGCCGGCGGAAACGCCGGCCGGGGCCAAGCCCAGCAAAAGGAAGATGACTAACAAAAGCAGAGGGATCCGGAGCTCTTTTTTCATAATTTTAGCCTCCTTAGAAATTGATCTTTAAACCAAAACGGGTGCGGGGGCCATATTGATTTCCCAGGGATAGACTAGTTCGGAGAAGAGGAAGAAGAAATTGGCGCCGAGACGATATTTTAAACCCGGAGTCAACATCTTTTCATAACAATATAGGTTCAAGATCGCCGCCGGCGGAGAGGCT
>JAAYHY010000102.1 GCA_012735135.1 Bacillota bacterium | reverse complement strand
GGTGTGCCTTGTCTGGTGGTGAAGGTTCCGGCCCTTACCGCCTACAACTTTGGTTATCTGGTCTAATTCTTTGAAAAGGCCTGCGCGATGAGTGGTTATTTGTTGGGAGTCAATCCCTTTAACCAACCGGGGGTGGAGGCTTACAAAAAGAATATGTTTGCCCTGTTGGGGAAGGCCGGTTTTGAGGAACAACGCCGGCAACTTTTGGCCAGATTGGAGCAGAAAAAACCGTCGTAAGACGGTTTTTTTATTTGCGCCGCCGGGAAAGGGTTTTTCCGGAGATACTAGGGGAAAAGGTTGAATCGGGAGGCGCCGATGGAAGTATCGATCTTGGCTTCGGCTTATTACGAAGATGGGATTTGCTATTATTACGGTTACCGGGAGGGAGAAGGAAAGCTTTACCGCTGGGAACCGGTGGCGACCAGGCTGCGTCAGGGCGAAGCCGGCTCCTTCCGCCGGAAGGCGGCCGGGCGGGCGCAGATGACCGGGGAAACGCTTTGGCCCGCCGGTATTCTTCCGGTGACCGGACCCGTTTCTCACCAAGGAGAGACGCTAATCGGTTGGGAAGCCCGTGCCGGAGAACCGCTCTTTTCTGTATTTCCGCCACGCTTACCCCCGGAGCAAGGGGTTCACTTTCTGCTGCCGCTCCTCCATTCCTACCAAGCATACCACCGGCGGGGGCAGATCGTGGGTTGTCCGGATTGGTACCGGATCTCTTTGGGAGCAACGGGCATTTTTATGCCTGATCCTTTCCTTCTATCTTACTTGGGGACACCCCGGCGGTCCCTCCCCCCCGGGGTGGCCGGCTGCCATCCACCGGAGAGTTATACCGGAAAGCCTCTGGATCAGCGAGGAGACCTTTTTTATCTAGGCCTCCTCTGTTACCTGGTCGTGACCGGCCATTTACCCTATCCTTTAATACGGGGTTGGCCTACGGAAGCGCTCCGGCAGGGAGTAATCATCCCACCGGCCCGCTACCGTCCGGATCTACCGGTGACAATCTGCCGGGATCTGGAGAGATTTTTGGCTGTGAATCCGGAGGGAAGACCGGACGCTGAAGAAGTAATTGACCGTTGGCGGAAGCCAACCACCACCCGGTTTTTCGTTGGCCGGGAAAAGAAGGGAAGGGTCGGGAGTTGGCGGGAGAAGGGAAGGCTGTATTACCGCCTATACAGGCGCCGGTGGGGAAAAACCGCTCTTTTATTGGCCGGCCTTCTCCTGCTTTTCTCCTGGTGGCCGATGAAAGGGGTGCGCGATGGCGACCCCTCTCCTTTACCGGCCGAGGGGGTTGCCGTGCTCCTTGGGGAACTGGCCGACCCTGGTCTTCCCCAGGCTTTTCTCCCCGGGCGGCCGGAAATCTGGACTGATTTGCAGACGATGAAGGAAGAGCGGAGGAAGGCGGCGGCTGCCCTCCTCACCCACCCCCTCTTGGCTGTGGAGAAGGTTACCCCGCTTTCACAGGAAAGCAACCGCGCCGAGGTGGAGGTGGATTTGGTTTGGTATCACTGGCGGGAAGGCCGTTGGGAGACGGTGGCCTCCCGGGAACGGATAAAGCTGGTCAGAGAGGGGGACCATTGGGAGATTATCGGGCGTCAGCGGGTAGATTAACGCTGGTGTGACTCCTCCGGGGGCGTGGGACGGGCCCAATTGGAATAACTTTGGGGCTCAAAACCCGGCTTTCTTTTTTTGCAGGATTCTTTCCTCCGGACCCCGAATTAACAGCCTGGAGGAGATTTCGATGGAGAAAAAATACCGCAAGCCAATGCAAGCCGGGGCCGTGGTGGTCTGTTGTTTCGCCCTCTACTACAAGATGCTCACGGATCCGGCGGTTCCTTATTGGGGAACCGGGTTGGCGCTTTGCCTGGGCCTTACCGGGGTGTATTTAACCGGCGGCTTTCGTTTTCTTAAGCTGGGGCGGAAACCTCCTTTGTTCCCCAAGGGGCTTCGAAAAAGCAAGGGAGAATAAATAAGAGTCAAGAAAGGGTGGATGAAAGGAGTGAGCCGAATGGAGATGGCGATTATCGGTGGAACCGGAGTATATGATCCGGGGATTCTGAGCAACCTTCGGGAGATTAACGTCCAAACCCCCTATGGCGCGGTTAGCCCGACGGTAGGTGAATTTAACGGGGTTGAAGTGGTTTTCCTGCCCCGGCATGGCGCCGGTCATTCCGTGCCGCCCCACCGGGTTAATTACCGGGCGAATATCTGGGGACTCCGACGTTTGGGTGTAAAACGGATCATTGCCACCACGGCGGTGGGAAGTTTGAATCCACAGATGCGACCGGGAGAAATGGTGCTGATCGACCAATTTCTCGACTTTACCAAAGGCCGGCCCAGCACCTTCTTTGAAGGAGGCCCCCAAGGGGTGGTCCATGTGGATTATACGGAACCTTACTGCCCTGAGCTAAGGGCGGAAATTTTAAAAGCCGCAGCCCAATTCGGTTATAAAGTCCATGACGGTGGCGTTTATGTCTGTACCGAAGGGCCGCGGTTTGAGACGCCGGCGGAGATCCGGATGTTTGCCAAGCTGGGTGGGGATCTGGTGGGGATGACGAACGTGCCGGAAGTGGTCTTGGCGCGGGAGGCCGGGATCTGTTACGCTACCATCTCCATGGTCACCAATTTTGCAGCGGGCATGGCCACGGGACCGTTGACCCATGAAGAAGTGGTCGCTTTGATGCAAGAAAACACCCAACGGTTACGCCAAGTGATCATGGCGGTGATCGGGGCGCTCCCGAAAGAGCGGCACTGCTCCTGTCAACACGCGGCGCCCAAGGCCGACCATTTTTTTGAGGAGGGTTAGCTTTGACGCAGTCCATTCGGACGATGCGTTGGGAAGACCGGACGTTGATCCTGCTTGACCAGACCAAACTCCCGGCTGAGGAGGTTTATTTAGCTTGCCGCGATTACCGGAGGGTGGCCACGGCCATTCGGCGGTTGGAGGTCAGGGGGGCGCCGGCCATTGGGGTGGCTGCCGCTTTCGGTGTCGTCTTGGGGGCGGAGGAAATCCTCCGTCAAAAGGGTGATTTGACCACTGGTTTGGAAAAGGTCTTTAACGAATTGGCCGCGACCAGACCAACGGCGGTTAATCTCTTTTGGGCCTTGGAACGGATGCGCAAGGTCGTTACCACGCAACAGGAAAGTGATCCAGAGAGACTGGTGGCGGCGCTGGAAGCGGAAGCCCTCCGCCTCTACCAGGAAGATATTGAGACCAACGAACGCCTCGGCCGGCATGGCGCCGCCTTGCTGGCGGACGGCACAACCGTCCTCACCATTTGTAATGCCGGCGCCTTAGCCACGGTCGCCCATGGCACCGCCTTAGCGGTGATCCGCGCGGCGGTCGGCGCGGGAAAACGCATTGCGGTGGTGGCTTGTGAAACAAGGCCTTTACTGCAAGGCGCGCGGTTGACGACTTGGGAGTTACAAAAGGAGGGAATCCCGGTCACGTTGATCACCGATAATATGGCGGGTTATGTTATGCAGCAGGGGATGGTTCAGGCTGTTTTGACCGGGGCGGACCGGATCGCTGCCAACGGGGATGTGGTCAATAAGATTGGCACCTATTCCCTGGCCGTGTTGGCCGCTGCCCACGACTTACCCTTTTATGTGGCTGCGCCCACATCAACGATGGATTTAACTATAAAAGACGGGCGGGAGATTCCCATTGAGGAACGGGGGGCCGAAGAAGTGACCATGTTTGGCGGCCGGGCGGTGGCCCCCGCCGGGGTGAAGGTGTACAACCCGGCCTTTGATCTTACCCCGGCCCGTTTGGTGCGGGCCTTAATCACCGAGCAAGGGGTTATCCGGAGCGAAGCGGGGAAATATAATCTCCGGCAGGCCAATTTAGTTAAGGTTGGCCAGTAACCGATCCTTGGAAAGTTTTAGTTTGAAGGCTAAGAATTCCGGGTCTACCTGGAAGAAGTCTTTTAATTCCCATGGTGGCATAAGATTTAATGCCAATTCTAATTCATGGTCAGGGATGAGGTAGTTGACGGCCCAAACCATCGCTTGGTACTCTTCGCGGTAGGTCCGGATCCGGTTGGGGTCGTGGCAGTAGACGATGATACTCTCCTGCGAAGAGGTGAAAAAATGGCCTAGTTCTTCCGCGAGGACACAGCGGAAATGTTTCCGGTCGAGTAGGAGCCGGTAATCGAGGCCGATGACCGGGTTTTTACCAGGGTAACGAAAATAGACAGCTTCGATCGGTGGCTTAAAACTCCAGAATTTTAAAGTGATATTGTGCTTTTTGGCTAAGGCAAGGAGAGCTTCAGGCACGGTAATCCCCCATTTGATCCCCGGTTCCGCTTTAACGGGTAATTAGTCGTCGATGCCCAACTCTTCTTTGACCAGTTTAATGAAGCTGAGAACCGATTGGCGGGCGCTTTCGGGCAGCTCCGTCATCGGGTCGTCACTGCGGTGGGCGGCCACGATCGCATTGGGATTCCGGATCTCGGTGCGGCCAAGGAGAAAATCAATGGAAACATTAAAGAAATCGGCGATTTTATGTAAGGTTTTTTGGTCGGGGAACCTTTCATTATTCTCGTTATTGCTGATTGTTTTTTGGGTTAAGCCTAATTTTTCGGCTAAGTCCTTCTGATATAACCCTTGTTCTTCGCGTAAGGCACGCAACCTGGCTCCAAATGTCACTTCATCACCACCATTTTCTGCTCTTCACCAACCTTCTCTAAATATTTAATCGTAGTGCCGGCCGAAAAAATTAAGACTTTTTTTCACATCTTCTTTCCCGATCCCCGCTTCCATTTCTTCCTGTTCTTTTATATAATTAGTTGACTGACGATTGCGAGTCAGAAAGGGGAGGATAAACTATGGACGCCTACCAGATACGGGATATCCACTTGGCTCCTGCTGGTGAGCAAAAGATAGATTGGGTGAGCAAACATATGCCCATCCTCAACCGGATCCGGGAGAAATATGGGGCGGAGCAGCCCCTGGCCGGCCGGCGGGTGGCGGTTTCCGTGCATTTAGAGGCGAAGACGGCCTATTTGGCCCTTACCTTAAAAGCATTAGGGGCTGACCTGGCGGTGACCGGGAGTAACCCCCTGTCGACCCAGGATGATGTGGCCGCTGCGCTGGTCAGGAGGGGCATACCGGTTTATGCCTGGCATGGCGCCACCGAGGAAGAGTATTTCGCCCACTTGACCGCCACTTTGCGCAGCAGGCCGGACTACCTCATAGATGACGGCGGGGATCTGGTTAATCTCCTCCATAAAGAAGAGAGGTCTTTGCTACCTTCCGTGAAAGGCGGCTGTGAAGAGACCACCACGGGGGTGCACCGGCTCCGGGCGATGGCCGCCCAGAACCAGCTGGCCTTTCCGATGATCGCGGTGAATGATGCCTTCTGCAAACACCTTTTTGATAACCGGTACGGCACCGGCCAGTCGACGTGGGACGGGATTATGCGCACCACCAATCTGGTGGTGGCCGGGAAAACAGTGGTGGTCGCCGGTTATGGTTGGTGTGGACGGGGAGTAGCCTTGCGGGCGAAAGGTTTAGGCGCCCGTGTCGTCATATGCGAGGTGGATCCGGTTAAAGCTTTGGAAGCGCTGATGGACGGGTATATTGTTCTCCCGGCGCTGGAAGCAGCCCGGATCGGGGATCTTTTTATCTCCGTGACCGGTTGTAAAGACGTTTTTCGTCAACCCCATTTTGCGGTAATGAAAGACGGGGCGTTACTTGCCAATGCCGGCCATTTTGATGTGGAGTTTAACAAAGAGGACCTCAAGAGCATGGCCGTGGAGATCAAGGAAGTCCGGCCTAATATTACCGCCTATCGTTTACAAGACGGACGGAATCTATACCTTTTGGCCGAGGGCCGGTTGGTGAATTTAGCGGCCGGCGACGGCCATCCGGCAGAGATTATGGATCTCTCCTTTGCGTTGCAAATCTTGTCCTTGCTATACCTGGCTACGCAGAAGGAAGCAGGGCAATTAAAAGCAGGAGTTTACCCGGTTCCGCAGAAGATTGACTATTTAGTAGCCCGCTTGGCGCTGGAAGCCAGGGGGGTACAGATCGATACTTTATCCGAAGAACAAAACGCGTATTTGAATAGTTGGTAGTAACGGCAAACACCATCCTGCCCCGGTTGGTAAGTACTGGTCAAGACAATTATTTAGACGAGCGAGAGCTTTATTTTCCAAGTAGCGGTAGGAAAGGAGATGACCCGAATGGGAACGGTGGTTATACACTGCGAGTGGCTCCTGACGATGGCGGAGGGAGAAGAACCGATCCACGATGCCTACATAAAAATAGTGGATGATAAGATAGCGGCGGTAGGTCCCTGGCAAGAGACGGTGGCCGACGCGGCGACCGAAGTGCTTGAGGCCCGGACGAAGCTGGTGATGCCGGGCCTGGTTAATACGCATACCCACGCGGCGATGGTGCTCTTGCGTAGCCTGGGGGATGATTATCCGCTGTATGCCTGGTTAAAGGAGAAAATATGGCCCCGGGAGGCCAAGTTAACGGCGGAGGATGTGTATCACGGGACGCGCCTGGCCATCAGCGAGATGCTCCGCTCGGGGACCACCACCTTTGCCGATCAGTATTTTTTCATGGATGAAGTGGCACGCGCTGTTGACGAAGGAGGGATCCGCGCGGTTTTATCCCGGGGCTTGCTCGGTTCCGATGCGGAGGTTGAGACCAAACTTGAAGAAGCAATTGAACAGGCGAAACGATGGAAGGGGAAAGCGGAGGGACGCATTACGGCTATGTTAGGGCCCCATGCTCCCTACACCTTAACACCATCGGCTATGCGGCAGATTGTCACGACGGCCCGCCATTACCAGCTGCCATTGCATATCCACGTTGCGGAAACCAGGGATGAGCTGGAGGAGATTGGCAAAAACTACGGGAAACGGCCCATTGCTTATCTGGTGGACCAAGGGGTCTTCTCCCGGCCGGTGTTGTTGGCCCATGGCGTCTGGCTGGATGAGGGAGAAATCTCTTTCCTGGCTAAACAGAAGGTGGCGGTGGCCCATAACCCCTCCAGTAACCTTAAACTAGCCAGCGGCATTGCCCCCGTCCTCCAGCTCCAAAAGGCAGGCGTTCTCGTTAGTCTGGGCACCGACGGGGCGGCCAGTAATAACCGGCTGGATATGTTCACCGAGTTAAGGACGGCTTCTCTCCTTCATAAAGTTACCAACCAGGATCCCACGGCCATACCGGCGGAAACGGCCTTGCGGATGGCCACGATCAATGGGGCGCGCGCCCTCGGGTTGGGTGACCAGATTGGCAGTTTGGAACCGGGGAAGAAAGCCGATTTGATCATGGTCGATCTTGACCAAAGCCACCTGACTCCTTGCTTCAACCCGGTTTCCCTCATGGTTTACGCGGCGCGGGGGAGCGATGTCTCCGACGTTATGGTCAATGGTCAATGGTTGGTTAAAGAAAGAAAAATGGTAAAGTGGGATGAAAGCGAGATCCGTTCCGCAGCCGCCCGGACCGCCTGGGATTTATTCCGGCGTTAACGGTAATAAGAGTAAACTAGAAGAAAAATGAAGGAATGGCGGCTAAGAACGAAAAAACAGGAAGAAACAAGCCTTAAATCCTGATTATGGCTGAGTAACTCAATTGCAGCAGACAGTTGAATCTGTTATCATTTAATTACAAACTCCTTTGTGGATACGTGTTCGCAAAGGGTTTGTAGAGCATCATTCTGATGCCAGGCGCCGGCGGAGGGGTGAAGCTCGCCCTGCCTCTGACCACGCCGGCAGTCGGGGTAGGTGGCTATTCTCGGAAAACTCTTAAAGGTTGTTGTTCATTTGCCACCATCGGGTGGCGCTTTTTTTTTTCGAATTTTTACCGCTATTCTCCTGTGCGGGGAGACCGGGACAAGCGACAAAGAGGCCGCAAGGGGTTTTGGAAAAGTTTCAGCTAGCTGCAACCATTCATTTATCGGTTGGCGTGAAGAAGATGGAAAACAGTTTTGGAAAATTTCAGCTAAGCTGCAACTCCGGCGGTGAAGAGAGGGAAAATGAAAAGTAGGAAAGAACGGCACAGGTTTGGAGGAATAAACCTTGGCTACGGAAAAGGTTGTGGTGATCGGTGGCGGGCCGGCCGGGATGATGGCCGCCGGTACCGCTGCGCGCCGTGGGCGAAGTGTAACGTTGGTGGAGAAGAACCGGCGGTTGGGCCGGAAGCTGTTAATTACCGGTAAGGGGCGGTGTAATTTGACCAACATCGCCGATTTGGATGAATTGATCGCCAATATTCCGGTCAACGGAAAGTTTTTATACCATGCTTTCCACCGCTTTGGCAACCGGGATCTGATCGCCTTTTTTGAAGAATGGGGCCTCCCCACCAAAGTGGAACGGGGCGGACGGGTTTTTCCGGTCTCCGACCGTTCCGCCGATGTGGTCGCTGCCTTGGAGCGGTTTCTGGCCCATTATCATGTTGAAGTTATGCAGGGGGAAGTAACGGCGATCCTGGTAACAGAGGGACAGGTGACCGGTGTTAAACTGAAGAATGGTGAGTTTATCCCGGCTCGTCAAGTAATTTTGGCCACCGGCGGCCGGTCCTATCCCCTCACCGGTTCCACCGGAGATGGCTACCGGTTTGCCGCCGCCCTGGGCCATAGGATTACTCCGTTAAAACCGGCCTTAGTTCCGTTGGAGTCCCCGACGGCCTGGATCCGGGAAGTACAGGGCCTTACCCTGAAAAACGTGGCGATTAAAATCTGGTCCAAGGAAGGAAAGCAGATCTACAGTGACTTTGGGGAGATGCTCTTTACCCATTTCGGGGTTTCCGGACCGATCATCCTTTCGGCCAGTGTTCATTTGGAAGAAGGCCGGCTTTACCGGTTGGTGATCGATTTGAAACCCGCCCTCACGCCCGAACAGTTGGATTTACGCCTGCAAAGGGATTTTGCGAAATATATACGGAAAGTTTTCCATAATGCCTTGGGGGATCTTTTACCGCGGGCCCTGATTCCGGTGGTGGTTAAGCTGGTGGGGATTCCGCCGGAGAAACCCGTGAACCAAATCACCAAAGCTGAACGGCAACGAATGGTGGCGGTGGTGAAAGGTTTGGAAGTAGAGATTAACGGTTTGCGGCCGCTGGCGGAGGCGAACGTCCCCGCCGGCGGGGTTACCGTTAAGGAAATCAACCCGGCCACAATGGAATCAAAATTGGTGAAAGGGCTGTTTTCTGCCGGGGAAGTAAGCGATGTGAATGCTTACACCGGGGGTTATAACTTGCAGATTGCCTTTTCCACCGGTTATCTGGCCGGAAGTAGTTGTTAAGGGGTAGGCTGGCAAGATTCGGATAGGAAGAGAGAAAAGGATGAAAAAGAGCGTTTTCTCCCTTTACCTTAAGAAAAACGGGACCAGGCCGGTGGAGAAAAGGAATTTAGGACCGGGAACGGCTCGACAAAAACAATATATTGGGGGTATAATAATTGAGGCCACTAAATGTAGGGGTAAAGGAGTAAACGGGACCGGTGAGGGGGTTCAGAAGTGCGTTGTCCTTTTTGTCACCACCAAGAAAGTAAAGTGGTTGACTCTCGCTCTTCCGAAGAAGGGGCGGTGATCCGGCGACGGCGGGAATGTTTGGCCTGCGAACGCCGGTTCACTACTTATGAACGGATTGAAGAGGAGCCGCTCATTGTCGTAAAAAAAGACGGACGCCGGGAACCTTTCAGCCGGGAGAAGATCTTGAACGGGCTACGGAAAGCCTGTGAGAAACGGCCGTTATCCTTTGACACCCTGGAAAAGATTGCCGACGAAGTGGAACAGGCGATCCGGAAACGGAACGAAAACGAGACGCCCAGTACGGTCATTGGCGAACTGATCATGGATCGCCTCAAAGAGATCGACGAAGTGGCTTATGTCCGCTTTGCTTCGGTCTACCGGCAATTTAAAGACATTGATATTTTCATCCGGGAGCTCCAGCATCTGTTGGGGAGCAAAAAAAAGCAGGAATAGAGGGGGATGTGGAATGGCAAAGGTCCAAGAAGAGTTGGGAAAGGAAGCCGGAAAAGGTCAGGTGATCAACTTCCGCGGTAATACGGCCACGCCGGAAAGAATTTTCCGCTCCATCCAGAAACGGGATGGCCGGATTGTGCCTTTTGACATCAACAAGATCACCGAGGCCATCTTTAAAGCGGCACGGGCCGTCGGGGGTGAGGACAGGCAACTGGCGGAGGAACTGGCCCAGGTGGTTGTCAAATATGTGGCCAAAACCAAACCCAACGGGATTCCCACCGTGGAAGAGGTCCAGGATGCGGTGGAGAAGGTTTTAATTGAGACCGGACATGCCAAGACCGCCAAAGCCTATATTCTTTACCGGGACCGCCGTACCCGTCTCCGGGAGACCAAGTCCGAATTGATGGATATCGTGGAAGAGATTCTGGTCGAAACCAGCCGCGAAAACGCCAATGTCAGCAATTCCCCTTCGGCGAAAATGTTACAGATTGCTTCAGCCGCCAGTAAGCAGTATTATCTTTACCGTTTAATTCCGGAAGAATTTTCCCAGGCCCATATCGAGGGGGATATACATATCCATGACCTGGATTTTTACGGTAAGACTTTAACTTGTATCCAGATCCCGCTGGGCCGTTTATTGACGGAAGGTTTCAATACCGGTCACGGGTATATCCGGCCACCGAAACGGATTTCTTCGGCGGCGGCTTTAGCCGCGATTATTCTCCAGAGTTCCCAGAATGATATGCACGGTGGCCAATCCTTCGCCTTTTTCGACCGGGATATGGCGCCCTTTGCCAAAGGCAGCTCCGAAGATGATGTTTACCAAGCGATGGAAGCGCTGATTTATAATTTAAACTCCATGCATAGCCGGGCCGGGGCGCAGGTCCCCTTTAGCAGTATCAACCTGGGGACCGATACTTCGCCGGAAGGGCGTTTAGTGACCCGTTCTTTGCTGTTGGCCCACGAACGGGGTTTGGGCCGGGGCGAAACCCCCATCTTTCCCAATATTATCTTCCGGTTGAAGAAAGGGATCAATATTGATCCGGGCGATCCCAACTATGACCTTTTCCAACTGGCCATGCGGGTGGCCGCCCAACGCCTCAATCCGACCTTTAGTTTTATGGACTCCTCCTTTAACGCTCCTTACGGGACGGAAGCGGCCTATATGGGCTGCCGGACGCGGGTGCTCGCCAACCGCCACGGGGCGGAGGTCTCCACCGGCCGGGGGAACCTTTCCTTTACCACGATCAACCTTCCCCGGATTGCCATCAAGGCCCAGGGGAATCTGGAGTACTTCTATAACGAGCTGGACCGGATTATAGTGCTGACCTGCCGTCAACTTTACCACCGTTTCCGGGTCCAAAGCAAATTGAAAGTAAAAGACATGCCGTTTTTGATGGGACAACACCTTTACTTGGACTCCGAAAAACTGAAAGCGGATGATCCGATTGGTCCGGTCATTAAACATGGGACCCTTTCGGTTGGCTTTATCGGACTGGCGGAAGCGTTAACCGCCCTCATTGGGGTTAACCATGGCGAAGACGAGGGCGCTCAGCAGCTGGGGTTGGAGATTATTAGTCATATGCGTCAACGCGTCGATGAAATGGCGGACGAATATGATCTCAACTATACCCTCCTGGCGACGCCGGCCGAGGGGCTCTCCGGACGGTTTATTGGGATCGACCGTAAAGTATTCGGGGTGATTCCGGGCGTAACCGATAAAGAATACTACACCAACAGCTTCCATGTGCCCGTCGGCCAGGAGATCAGTTGTTTTGACAAGATTAACCTGGAAGGATCCTACCACCGGTTTACCAATGCCGGCCACATCAGTTACGTGGAATTTTCCGCTCCGCCCGTCGACAATTTGGAAGCTTTCGAGCGGATCATCCGGCAGATGGCCGCCGCCGATATGGGTTATGCCGGGATCAACTTCCCCATCGACGAATGCCGGGCTTGTGGAAACCGGGGGATTTTTGCGGAAGAATGTCCTTCCTGCCAGTCCACTGATATACGGCGGGTACGCCGGATTACCGGCTATCTATCCACCGTTGACCGGTTTAACGACGCCAAAAAGGCCGAATTGAGGGACCGGAAGTCCCATTTTAGAGCCTAAGAAGCGGAAAATCCCCTTCCCTTGGCGGGCGGGGGACCTGGAGAAAGGATGAGGGGGACAAGGTAAATAGTCTGGACCGAAAGGGATCTTGAATGCTTTTAGAAAGTATGTTATAATAATTTGTTGTTAGCTGAAAAGCCAGCGTAGCTCAATCGGCAGAGCAGCTGATTTGTAATCAGCAGGTTATCGGTTCAAGTCCGATCGCTGGCTCCAAGGAAAACAAGGGTTTCCGGCATCCGGAAGCCTTCTTTTTTTACTTATCTTGTTGAAAATTTGTTGAAAACAATTTCCCGCCGCTCTGGAGTGTTGATAACGGAAATATTGGCAAAATCAAGGAACCAGGAATTCGACAGTGAGTAAACAAAAAGAAGCTGTCCCTCACGAACAGCTTCTTTTTTGCATTGAATGCCGGTTTGGCTTATCCCTTATCCTTACTCTCTACTTTCTTCCTGCTTTGCCAGGCGTGGAGGGCCAAGGAAACGGCAATGATGCCGTACGCCAGGAAGCTACGGAAATATTCACCAACCTGCGGAATCCCCAGGATGCGTTGGCCGGCAAGGGGGGAAACCACAAACAGGGTGTGGAAAAGGAGGACACCGAGGAGGGCGTTCCAGATGGTTGCTTTGGAGATCGAAGCGCCACCGATCAACAAAGCGGCAATGGAAAACATCCCAACCTGTTCATGGCTGTTATACGTGTTAAAGGTGCCGATGTTTTGCAGGTAGATTAGTTGACCCCAGGCGCCTAACACGGTTGAAATAATAATTGCAATCAGCCGGGTACGGTTTACATTAATCCCGGAGACTTCCGCGATGTGCATATCCTGGCCGACGGCCCGCATTTGCTGGCCTAATTTTGTTTTCGTGAAGTAGGAAGTGAAGAGGCACAAAAGGCCAATCACCAGGAAGGTGGCCCAGGGGACTTTAAAAGCCCCGAGTTTTACCGAGTTAAACAGGGCGTTATCTAAAGCCCGGTTAACCGCAATTAAGTCGATGGTATTACGCAACCCGATTCCGGAAGAAAGCATCAACTTGGGGTTGTTCATCGGGATCAGCGTGCCAACGAGGACCAGAAAGACCAATTGGTAGAGGCCGTTGGCGAAGAAACCCAGAATATAACCGGTGACCATCTCCCGCCCTTTCGCCCGGTTGAGAACCTGTCCCGTCAACCAGCCCAAAGTAACGGAGAAGGGAACTGAGATTAAAGCGGCCAGCAAGAAACCGGGAAGGCCGCCGATTCCCAGGTGAGTGATGATAATTAAGGCAGCCTGGCCCGACATTGCGCCGATGACGATGCCAAAGTTTAGTCCCAACCCCGCGATGACCGGGATGATCAGGGAAAGGACCAAAAAGGAGTTCCGGGCGAGACGGGTAATGATCTCATTCACCAGAAAGCGGGGGCTAAGATCGGCGGCGATGATCCCAATAAAACAGAGCAAGGCAAAGAAGATGGGAACGGACATCTCCCCCAAGATCCGGTCCAGGTGACTTCCTTGCGGTGTTTTTTCTGTGGTTTTATCCGGTAAGGTTTGTGGCGTAATTTTTGGCGCAGTCATTATTTTACCCCCTTTCATTCCTCGTTAAGGCGTAGAGGATCATCCCGTTGCTGATGATCATCCGCGCAATTTCACTAATATCGGTCCCTTGCAACACCGTTTGGGTAACCGGCAACGCAATGGTCAGTAAGGTCTGGAAAAGAATAGTTCCGATTATAATATGACCGACGGTCGCCCGTTTCAAGGTGGCCCCGCCGATGAGGGCGGCGGCTACCGCGGGAAAGGCCATGTAGAGCGGCGCCGTATACAACTGGATAAATCCGTAACTCTGTTCATAGACCAAGGCGCCGATGGCGGCCAGGATATTCGAGAGAATCACACTGGTATAGCGCATCTTACGGATGTTGATCCCGGAAGAAGTGGCATACATGGGATTGGCGCCGGTGGCCAGCATGGCCATACCGGTGCGGGTCCGGAGGAAAAGATAGGCCAACCAGCAGAAAAGGGCAAAAAATAGCAACAAGCCGGTGGGAATCGTCACCCCAAAGAGCTTAAAGGCCAAAAAGTTATTGAGAATCTTCGCGTAATGCTCATTGAGCGTAAGGGTGGTGCGTAACCCCTTGCCCCCAATGGCAAAAATCATGGCCGGGTTTTTAAAGGGCGCCATGAGCCAGAAAATACACATGCCGGCGACGACCGCAAATCCGACATAAGTGCCGACCATCATTTCCTGGCCGCGGACCCGTTCCAGTAAGGCGGCGTAAAGATAACCGGTGAGCGCCGCCAAAGGCAGGGAACAAAGGATGGCGGTGAAGAATCCGGTAAAACCGGTTAAATTAAACTCCATACTGATCACGCCGCCGACCAGACCGCAAATGAAGCCCAACGGCAGTCCGAAGTTGAGACCGACGCCTGTGACCAAGGTCGGGAGCATGGCGAGGACCAAAAGGCCGTTCATCCCGATCCGTTCTAACGAATTACTGATCAGAATGGCGAGGTCCATTTTCATAATGAAAGCTAAAAGAAAGAGGCCCAGGAGAAAACAGCTGATGATCAAACGCGGCAAGCCGAATTTCTCATAAAAGGTCTTCAGATGGTCAAAGTTAAACAAACTTTTGATTTTTCTCCCCTTCAGTTCCATCTTACCCCACCTCCTTTGCCAGTTGTTTACCGGCGATCATTAAGCCAAAGTCCCGGTCGGAAGCATCCGGTTTCAGAATCCCGGCGACCTTTCCTTTGTAAACCAGGGCGATCCGGTCACAGATCCTTCTCAACTCATTAAGTTCACTGGAAGTCATAATGATGGTCATGCCGTATTTCCGGTTGAACTGAACCAAAAGATCAAGGACCAGTTGTTTGGCGCCGATATCGATTCCCCGGGTTGGTTCGGAAACCCAAAGGATCTCCGGGTGCAAAGAAAAGGCCCGTGCTAAACAGACTTTTTGCTGATTCCCGCCGGACAGGCGCCGGACCGGTTGATTCGGGCCGGTGCAACGGATATCTAAATCTTTAATGATTTTCAAAGTATAATCGTGGACGGCTTTTTGGTCCAGGAGACGAACGCCGGGGAGAATTGTCCAGCGCAAGAACTTGTTTTGCGTTTCGATGCTGGTTAAAACAATATTGACCGCAATCGATTCATCCAACAATAAACCAACACCGCGCCGGTCTTCGGAGACAAAAGCCATTTTTGCCTCCAAGGCGGCTTTCGGGTCATTTAATCTAAGCTCAACCCCGTCTTTGATCACATGTCCGCTGGCAGGATATAAGCCCATCACGCCATTGGCGATCCCGACCTTGCCTTGGCCGGCCAGTCCGCCAATACCGAGAATCTCGCCCCGGCGTACTTTTAGATTTAAACCACGGACCCGCTCACCGGGCATTTCGACTCTGAAGTCCTTTAATTCAAGAATAAGATCCTCATCACTCGGCTCGGTCGCCCGGCCCGGTAAGGGGCTGCGTTCCAGTTTACGGCCGACCATTAACTCGGCGATCTCTCCCACACTGGTTTCGTTCCGGGTCAGGGTCTTGACCAATTCACCGTCTCGTAAGATACTAATCGTGTCACTGCAAGCCATGACCTCATCCAAACGGTGGGTGATAAAGAGAATCGCAATCCCTTGCTCCGCCAGGCGTTTCATGGCGGCAATCAACTGGTCGGCTTCGCTTTCGGCTAAAACCGCGGTAGGCTCGTCAAAAACAATCAGGCGGGCATTCTTCTTATCAATCTCCCGGGCAATCTCGACAAATTGCATGTAGCCAACCGGCAGCCGGGAGACAAAGGTACTCTCATCGATGGCTAAACCGAGTTTCTCCAAAGCCTGTCGGCTGTCTTTACGCATGGCGGGGAAATCTAGGGTCTCCAAACCGGAGCCCAGAACTTTACTGGCCAAGTTGGGTTTGGTTATTTCCCGGTTGAGTTTAATGTTTTCTGTGATCGTAAAACCGGGAATCAACATAAATTCCTGGTGGACCATGCCGATGCCCAATTCCATAGCCTGGCGGGGAGAGCTAATCTTGACGGGTTGGCCATCCATGAGAATATCACCCTCAAAGCCGCCGGTCTCATGAATGACGGGCATACCGAAGATCAAATTCATCAGGGTGGATTTCCCGGCGCCGTTCTCTCCGACGATCGCATGAATCTCCCCCGGTTTTACGGAGAGGTTAATCCCTTTTAACACAGTGACGCCGAAGTAACTTTTCGTAATATTCTTCAGTTCCAGAACGGTAGATTCAGGCAACTGTAAAACCCCTCTCGGTAAATAATTATGGCGCCATAACGGGCGCCATAAGGAGGGAAAGACAGGGCTGCTCACCCCGCCTTTCCCTTCTCCTCAGGTCAAGCGGGAAACGAACTTTATTTCCCAAAGATATAGGAATCACAGGTGTACATATAGAAGTTTCCGTTATCGCTCAAGCGGGTCAATTCCATCGCGGTATCGGCGGCTTCACCCATAACTTTGGCCACGGCTTCGATGTCGTTCAGATCCAGTTTGCCTTCCAAAGCTAACTTCGCAACTTCCACGCCACCAATGGAGTGGAGGTACCCGGTGGCCACCGGCCAGGTGGCAAACCGTCCTGCGCCGCCGGATTCTTTAACCTTCTGATCAATGGCTTTCAAAATTGCCGGGAAGTTCCCCTTGATCTCATCGGTGATTTCCAGGGCTAAAGCACCCGGATAACCATGGGTCGGGCTGGGACAGCACTGCTCGGGGAAGATGGCGCCGGTCTGCATGGCAGCGGCAATCAACGGTTCCTGCATCCCGCAGTTGGTCGAGAAGAGCGCAATGTTCTTCCCGTATTTGGCAACCTGACGGGGGACATCCTCCAAGATGAACTGTTGGGCGGCGGGCAGACCACCTTCACCCATCGGATCGGGGGCGTTCACATCAACAAAGGTGATGCCCAGTTCCTCGCATTCCGCTTTCATAATATCCCGCCGTTCGGCCAACTGGGCCATGGACATATGCCGCGGGAACGAATAGTGTAGTAAAGCGGTGGCGCCCATCTCTTTTGCCAGTTGGGGGATGGTCTTACCCCGGGCCCATTGATCGGGCATGAAGGAAACATCAACGGCCGGTTCGACGAGGGGCGGATCTTCATGGGGTTCACCGACGATAAAGATCATATCCGGCCGGGTTTCGCGGACCCGACGGACGGCCGCGACGGTGCCGGGGACGGCTTGGTTGATAATGATCGCTTTTACTTCCGGATCGGCAGCCAACCCGGTAACTTGGGCGATGAAGGTCTCCTGTTCCTGCATGAAATTGTCAGGATAGGTCACATGTTTGATCAGGCCGGGATATTTAGCAATGGCTGCTTCCGCTCCCCGGTACTCATCTTCATTCTGCGACACGGTGCCGGTGACTAAACCAATTTTAAAATTGGTGGCATCGGTCGTGGCTTCAGGCGCGGAAGTTCTCGTTAAGTATAAGGCCAATGCGCCAACGACAACAACCACGAGGACTAGAATAAGAATCTTCTTGGACACAATAAATTACCTCCTTATTTAATCTCCGGGACAATAGAACTCAGTTCTATATAAAGCATTCTTATTCGCCAAGAAGGCATATTCTCCTTCTTCTTTGCTGTATACAATAGTTATTAAATCCGCTATTAACTGGCGATAGTTAACTAAAACTTAGGTTATGGTTAACAAAAAAAGAGGTGCTGGCGGAGATGGTATTTTATGGTGTGGAAATTGGCCGCCATCCAGTAAACAGTGGCCCATGAAAGGGGGGAAGTAAAGTGCGGGTGATTATCGACCGTTTTGAGGGCGAATTCGCCCTGGTTGAGTTGGAGAATGGTTCGGTGGTGCCGATGTCGGCGCAATTGTTACCGGGCGCCAGAGAAGGGGATGTGGTTGAGATTAAGATCGACCGGGCCGAGACAGCGCGCCGGCGGCAGCTGATTGAGGAGTTAAGGCAAAAGGTGGCCCGGCGGGAAGGCGACGAGGAAAATAAGGACTAATGACCGGCGTATTTCCGGACGATGTATCCCAGACAGTCCTGGGTAATGGAGTAGAAATTGAACATCTCTTCAGAAGGGGAGGACTTCATGCCTTCCCGCGCCCACTCGGTAAGGGAGCCCATTAAAGCATGGGCAAAATAGTTGGCGATCATCTTTTCGGTGGAGCCCAGCCGGCCGGTGCCGAGCAGGAGGCGGATTTTTTGGGCAATTCCGTCATAAACTACTTTAAACATGTGTTCTTCCAGGTTGTTTTGGGCTTTGGAGGTCAGGGCGGCCACATAAAAAGATTTATTGGCGTAAAGGTGGGCGATGAGTTCATCGATAATGCTGTTGTCCTGGTTTAGATCGGTCAGACCGGCGTACTCCCGGTCAAAGATCCAACAGACCAGGGCTTGTTTGTCCTGGAAGTGGTAGTAAAAGGTTTTGCGGTTCAGGCCACACGCGTCCACGATCGCCTGGACGCTGATCTTATCCAGGGGAATCTTCTCCATCAATTGCTTGAGGGTGCCCGCCAGCAATTGTTTGGTCAGTTCTGGTTTGGCCATGGGGATCACCTCTGATTGGACACTTCGGCATTTTTGTGGCAAAACCTCCCATTTGACTTCAAATGAGGAAAAAAGGGACAGTTAGCCAGATTTATTGGTTTATCCCGCTGGCCGCATGTGCTAGAATGCATTTGAGTTCAGGCGGAAAGAAACGCTTGCGGAAAGGGTGGCGGAGGATGGATTATTACTTAAAGGAAAAGGAAGAAGTCCTGAAGGAGCAGGGTACGACGGAGCAGGGCTTGACTCCCGCGGAAGCCCGGGCCCGCCTGGAAAAGTACGGCCCCAATAAACTGGCGGAAAGAAAGAGAAAGTCCCTCCTGGCTAAGTTCTTCGGGGAAATGGCCAATCCGATGGTGTTGGTCCTGATCGCGGCTGCGCTCATCTCGGGTGTGGTGGGAGAGATCGCCGACATGATCATCATCCTGATGGTGGTCACGCTTAACGCGGTCCTCGGCGTGATCCAGGAGGGGAAGGCGGAAAAGGCCATTGAAGCGCTGCAAAAAATGACTTCTCCTTATTGTAAAGTCCGCCGGGGCGGACATGTGCTCTCGGTCAAATCGGAAGAGATTGTCCCCGGCGATCTTGTCCTTCTGGAGGCAGGGGCGGCGGTCCCGGCCGATCTGCGACTCATCAAAGCGGCTAGTTTGAAAGTGGAGGAAGCCTCTTTGACCGGGGAATCGGTCCCCGTCGAAAAAGACAGCCGCGTTATGACCTTGCAACCCGGCGGGCGCGAGGTGCCCCTGGGCGACCGGCACAATATGGCTTATATGGGCACCAACGTGGTCTACGGCCGGGGCGAAGGGGTGGTCGTCCGGACCGGGATGGCCACCGAGATGGGGAAGATCGCTAATTTGCTGGCGGAGACGAAGGCGGAAAAAACCCCGCTCCAAAGGAAGTTGGCGGCTTTGAGCCGGGTGCTGAGCATCGGGGTGCTGGCGATCTCCGTTTTCATCTTTGCCTTTGGTGTTTGGGAAAACGGTGGTCTCCACGGCGGCCATGTTTTGGAGATGTTTTTGACGGCGGTCAGCCTGGCGGTGGCGGCCATCCCCGAAGGCTTAGTGGCGGTGGTCACCATCGTGCTCTCCATCGGGGTGACGCAGATGGCGAAGCGGAAGGCGATCATCCGGCGTATAACCGCCGTGGAGACCCTCGGGAGCACCCAAGTGATCTGTTCCGATAAAACCGGGACTTTAACCCAGAATAAAATGACCGTGGTGGCTACCTATGGACCGGAGGAACCGCTGGCCGAAGCGATGGCCTTATGTAACGACGCTACCGAGGAAGGCGGGGAGATCATCGGGGAACCGACGGAGAACGCCCTGGTCCGGTATGCGCTGACCCGGGGTTTGGTCAAAGCCGAACTGGAAAAAGCACAACCGAGGGTAGCGGAAGCGCCTTTTGACTCCGAGCGGAAGATGATGTCCACGGTCCACCAAAGAAAAGACGGGTCCTATGTCCAGTACACCAAAGGGGCCCTCGATGAGCTTTTACCGCGGTGCACACGGATGTTGACGCCGGAGGGGGTTGTCACCCTTACCCCGGAACGGGAAGCGGAAATCCGCGCGGAAAACAAGCGGATGGCCGGAAAGGCCCTCCGGGTTTTAGCCGCCGCCCGGCGGGAATGGACCCAGCTCCCGGCAGAAATTACCCCTGATTTATTAGAAGAAGATCTAATTTTTATCGGGCTGACGGGCATGATTGATCCGGTGCGGCCGGAGGTGAAAGCGGCCATTGAAAAATGTCGCCAGGCGGGGATCACGCCGGTCATGATCACCGGGGATCATCAGGAGACGGCGGTGGCCATCGCGCAGGACTTGGCGATGATCAGCGGGGCCGATGAAGTAATCACCGGGGTGGAACTGACGGCGCTCTCCGATGCCGAGTTGGAGGAGAAGGTGACCAAATACCGGGTCTACGCCCGGGTGCAACCCGAGCATAAGGTACGGATCGTTAATGCCTGGAAAAGGCGGGGACAAATTGTGGCGATGACCGGCGACGGGGTGAACGACGCCCCGGCCTTGAAGGCGGCGGATATTGGCGTTGGGATGGGGATCACCGGGACCGATGTGAGTAAAAATGTCTCCGATATGGTCCTGGCCGATGATAATTTTGCCACCATCGTGGCGGCGGTGGAAGAAGGCCGCCGGATTTACGATAATATCCTGAAGGCCATTCAATTCCTCTTGTCCTCCAACCTTAGTGAGGTGGTGGCCCTGTTTGTTGCAACCCTGATGAACTTCCGCCTCTTCTCCCCCATTCATATCTTATGGATTAACCTGGTCACCGATTCCCTGCCGGCCATTGCTCTGGGGATGGAAAAGGCGGAGCCCGATCTGATGCGGCGCCGGCCCCGGAAGACCGACGAGGGGGTTTTTGCCCACGGGCTCGGCGCCGGGGTCCTTTATCAAGGAGTGGCCATCGCGGGCTTAACTTTGATCGCCTACTTTTTTGGTAGCCGGATAACCCATCGCACCGGCATGACCATGGCCTTTCTGACGCTTTCCTTATGTGAAATCTTCCATTCCCTGAACATGCGCTCCCGGAGCAAATCCTTGTTCCGCTTAAAGACCCATAATAAATACTTGTTCGGGGCGATGGCCGCCTCCTTTATTTTGACCATTCCCCTGCTTTACGTACCCGGATTGAATGATCTCTTTCAATTAACTCCGCTTTCCACCGGGAATTTATTAACCGCCCTCGGCCTGGCCCTAACCATCATCCCCCTGGTGGAACTGGTTAAATTCCAGGGCAGGTTGGTGAAGAAAAGAAAGGGTATGGCATAGCGTAGGTGGGACCAACGGCGATCAGCGGCGATGAGCGTTAACGCTATTACGTAAAACCCTGCCGTGAGCGGCAGGGTTTCTTGATTAGTCCCGGATTAAGGCGGCGGTGATCTGTTGTTCCAATTGGAGAAGGGGAAGGGCGTCCGGTTTCCGTTCATCCAAGGACAGGCCAACTTCGTAGTGGCCTTTGATCACCGCCGGCTTGGGCGAGAGGAGATAGATCTCATGGGCGAGCAGTAACGCTTCTTTTGGGTCATGGGTGACCAACAAAACAGTCCGGGGCGCCGCCGCCCAAATTTGCCGGAAACGGGTGATTAAGTCCCACTTTAAACTTAAGTCCAGGGATTTAAAGGGTTCATCCATCAAAAGGAGGCGGGAAGGATAAGCCAGGGCGCGGGCCATGGCTACCCGTTGACGCTGGCCCCCGCTGAGTTTCCGGGGATAAACGTCGCGGTAAGGGAGGATCTCCATCTGCTCCAAATAGTAGTTGATTCGTCCTGGAAGTTTGGCCCGGGGAATTTTATCCTGTAAAACAAAGGATAGATTCTGGGCTACGGTTAACCAATCAAGGAGGCGCGGCTCCTGGAAGAGGTAGCTAAGGGATTTCTCCGCAAGCCCCGTAACCCGGCCTTGATCGGGGGCTTTTAAACCGGCGATGATCGAGAGGAGGGTGGTTTTCCCGCACCCCGACGGACCAAGGAAAGCCACGATCCGGTTGGCTTTGACTTCCAGGGAGAGGCCGGAGAAGACCAGGAGGTCCCCATAGGCTTTGCTGATTCCTTCTAAAGTAAACTCGATTTCAGGCATGGGTTTACTCCCAATAGAGTAGTTGTTTTCTGATCAGATGCTGGAGGATCCGGTCAAAAAAGAGGCTGATTGCGATCACCACCACCGTCCAGGCGAAGACTTCGGGGGTTTCTAAATAAGTCCGGGCCGTATCCATGCGGGCGCCGATCCCTAACTTGGGGTAAGCCAGGATTTCGGCGGCGATGATCACCTTCCAGGTTAACCCCAATCCGGCCGCCGCCCCGGTGGCCAGATAGGGCAAGATGGCCGGCAGGTACATCCGAAGAAGAACCGTAGGAAAAGGGACCCGGTAAAGGCGGGCCATTTCCTTCAGATCCGGATTGATCTGGCTGATCCCTTCGGCCACATTCTGGGTGATCAGCGGAAAAACCACGAGGAAGGTAACGAAAAGGGTGACGGTTTCGGCCTGGAACCAGATCAAAGCCAGTAAAATCAGAGCCATCGTTGGCGTGCTCCGGATCACGGTTAACCAGAGGTGAAAAAAGTCTTTAAAGTTACGGTTGATTCCGGACAGGAGACCCACAATTAAACCGGCCAGGTAAGAGAGGGTAAACCCCATTAGCCCCCGGGACAAGGTGGCCGCCAGGTGGGACCAGAAGCCGCCGGAGATCATCAGTTGGACCAGGCGTTGGAGGGTGGCGGCCGGGTTGGGCAGGATGATCTCCTTCCCAATCAAAGCCGCCGCCCCGTGCCAGCCCAGAAGCAAGGTCAGAAAGGAAGCGACAGTAATTACCCTATTCCGACAGGTAGAATCCGGCATCAGGTATTTTTCCCCCTATGGATTGTGGTTCGAAAGCATAAAGTTTCTCCAGGTAACGATCGATCTCGCTTTGGACCCGGAAAGCCGGGACCAGCCGGAGATTGCAACGGGGAATGGCCTCGGTAGCCGCCGCGGCGGAAATGGAAAGGTGCTTTTCGGCTAAATGGCCGGCTTCGGCCGGATGCTCGACGACCCAGTCATTAGCGGCGCCGGCGGCCTGTAAAAAAGTCCGGACCAAAGCCGGGTTGGCGGTGGCCAAGGCGGTTTTAACCACCAACGCGCTTTGGGGGTAGGATTCCTTCTGTTTTTCCAGGCGTGACCACTCTGCCTGGTAATCCAGGAGCACGTTCAGTTCCGGGTTGCGGGAAAGGGCCTCCGTCACCCAGGGTTCGGGCAAGGTCGCCAGGGCAACCTTACCGGCGATCACCAATTGCGCCAGCTCCGCCGGGCTGGGATAATAACGGATCTGAAGATCCTTTTCCGGATCAAGCCCATTGGCGCTGAGATAGTAACGGAACAACAGATCCGGGGTGCTTCCTTTCCCGGTGATGCCGATCTCCCGTCCTTTCAGTTCGGGCCAGGAAGTTACGGCGGCATCACGGCCGACAATATACATGACCCCCCAGTTGGTGATGGCGGCCAGTTGAATCGGGATGCCCCGGTTATACAGGATGGCGGCCAAGTTGGTCGGGACCGCGGCGATATCGGCTTCTCCGGTGATGATCTTGGCGCTCATCTGGTCGGGGCTGGTGAGGATGGTGTAATTAAAAGTGACGCCCGGCGCCAGGACCGGCTTTTCCTCCACCATCTTGACCAGGGACAAGCCGGTGGTCCCGGAAAGGACCATTACATTGATGGTCGTTGCTTCCGCGGCTGGAAGCGAAGAAGCAACCGTTAGCAAAAGAATTAAACCAACAACGAACAGGAGTTTTTTCCGCATAATGATCCCTCCAATTTAGGATTTGGCTTAAGCTGTCGCTTGCCAGGGGTTGTCCCGCTTGGCGGAGGGTGAAAAAAAGCCCGTCTCAGACAGGCTTGCTAGGATGCTCCGCTTGTTAATTAACACAACAACACCCTTTGCTTCAGGACAAGCCTTAGCCTCAGGATAAATAAGGATTTTCTTTGGGGTAAGGCGCACCTTTTCCCGTAGAAGATTACGATCCTATTTTATCCTTCTTTTCCCCGAAAAACAAGACGGAAAAAGGTTGGCTAATGTTAACTTTAGTCGAAGACAGCGTAAGAAAAGCAACCAATGTCAACTTTGGCGGAAAATAGGGTTGACAATCCCCCGTCGTCTGTTTTAGACTGGAGGCATGCATAATTTGTCAAGCAAGGAAGGCGGTTACATGTTACATTTGGGCACCCTTGTGGATTTGTTGGCCGCGGCGCCCTATGTCTCCGGGGAAGACCTGGCTGAACAGTTAGGGGTTACCCGGACGGCAGTCTGGAAGCAAGTGGGGATCTTGCGGAAACTTGGTTATCAAATTACCGCTCACCCCCGCCGGGGGTATCATCTGGTGGGCCGGCCGGATAAGCTCTATCCTTGGGAAGTGAGGAAAGACCTTGCTACCCAAAGGATCGGGAAGACCATTGAGTATTACGATGAACTCCCCTCCACCAACCGGCGGGCCAAGGAGATCGTGGGGACGGTACCCGAGGGGACGGTGGTTTTGGCCGAAACCCAACTGAACGGCCGGGGCCGGTTGGGCCGGAGCTGGTTTTCGCCCCCGGGGACAGGAATCTGGCTAAGCCTGATTCTCCACCCATCTTTTTCCCCGGTGGAACTCCCAAAGTTAAATTTACTGGCGGCCGCCGCCCTTTCCCGGGCGGTCCATACCACCCTCGGTTTTCGTCCTCTGGTGAAATGGCCGAATGATCTCTACTACCAAGACCGTAAACTCTCCGGCATCCTGACGGAAGCCGGCGGGGAGCTGGGGCGCCTTGAGTATGTGATTTTGGGCGTGGGGATCAATGTCAACCAAAAAAACAGTGACTTTCCGGCCGAATTAAGGACCAAAGCCGGATCCTTACGGATGATGAGCGGGCGTTTGGTTGACCGGCGGCAGCTTTTCTGCGGCTTTTTACAGATTTTCGAAGAAGAGTATTTTTATGCTCTGGCGCAAGGGTTTGAGCGTTCTTTGGCCTACTGCCGGGAGTACACGGCGACCTTGGGGCGGCCGGTGGAGGTGGATAACGGCCAACGCGTCTACCGGGGAAAAGCCGTGGCCATTGCCGAGGACGGCGCCCTTATCATCGAAGCCGGCGGGGAGCGGTCCCGGGTGGTCGCCGGGGATGTCCAGCCCCTTACTGACCATTGCTCTTGCTGGAAGGAGGAAAGCGATGAACTGGCTACAAAAACGGAAGCCGATTGAACGTCTGGTCCTGGTGGCCCTTTTTTCCACCTTAACCTGGGTCGGCGCCAACCTGCGGATTGCGCTGATCCCTCCTGTCCCCTTTACCCTGCAGAATTTTATGGTGATTATGGCCGGGATCTTGCTTGGTCCCCGCGACGCCGTCCTCAGCCAACTGGTTTATCTTCTCCTTGGCTTGGCGGGGGTGCCGGTCTTCAGCCAAGGCGGGGGTTTTAGTTATATTTTGCAGCCCGGGTTCGGTTTTATCCTTGGCTTTGTCGGAGCGGCGGCGGTGGTGGGGAGCTTAGCCCGGCTGTTGCGGAAGCCAACTTTCTGGCCGTGTTTTGGTTTGTCCTTAACCGGAATGCTCTTTATTTACTTAATTGCCCTCCCCTACCTCTATTTCTTGAACCGCCTGGTCTTAGCCCGGCCGGTCGGCTTTGTCCAACTGGCCGCCGGGCTCTCCCCCTTTCTCCTCGGGGATCTGGTCAAGGCCTTTGCGCTTGCCGGCTTAATCCCTCCCCTCTGGGCACGCCTGCAAGAGCTTTGAGCGGGGCGCGCCGGGGCTAGAAAACCCAGCCGAGGCCGGCATACCACTGACGGGTGGGGGAAGTAAGATTCCGGAGGCCGACTTTAAGGGAGAAGGGCGCCAGCCGGTATTGGGTGTAGACATCCAGGACCGGCTGGTTTGGTTGCCAGAGGTCCGCTTGGAAGCTGAAGTTCCGGAAATCATAGTTAAGGCCGAGGCCCAACCAATTGTGGAGAATACCGAAGCGGAACTGCCAGGGATTCCGTTGCAGGCCGAATTGGATTGATAAACGGTTCCGGTCGCCCAGATCGTCACAGCCGAAGAGGAGAAATTGATGGGGATCCCAGGCCAGTCGGGCTTGGTAAGCGACCCCCCAATCGTCGGGGGTGACCGCCAAGGAAAAGTGGTTGCTGAGGCTTAGATGGTCGTAGGTTTTGAGAAATTCATCGGCCAGGTTCAGGACGCGCCCCGCTTTTTCCATGGAGCTTTTGAAGAGGTCGGCGTTGCCTTCGGTGGCGGCCTCCTCCACCAGTTGGTAAAGGCCGGTGGTAATCATCCGGACCGAGGTTAGCATCTCTTCGGTGGCGGTCATCAGATCAGCCAGGTTGGGGTCGCCTTCGGTCAACTGGACCGAAAGCCGGGCTAAATGCTCCGCCGTCAGTTCCAGGGCGCTTAGAATATTGGTAACCGCGGCGGCGGTCTGTCCACCGGCCCGCAGTTCCGTCAGGAAACGGTAAAGCTCTTGTTGGAGCGGGTCGAAGGCGGCCACCAGGTCATTGAGCCGGTCGAGAAAGCCAGATAAATCGGCGGCGGTGGCCAGGAGGTTATTGATCTCCTCGTAATTGATGGCGGATAAACGGGTGGTTATTGTTTTAAAGCCGGTGATTACGCCGTTCAGGTCGGCGCCGGCCAGTTCGCTGCTGAAGGCGGCCAGGTTACCGGTGATTGTTTCCAGGTCGGTTGTGGTCTGGGCCAGCCGGTCCAGGAGGGCCTGGTCGGTGAGGAACTGGTCCAAGGCGGTGGCGATCCGTTTTAAGGAGGCCATGATCTCTCCGGTCTCCCGGAAGAGCTCCTCCATGGAGAAGGGTTCCTTCCCTTGCAGCCGGGTGCCGGGCCGGATGTCTTCGGGTCCGGGGCCGGGGATGATTTCGATGATTTTCTCCCCCAAGAGACCTGCGGTGTTAACCGTGACGAGGGCACCGGCTTTTAAGGTTACGGCCGTTGTCAGGTTGAGGACGACCAAAACCCGGCCTTCCGGGGTAAGGGTGACCCGGCCGACGCGGCCAATATCAACACCGGCCATTTGTACCGGCGCTCCCGGGCGTAACCCTCCGACATGAGTAAAGACCACTTCCAGTTGGTAATGGCGGTCCATAAACTGGCAGCCGTCGACCCAGAGCAAACCGATGATTAAGATGGCAAGGCTAAGAAGGGTAAAGAGTCCCACTTTGGTTTCAAGACGAGAAGGCAAACTACTTCACCATCCTCCGTTGGTACTGATCGGGCCGTCCAGACGGCCGTCCATGAATTGGCGGAGGAGGGGACCGGCCTGCTCCGGGAGGATCCGGGCCGGTCCGCTTTCCCTGATTTTCCCTTGATAAAGAAACCCGATTTCATCAGCGACCTGGAGCGCGGTGTTGAGGTCATGGGTGACCAGGAGGGAAGTGACTTTGAGGCGCCGGTGCACCCGGAGAATCAGGTCATTGATGAGGCCGGCCATGATTGGATCCAGCCCGGTGGTGGGTTCATCGTAGAGAATAACCTCCGGATCCAGGGCCAAGGTCCGGGCGATGGCGACCCGTTTCCGCATACCTCCGGACAGTTCGGCCGGGGTTTTACTGAGCAGGGCCGGATCGGCCCCTAGTCCCACGTGGTTCAGTTCTTGCTGGACCCGGTTTTTGATCTCCGCTTCCGAGAGGTTTCCCTTTTTTCTAAGGCCTAACGCAATATTCTCATAAACGGAGAGGAAGTCGAAGAGGGCCGCCGATTGAAAAACCATCCCCCGGCGGGGCCCGCGGCGGTTGTTTTTCCCTTCCTCCAAAGGGACGCCGTTGATCAGGATCCGCCCGGAATCGGGTTTAATTAAGCCCATGACCAAACGGAGGACGGTGCTTTTTCCACAGCCGCTGGGACCTAAGAGGACATAAGTCCGCCCGGTTGGCACGGTAAAAGAGAGCTGGGACAGGATCTCCCGGCCCGCCAGGGTGAAACAAACATTTTCCAGTTGAATCATGGCCGACTCCTTTAATAGAAAAGCACGGTGAGGATAAAATTAATAATAAACAGCGCAATGACTCCGGCGACCACGGTTTTGGTGGCTGCGATACCGACCCCGGTGGCGCCGTGTTTGGTATGGAGCCCATAGTAGACGCCGATCCCGGCGACCACGAGCCCGAAGAAGAACCCTTTGGTGAGCCCACCAAGGAAATCCCAGGGCTGAATATGGGTTAAGATAGAATCAATGAAGGTCGGGACGGTAAGATGTTTAAAGTAAACGGCAAGGCCCATCCCGCCCAGCAAACCGGTGAGGTTGGCCATGATGATTAATAAAGGCAACATGAGAAAGACCGCCAGGATCTTAGGGGCGATCAAATAAGCGTGGGGGTCGATCCCCAAAGTTTTCAGGGCATCGATCTGTTCGGAGACGGCCATCGCCCCGATTTCGGCGGCGATGGCGGAACCGGCCCGGCCGGCTACCACGATCCCGGTTAAGACCGGCGCCAGTTCCCGGGCAAAAGCGATGGTGAGGAAATGTCCCATTTGCGTCGTAATTCCAAAGGCCGCGAAGGAGCTACTTAAATGGAGGGAGATGACCATTCCGGCGAAGGTGTTGATGATGACGACAATAGGTAGGGAGTTGACACCTAAGGTATTCATCTCCCAAAGGGTCCGCGGCCGGTCCAGTTCGCCACGGAGGATCGCGGCCAGACTGGCCCCGTAGTATAAAGTGATCTCGCCCACGGCGGCCAGAAAAGACAGGATTGTTCGGCTTATTTTTGAAATTGGCTGTGGCATTTTGCTCCCCATTTATGCTTTGATCTATATAAATATATATGGATGAGGGGATAAGCCTATGAATAAAAACCATAAAAAAAGGCCTCCGCGGTGGGAGGCTTCCTGTCTGTTTATAACCGTTACTGCCGGTTTATGATCGTTGTTTGATGATAATTATAGTTTTACCTCTTTTTTTGAGGACCGGATTCAAAAGCGCGGCTAACAAACGGCACATAATTTACCCTCCTTTTGGGAAAAATCTCTGCTAGCCCTTTACAAGTTATTCCCTTCATTATATGATAAACATAAAAGTCTGGTACATAATCTCGGGTTATTTGCTCACGCCGGCTTCCCCTTGCTTGAACCAAGTGATCAAAAATTAAAGCCGGGTGAGTCGGCAAACAGCGGAGGCATTTTCTAAGATAGGAATATGGAAAATGGGGGTTGGAAAGATGGTTCCGTCTGAATTAAAGTACACAACGGAACATGAATGGGTTAAGGTCGAAGGCAAACGGGCGACGGTCGGGATTACCGCTTATGCCCAGAAGGAATTGGGGGATGTCGTCTATGTGGAGCTGCCGGCCGTCGGCGAAAAGGTCAAAAGCAAAGCCGGAATGGGCAGCATCGAATCGGTGAAGGCGGTCTCCGATGTTTATGCGCCGCTCTCGGGGGAGATTTTAGAGGTCAACGACGAATTACAATTTAACCCCGAATTAGTGAACCAGGATCCCTATGGTAAAGGTTGGATTGCCGTAATTGAAGTGGCCAATCCTGATGAACTGAAAGATCTCCTGACCGCTGAAGCGTACCAGAAGTTAATCGGTGAAGAATGATCGGGCGTCTTCTCCCCTGGTCGACCGGGACAGGCCCTTGGAATATGGCCCTTGATGAGGCTCTGCTCCTCAGTTATGAACAAGGGAAAGCCCCGCCGACCCTCCGCTTTTACGGTTGGGATCCGCCGGCGCTTTCATTGGGTTGTTTCCAACAACCTTTAAACGAGGAACAGCAAAGACGTTTCCGCCTGGCGGGGGTGGATTGGGTTAAGCGACCAACGGGAGGCCGGGCCGTCTTCCATGAAGACGAGCTGACTTATGCTTTGGTCGCCGGCGAGCGGGAAGGGTTCACCGGTCCGGTGCTGGCTGATTACCAAAAGATTGGGTTGGGTTTTAAGCGTGGCTTTGCACTGCTTGGGTTGACGGTCGAGTTGGCGCCGGGCGCACGGCAGGCCAAGGGTTTACTTTCCCAGGCTTGTTTTGCCGCTCCGTCCTGGTCTGAGCTTACCTGTCAAGGAAGGAAGTTGGTGGGCAGCGCTCAGCTCCGGCACGGTAAAGCTTTGCTGCAACACGGTTCGATTCTCCTTAGTTTCAATCCCTGGTTTTGGCGGGAAGTCTGGGCGGAAGCCCCGGCCGCGGAAAAGAACGGCGGATTAGCCCGGAAGGTTATTGGACTGCGCGAAGCTTTAGGCCGTCTTCCGGCGCGATCGGACGTGATCGCTGCGCTTTGCCAAGGATTGAGCGAAGAATTGGGGATAGAGTGGCAGGAAGGGGATCTTTCCGCGGAAGAGCTGAGTCTGGCCGCCCGGCTGAGGGCGGAGAAATATACCAGTGCCGACTGGAACAACCGGCGAGGCCGGAAGGGCCTTTTCGGTGACGGGAGAAACGCCGTCCAGGCAGAGGAGGCGAGTGGATGAAAGAACCCCTCAAACTTTCCATTGGCGATCAGGTCCAATTGCGCAAACCCCATCCCTGCGGCGGAACGGAATGGGAAATCTTACGGGTGGGGATGGATATCCGGTTGAAATGCTTGACTTGCGGACGGTTGGTACTAATTCCCCGTGTTAAAGTGGAAAAGGGAATCAAAAAGCTGATCAAAACCGGGGACGACGTTTTTAACCTCCAGAATTAACTTAAGTGGCTTGATCCGGTTTTGTCTTATCCTTGCTTGTCTATTTAAGCGTTAAATGATATAATAACAAACGTGTACTTCCCTGCCTCGCCGCGGCGAGGCCGTAAGTCCAGAGGGAGGAGGTGTCTACCGAATGAAATACGAAAGCGTCATCATTTTCTCTCCCCAGTTGGAGGAGGAGGCTTTGGAGAACGCCATTAACCGTGTGCAAGAAGTAATTAAGAACGGTGCGGGCGAAGTGACCAAGGTGGACCGGTGGGGCAAACGTCGACTGGCTTATGAAATTAAAGACTTTACCGAAGGCTATTATTTGCTGGTCGAAATGGAGGCCCCCAGTTCGGCATCGCAAGAACTGGACCGGGTGCTTAGGATCTCCGATGATGTTCTTCGTCATATGATCATCCGCGCCAACACCTGATCGACCGGATATAAAGGTGAAGGTGGTGTGTTTTAATGAATCATGTCATTTTAATTGGCAGATTAACCAGAGATCCGGAGTTAAGGTATACCCCCAACGGGGTGGCGGTCGCCAATTTTACGTTAGCGGTGGACCGTCCCTATACCAACCAAGCCGGCGAGCGGGAGGCTGATTTTATTCCCGTGGTCGTTTGGCAGAAGCTGGCGGAAACCTGCGCCAATCACTTGCATAAAGGAAGACTGGTTGCGGTGGATGGCCGCTTACAAATCCGGAGTTATGAAGCACAAGATGGTCAAAGGCGAACAGTGGCCGAAGTAGTCGCCGCCAATGTCCAATTTTTAGACCGGGCGGGTGAAGCCCGGCGGGGCGCCCCGGCCGGCGAGGGCGAGGGCGATCTTTCCGGGGACCAAGCGGTGGATGATTTCGGCGAGATTAATTTGGATGATCTACCTTTTTAGTTCAGAACTAATGGCCGGATGGAGGTGAAATCTTGGTACGCGAAAGAGGCAAGAAAAAAAGACGCGTCTGTGCTTTCTGTGTCGATAAGATCGAGCACGTTGACTATAAAGAGGTTGGCAAGTTACGCAAGTACATTACGGAACGGGGAAAGATCCTTCCCCGCCGGATTTCCGGTAATTGTGCCCATCACCAACGTCAGTTAACCGTGGCGATTAAACGGGCTAGACAATTAGCGATGTTACCCTATACCAGCGACTAAGCGTCTTAACAAATAATAGGGAAACAAAAGGTGGAGGCATTAGGCCTCCTTTCTTTTTCCAAAAGAGGACCGGAAGGAAAAACTGTTCTAGTGTGGAATAGAAGTGGTGACAAGGAGGGTTGCCCATGACCCGTCCCCACCAGGAAGTTGATATTGCCCGTCAGCTTCGGACCATTGAGTGGCTCAAGAATGAGCTGCTGGAAGGGGTTACTCTTTTTTTTAAGTCTTTAACCGGAAGCAACGGCCAAGCGATCTCCAAAGCTTTGGCTGCTATTATTCTCACCTGTTATTTTTTAAGCCGGCGCTTGGGCCTAAGTTTCCAGCAGGTGGAGGAGGAGATCGAGGATCAGCTCCGGAATCATTTGGCGGCCAATCATCAACTGGAAAGCTGGTACGGGGATCTTTCCGCATGTTTGCATTATGTGGAAGAAAAAAAACAACGTTGAGGATCTCGGCGCCCGTTCCGTAGGAGGTGATGTTGCGATGAAAGTCATTCTTTTAAACGATGTGAAAGCTTTAGGGAAAAAGGGTGAGATCAAAGAAGTAACCGATGGTTACGCCCGGAATTATTTATTACCGAAAAAGCTGGCGGTGGAAGCAACCCCCGGGAACCTGAAGAAATTGGAGGAAGAACGGGCCCATCGCGCCCTGAAAGAAGCCCGGGACGAAGGGACCGCACGGGAACTGGCGAAAAAACTGGATGGTTTAACCTTGACCTTTCAGACCAAGGCCGGCGAAGGCGGTAAACTTTTTGGTTCCATTACCGGTAAAGATATTGTCGATCGGATTCAGCAGGAAACCAAGATCGAACTGGATAAAAAACAACTTAACCTGCCGGAAACTATTAAAACCATGGGTGAGCACGAAGTTACCGTAAACCTTTACCGTGGGGTTACGGCCACCGTGAAGATCCGGGTGATACCGGAAGGCTAAGGGATAAGGTCTAGGGAGGAATT
>JAAYHY010000101.1 GCA_012735135.1 Bacillota bacterium | reverse complement strand
GAAGTTAAACAAATTGGATGAAGGGTTCCAGACCCATCCTTCGATGGCAAGGAGAATAAAGGAGATTGAAAAGATTAGCGGTTATAAGTATGACCATAACCTGTGAGATGCTTTTCAAAAAAACCCTTGACAAAAAACTAATTTCACGGTATTCTATTGTTTGTCACCAGGACGTGGGGGTGTAGCTCAGCTGGGAGAGCGCTTGAATGGCATTCAAGAGGCCAGGGGTTCGATTCCCCTCATCTCCACCATATGAAAATAATAAACCCGCAATGGCGGGTTTTTTTATTTAACCCAATGACCATTAATTGCGGGACTAACCTGAAAAATTCCGATGCTTGAATGCCATTCAAGCGCTCTCCTAATTGACGAAATAGATATGATCGAACTTTTAGTCGCCATGAGCTTTAAAATTGTATATCGGCTTCACAAAATCGTTGATCGCCACAGTTTCGGAGATGTTTCGGATAATGAGTTCTTTATCTTTATAGGCGTCGGGCGCTTCATCAATGGTTTCTTTGGTGGCCGTGGTGGTAAAGACACCGGCTTTTTTCATGTCTTTGGCAAAGTCGTCGACCGAAAGTATTTGCTTTGCTTTGGTCCGGGACAGGATCCGTCCGGCGCCGTGGGGCGCGGAATAATTGTACTTGGCTGAACCTTTGCCGGTACAGAGGGCAAGACCGTCACGCATGTTAAAGGGGATGATTACCCTTTCCCCTTTCCGGGCAGGGGTTGCCCCCTTGCGAATAATATTATCGTCGCCAATGAAGTTATGAACCGATTCAATGACTTCACGTGGATCGGCGCCGAAAAAGCGGGATATTTCCTTAAGCATCGTCGCGCGGTTTAAGGCGGCGTATGATTGGGCGAAGCGGGCGGCGTTGAGATAATCTTGGCCGTCCTCGCTGTTGACCAGGAGAAACTCAAGGTCTTTATAGTGCTTGCCGGAGTAGTTCCGTTCCAGGTTTTTCCAGGCTTTACTTTGAAAATAATTGGCGATTCTTAAGCCGAAATTGCGGCTTCCGGAATGAATGGTCACCCAAGTATTGTTCTTTGAATCTTTCCCGACCTCAATGAAATGATTTCCTCCGCCGAGGGTGCCAATACTGCGGAGCGCTTTTCCGTAATCCATCCCGATCACCTTTGTCCAGTAACGCAAGGTAGGATCCTCTTTGACCTTGGCTTTTTTGTGGATTGAAAACCCGGCGGGAATGTTTTTCTTGATAAATAAGTCGAAGGCCGTAAGATCGACAGCGTCAACCTCAAAACGGGCCGCCAGCACTCCACAGCCAAGATCAACGCCGACGATATTGGGAATAATATAGTCGTTCAAATTCATGGTGAAACCGATGACCGCACCCTTTCCCGCGTGACAGTCGGGCATGATGGCAATATAGGTATCCGCGAAGGCAGGATGATCCAATAGGGTTTGAATCTGCGCGCGCGTGGTGTCGTCGATTTCGTCAATCATGATGTGGGCGGAATTATATTGTCCTTTGAGGGTTAGCATCTCCTTATTCCTTTCCTGTTGTTCTATGGGACAATATTCTATGCTTCCCAGGCTGAAATTTATCCTCTGGACGGCTTGCCTCGACGGGTAGTTTGTTTACCCATAAAGAGGCCATATATTAATAGAATGGGGAAGACCAAAGCGGCGACCAGTCCAATTGTGAGGTTGTCACCTCTTGCGCCAGCCACCAGGCCGACCAATGTTGGTCCAGCCGCGCAGCCCACATCACCGGCCAGGGCGAGCAGGGCAAACATGGCACTGCCACCCCGCGGACAGTTCTGAGCGGCAAGGCTTAATGTTCCAGGCCAAAAAATGCCTACTGACAGACCGCATAGGCCGCAACCAACCAAACTAAGCAGGGGTGAAGACGAAAAAGCCGCCAGGAGATAACTGATTACGCATAAGAGTCCACTGCCAACCATGAAGTTGATCAGGTTTATTTTTTCGCTGTATTTCGCGTAAAAGATCCGGGCGATCCCCATTAACACTGCAAAGAAGCAGGGCCCCGCCAAATCTCCCATAGTTTTAGGGATCTTGAGTCCGCTTTCGGCAAAGGCCGAGGCCCACTGGCTCATTGCGTGTTCCGAGGCGCCGGCGCAGATCATCAGTAAGGTAAAGAGCCAAAACAGTTTGAAACTGAAAAGGTTGACGAGGGACAAGCTCTTGCCCTCTTCAACCAGACGCGGGATAGGAACCCGGGTAAAATAAAGCGCATTCAAAAAGGGGATAATTGACCAAAGAAAAGCCAGAACCTTCCAGTTCCCGATTCCGACGAAAAAGAAGAATAAGGTCGAAACAAGAATAACAAAAACCGACCCCCAACAGTAGAAGGAGTGCAAAAGGCTCATGGTAGCCGACTTCTTTTTGGTGGGACATGCTTCCACAATCGGACTGGCTAAGACCTCAATCAATCCCCCGCCGATGGCATAACAGGCAACTGCGGTTAACAGGCCGTCATAGGGACGGGAAAACCAGGCGGGAAAAACAGCGAGACCAATTAAGCCTAGAGCAGAAAAGAGGTGGGCGGCAACCATCGCAACCCGGTAACCAATCTTTTCCACAAAAAAGGCCGAAAGAAAATCAACCAAAAGTTGAATCCCAAAATTGGCGGTGATGAGCAGCGTAATTTTTTCCAGCGGGACTTGGTAATCTTTTTGAAAGGTTAAAAACAAAAGGGGTGCAAAGTTATTAATGATCGCCTGAGTGACAAAACTGGTGTAGCTTGCCAGTAAAGTATGTTGATAGTCAAAGTGAAAATTCATTAATCTCCTCCGTTCACTGATTGAGTTGCGAGTCGGCGGGTCCGATACTCCTTAAAACGAAAGAAATTGACAGAATAATTATAGCATGGTCAAGCCAACCTTTTCAGCCCGGCTTTTATAGCCGGGTTTTAAGTTTTTCAATAATGGTTTTTATTGCATAAATAAATTGCAAATTTAGGAAGAAATTAGTATAATTAAGATAAAATATAAATACAAAGGAGCGTGAAGAGGATGAAAAAAGTATTATTTGGCGCTATTATTTTCATCCTGATGATCTCTTTATTGAGTGGCTGCGGGAAAAAGGAGAAGCCTTATGTGTATGAAGGAGTGGAGTTATTAAAGAATGGGAAATTTGAGGAGATTGATCCTAAATATAATTTTCCAAAAAGTTGGGATAAATGGGGAAAAGGCGGAGAAGACGAAAATAATGATTGGATAGATCCTGACGAGGAACAACTTGAACAGATAAAATATATTGTCGATAATGAAGCAGGAAATACTTATATAAAAATTGATACAAAAACCAAAGAAGAAAATTATCTTTATGTTTTTCAAACCTACCGGGGTAGTATACCTGTTGGAAAAAAATTAAAGCTAGCGGTTAGAATTAAAACAGAAAATCTCACTGGAGAAGGCGCTGCAATTGCCATTCGCTGTGATGATGCCGTGCCAGGAGCGGCTGACCAATTTGTAACGACACAAGGTAAAATTCAGATAACCGGAACAAAAGATTGGACTACTTACACTGTTGAATTAGGCGAAAGGGTACGTTCGGATATTGAAGCTATTACGGTATTTTTGTTGTATTTACCAAAAACTTCTGGGGTCGTATATTTCGACGATGCTTCCCTCATCTACTAAAAATATAGATAATATAACAATTCTTTCAGGAAAACCCGGTCCCTTATCAAAGGGACCGGGTTTTCCTTACATAAACTTTTTTAATTTTCCTTACCGCCGGCTTACCCATTCTTCGCCATGAAATCCTTCATGAAGTCAGCCAGGGCTTTACACCCTTCATAAGGCATGGCATTATAAATGGAAGCGCGGAGGCCGCCGACGGAACGGTGCCCTTTGAGGCCGATTAAACCTTGGTTTGTGGCTTCACTGATGAATTTCTGCTCCAGCTCTTCACTGGGGAGGCGGAAGGTGACGTTCATCAGAGAACGGCTGTTCTTTTCGGCATGACCGCGGTAGAAACCGTTGCTCCGGTCAATGGCGTCATAGATTAAAGCGGCTTTTTCCTGGTTGCGCCGGTAGATTGCTTCGACACCGCCCAAGTCTTCCAGCCATTTTAGAACGAGGGAGACCATATAGATGGAGAAGGTGGGCGGCGTATTATAGAGTGAATTATTTTTAACGAAAGTTTCATAGCGGAGCATTACCGGGAGATCCGGATTGGCTTTCGCCAGCATATCCTCGCGGATAATAACAATGGTCACCCCGGCCGGACCGAGGTTTTTTTGGGCTCCGGCGTAGATGAGACCAAAGGGTGCGGGGTTAAAGGGACGGGAGAGGATATCACTGGACATATCGGCGACCAAAGGAACTTCACCGCAAGTGGGGAAGGTTTGCCACTGGGTGCCGTAGATCGTGTTATTGCTGGTCAGGTGGACATAAACCGGGTTGGGGGAAAATTTTAGTTCCGCCGGATCCGGAATGCGCCGGAATCCTTCTTCTCCGGTGTCAACCGCGAGGTTTACTTTGCCGAAGTATTTCCCTTCCTGGGCGGCTTTTTTGGCAAAACTTCCGGTTACCAAGTAATCGGCGGTTTTTTCCGGCGACAGAAAGTTCATGGGCACCATCTCAAACTGCAGGCTGGCGCCGCCTTGCAGGAAGAGGATTTTAAAGTCGTCCCCCAGTTTAAGCAGGCGTTTCAGACGGGCGGCCGCTTCATTCTGCACCCCTTCATATTGTTTCGAGCGGTGACTGATCTCCATGACTGACATTCCGGTGGCTTGGAAATTAAGTAATTCGTCCCGGGCCGCTTCCAGAACCGGAAGGGGAAGAGTGGCGGGGCCAGGATAGAAGTTATAAACCCGTTCAGTCATCCATAATACCTCACTTCCATTGAATATTTATTAGAGCAATTATACTACCAATTTTTCCGGAGGACAAGGGGATGTCCGGGTTTGACCAGAATATTTCAATTTTTATGAAGGAAAAAGAGCGCAGGCCAAGAAATACTTAAAAAACCCTGTTTAAGCGGGAAAAGATCGGGATTGAAAGGAAAAACGGGAATGAACAGTATCGACAACAAGCAAGAAAATTACGGTTTCCCGCCCGCTTTGGCGGCGGCGATGCGAAGCAAGGGGAGTGATTTAGCGCTAACCAGAGATATTTTAACGCGCTATAACGCCGGGGAGTTTGACCGGTTTCAGCCGGTGCGTGCTATTGGGATTCCCCGGATCGACGGAGAACGGATCATTGATCTGACCGGAAGGCTCGAAGTCCGGATCGATTTGGCAATGGCGGAAGATCGATTGCGCCAATGGGGACTGGATCTTAACCTCTCCGCTTATTGCCGGGTGGACGGAAAAACCGGTCTCTTCGACCGGGAAGGACTGAAAAGGATCGGAATCTTGCTCTATCCCTATCTCGGTTACGGTATCCTGAACGGAGGGTCGGCCAGCAGTTATTTTGATTACAAGAAGAATGTGGCGCTTAGCCCCCAGTTATATGAGATTTGTGCGGAAAAACTGAAATTTTTGGCGGAGTTTGGGTGGAACGGGGCGAAAGCTTTGGTCCCCGCCTACCTCAATGAGGATGGAACACCGGGCGCCAGCTTTATTGAATTAAAGATGCGCGCCCTCCTACTGGAAATCCTCCGCTATCAGCTGCTCACCGGGGAAAAAGACCAAAGGGTCTTGCCCCTCTTCCAGATGGCCAGTATCTATAATTACCGTGAACTGGAGGAGGCGTATGACCGTTTTCAAGATAGTCCTTACCTGAAAGACCTAATGGCCGAGACCGGGGTGGCGATCAACAAAGAGGTGCTGACCGGGGTTCAACCCATGTTGGCCGCTTACACCCATAGCAGTTTAGGCCGGCCGAAGGATGTTTTCACCACCGCTTATGGGCAAGCCAATAATCCCCTGCCGATGCCCGGTGGACATGGACAGAATTTCCAGATTCTTGGCCCTTGTTACCGGCAGCTTCACGCCAGCGGCGTTAAGATGGTCTATTTAGGCAATGTGGATAATCTGGGCTTTACGGTGGATCCGGTGGCGGTGGCCCTCCTGGCTTTACAAGGGAAAGCCAGCGGTTTTGAGTTTGCCTTCCGGACCATTGTTGATACCAAAGGGGGAGTGCTCGTCATCGACCAGGATGGCCGGTTGAACTGTGCCGACCTGGGGGTGGCGATTTCCCAGGAAGAAGTGTTGGCCGCGGAGCAAAAAGGGGGGCGGATCCTTTTCAACTGCGCCACCGGCCTTTTTGACTTGGAATACCTGGTCGCCAATCTGGAGGAGATTAGTCGAACGTTGCCGGTGCGGTTTTCGGATCAGGACAAGGACGCCGGCCGTTATTCCCAGGCGGAGCAGGTTACCTGGGAAATTATCGGGATGCTGGAGAACTTTTATATCTTTGGCATTGACAAATACGAACGGTTTTTGGCGGCCAAGATTGGCCTCGAAACTTTGCTGGCAAGCGGGGTCGGGTTGAACGATCCCCGGTTTCCACAGGCGGAAGACCCGGCAAAGGATCTAAAAAAGACCGCCGAAAAGCTCCACGCAGGGTTAAAGCGGAAGCTGGCGACGGTCTATGGGTTGAAAAAGGTGGCCGGACGGTGGATCCCCAAAGGAGTCCCCGAACTCAGAAAGGAGTTGGCGACCGCTAATCGGTAAGATAAGCGGCGACGATTTCACCATAATAGAGAACATGATAATCAGGGGTTTTATACCATTTCTCCCGGAAGGCTCCGGAAAGCTGTCCCGGCTCCATCGCTTGTTGGTAGACCACCCGGCATTCGAAGTGTAAAGGACATTCTTTAATTATCGGGGTGGCGACCACTTGGCTTTTTTCCGGAGTGAACCCGCATGCTTGGAACTTGTCAATTTCCCGCCCGGACCGTTGGCCACAGATTAGTAGTTCTTTGGTGCGGTTTTGGTTGAGGGGAACACTGACGGTAAACTCGCCGGCTTTTTCCAGCAAGCCATAGGTGTGCCGGGAATAGCGGACCATGACCATGAGGATGGGTTTGTTCCAAATCTGGCCGATTGTTCCCCAGCCGATGGTCATAATATTGGCTTTATCCTGGTCTTTTACCGTCAAAAAGACCCCGCCCTTGGCCAGATGGGTGATGAACTCCTGAGCATAATCGTTATAGTTGATGTTTTTGGGCATGTTCCTTCCTCCGATCCTTATTTTATCCCTATCTTCTTCTAGATTGGCGGCGAAGTCCCTTTCTCTTTTTCCGGTGCGGAGAAACTTTTTACCGCATCGCTTATGAACATATAAGATGAAAAATCAAAGCCGGGTGGGCCGACAAGGATTACCGGCATTTTTACGTAGTTGGTATGTTTTTGCCACCAGGAGGCTGCCATCTTCTTTTTTGGCCTGGAATACCAGGGTGTCTTTATAGAAATAATGCTTAGGCAGGGAGATTAAAAGAAGGGTGGGGTTAAGAGCGGCTTTAATGGTGACATAATACCCACGGTATTTTATTTCCAAAGGCTCGAAACCGCCGGCCAAAAGGAAAAGTTGGTCGGCGGTTTCTTTAAGATCCGGTAGTTGAAGACCGATTTTCTCTTCAAACGCCTCTTTCTGGATGGATATTTCCGGCCCGATGAGGATAAAAGGATGGAGCGGCAAATTATCCCGGCGGAAGATTACTCCGAAAGAGAGCGGGATATATTGCACCGCCGGATATGGATATAATGCGCTCATGGGGGCCACCTCCAAACTGGTAATAGTTTTACCCCATTGTATGCCGGTACTGGTTTGGAGGTGCCAAAGTCCTCTTAGCGGGAGACCGGAACGCCTGGGACAAGCCGGCTCTGCTCCGGGAAAAAGGAATAATCGCTGTTGCGCTTCTTCTCATCTTGCTCCTCGTCATCTGCGCTGAGGAAGTTAACATCGGTTTTCCGCTCACTGACCAACTGGTAAGGAGTGGTGGAGCTGATGGAGAAGGGAGCGGCCTCTTGAGTGAGGAGCATCGGGTTATTCGGCTCTACCGGAAACAGATAAAAGGCGGTCATCAGGAACAGAAAGACACAGGCAGTGGTCAAGGCCAACCTTTTCCCCCAGACCCAGGGGTTGGCGCTGAAAGAAGGGTTGGCATGGAGATGGTCAAAGAGAAATTGATCAAGTAAATCTAAATCGGCTTGGGCAAAAGGCGGTTCTAAATTTCCTAAATAACTCTTGATGTGGGAAAGATCCTCAAAATTTTCGGCGCAAATTGGACAGTGGAAAATATGGTTTCTGATCAGACGCTGTTCCTCAGGGGAAAGCTCCTGGTCGAGATAGGCTGAGAGGAGGCTTTGGACACGATGGCAATTCATTGTTTTTTACTCCTTTCCGCGCTAAGATACGGCTGCAAATATTCGCGGAGCTGCCGTCTTCCCCGGTGAATGCGGGAACGCACCGTTCCTAGCGAACATTGGAGAATATTGCTGATCTCCTCATAGGAAAAACCCTGCACATCACAGAGGACAACTGCCGCCCGGAACTCTTCCGGTAACCGCAAGAGCGCACTTTGAATGGTCACGCCTAATTCGTGGCGGAGGGCAAAATCCTCCGGGAGTTTACTGTAATCCGGCACTTCTTTTGGTTTTTCCTGGTCGAGATGGGGCGGAGCTTCATCCAATGAGGCCACAAAGGGGCGCCGCCGTTTTTTCCGGTATTGATCAATGAATAACCGGTAGATAATCTGGTAAACCCAGCGGTCAAAGGCTGTTCCCGGCTTAAAGCGGTTAAAGGCCCGGTAAGCCTTTAATAATGCTTCCTGGGTTAAATCTTGGGCATCATCATGATTCCCGGTTAAGCGGTAAGCAAAATGGTAAAAAGCCTTTTCATAGTTTTTTACTTGTTGTTCAAATTCACTGAGGGTATCCGGCGCCGGTCTGGCCAGAGATAAAGTTTCCGTTTGCAGCATGGTATCCAAACCCTTTCTCAGATAAGCTCTTACCAGTATTTTACCGTTTAACAAGAGTTATGTCAAAAGCAGGTTTTACCTATTAATCCTCGGGCTTTGCTTCCAAGACCACATCGATCTTTTTAAAGGCTCGATCGCGCCAGACTAGAAGGGAGACTTTATCGCCAATTTTCATCTTTTGGATCTTGGCGGCCAATTCTTCCCCGGATTTAATCTCCTCCTGGTTTATTCGGGTAATATAGTCTTGTGGGCGGAGCCCCGCTTTAGCGGCTGGTGAGCCTTCGATGACCCGGTAGACATAGACCCCGGTTTTAAACGGGAGATTAAAATACAAAGCCAGATCCTCGTTGACGTCTTGCATATAAATACCCAGCCATGGCGTGGTGGATTCTTTATGGGTAATCTTACCCTCGTTGATGAGGGCATCCAAGTTGTCCTCCAGTAATTTTATGGGAATGGCAAAGCCGATATTTTGGGCGTTGGAAAGAATCGCTTCGTTGATCCCAATTACTTTCCCGTCTAGATCGACCAGGGGACCACCGCTGTTCCCCGGATTGATGGCGGCATCGGTCTGAATCAGATAGCCTTCTTCCTTGGTATTGGAGAGGGAACGGTTTAAAGCGCTGATGATCCCGATGGTTACTGTTTCGTGTAACCCGTAAGGATTACCGAAAGCAACTACCCACTGCCCAATCTGGAGAGCATCGGAGTCGCCCATTTCTAAGTAGGGAAGATTTTTCTCGTTAATTTTTAAAATCGCCAGATCATATTTTTTATCCGACCCGACGACCTTGGCGTCGTATTTTTTTCCGCCCCGCAAGTTAACCGTTATTTTATCCGCGTTTTCAATCACATGATAATTAGTGACCACATAACCATCGGGGCGGATGATAAATCCGGAGCCGGTCCCTTGTTGCTTATATTCCCGTTCACCATAGTAATCAAAGAAGCCGGGACCGAAGAACTCCCGGAAAAAATCGGGGATCATCGGATTGGCTTTAACGGTCCGCTCCGTATCGATGTAAACAACCGCCGGCGCCACTTTTTTATTTACATTAATAATCGCATTTTCCCAGGAAGAATCGGAACCAAAACTGAAAGCGGCTTGTTGGACCGAAGGTTGATAATCAATCGCCCCTTGCTTAGGAGGGGAGGCTGGTTGCGCTTCCTTTTTTGTGTCGGTAAAGGCCAGAAAGACGGCGGAAGTAATAATAGAAGTGGCGATCACGACAAACAATAAGGTTAATACTTTTTGGTAACGATGCTTAAAACTGCTCATCACGAATTCCTCCTTACGTGAGTCTTAATGGATATTAATATTAATATGGTAAAAATGAGGACGGTTTTGTTCTTATGGGTAAAAACGATGCCGTTCTGCAAAAGTTCCCTGGGGAAATCATAGAAATTTCCGGTGAAAAGGAGGAGTTTCCTTATCTGGGTGGAATTAAGTAGGTGAATTATTGAGTTCAAGGAATTGTTCAAACCATTAATATTAAGAAGATTTGACCAAAATTAAAGCCCTTGCCAACCTGGAAACCAAAAGGAATCTCGCCTGTCGCGGAACTTAAGGAGTTTTGACT
>JAAYHY010000100.1 GCA_012735135.1 Bacillota bacterium | reverse complement strand
TATTATAAAATCCTTGATGAAGACAGAATCATCGGCGGCATCATTGTTTTCCGGGTGAAGCCGGGCCATTACAATCTGGGAAGGATTTATATAGATCCGGATTGTCAGAATAAAGGTATTGGGACCCAAGCAATGAATTTTATTGAAATTACATTTAATGATGCGCAAAAGTGGACCTTGGGAACACCGAAATTGGCTTACCGGAACCATCATTTCTATGAAAAATTAGGATATGTCCGGATTGGTGATGACGGGCCGGACGGCTATTTGTACGAAAAAAGAATGGACCGGACTGTGCGGTAAATGGTTCAGTACGCTTTTTCTGACGGAATCCGGGGGTATGGATTGTGTTGTTTCGGGTTGTAAGACGATTCTCCGGGGAGGCCTAGAAACAGCATAGGAGGCGTAAAAAAAGCAATACCGCAAGTTAGGTAAAACCGGTCTTGAAGTCAGTGAAATCGGCATGGGGCTTGAGTATCTGCTGGACAAAGAGGAAAATGTTGTGGTTGATACGATCAAAACCTCAATTGAAAGCGGCGTTAACTATTTTGATTGTCTTTCAAAACTTAGGTATTCAGAAGCGTCACATACGAATGAAGGCTATCTGAAGCTGGGCAAGGCGCTTGCAGGGTTAAGAGACGAGGTATACCTCTCGTTTCTGGCATTTGTGGATAAGCCGCTTTCTTATGTGCAGGCTGACTTTGAATTCTATTTACGGGTATTGAATACCGGGCATACCGACGTTTTTATCTTGGCGTGCTGCGATAAAGCAGTGGAGTATGAGGCGGTAACCGGCAGCGGCGGTCTGCTTGATTACTAAGGGGTTTCGGAGAAATGGAGATATTGGGCTCCGGTGGATGCATTACCATACCCGTTCCCGGCTGCAATGGCCGGGTACCGGGAGAAGCTTCTTCAGTTCATCGAAAGCAATCTGGGATAAGCGGGGCGTCGCCAGTTTATTACTTTCATGATTCATGATTTCAGAAAGGAGGGGTTTTGTGGAGTGCCGAGAGCATAATGGTTTACGTCTATCCCGCATCGGGGTTGGTACTTATTCATTAAGCGGTGTCTACGGCTCCAAAGATTTGGAAGAGTATGGAAGAATGATCAAACGGGCTTGTGAGTTGGGAGTCAATTTCTTTGACACTGCTGATGCCTATGGGGAGGCCGAAGAGGTTTTGGGGCGTCTGCTTCAACCCTTGCGGGGCAAAGTAATCATTTCGACGAAAGTAGGGGTTAAGCACCAAACAAAAGCCAATTTGTCCTATGAATATATTAAAACGGCCTGTGAAAGTAGTTTACGGAATTTACGGACCGAATACATCGATATTTATAATGTCCATTTTGATGACTCTGCCACCCCGGTCGAGGAGACCATCGGAGCTCTGGAAGAACTGGTCAAAGCGGGGAAGATCAGAAAATACGGGCTTGGCCATTTGCCTGCCGCCAAGGTGGAAGAATATATCAATAAAGGAAATGTTTATTCTGTGTTGATGGAGTTGAGCGCCGTGGCGAGGAAGGCCGGCCGGGAATTGCTTCCCTTGGTGAAAAGGAATAACCTGGCGGGAATTGCCTTCAGCGTGACCGGAAGGGGCCTGCTCACCGGGAAGATTACGAAAAATAGCCGGTTTGCAGCAGGGGATCTGAGACGGATTGATCCCCAATTTCAAAAAGAAAAATTCACCTTCAGCTTGGAAGTACAACAAAAGTTGGCGGAAATAGGGAAACGAAGGGGGATGTCTTCAGTGCAGGTGGCAATCGCCTGGGTTTTAGCTCAGGATGGAATTGTTACTGCTTTAACCGGTCCTTCCACGGTTGCCCATTTGGAAGAGAATATTGGGGGGTGCCGGCAAAGCTTGTCCCCGGCGGAATTGGCGGAGATCGATCGCTTTCTCGAAGAAAAGGAAGAATGGCTGGCGGCAGCGGAGAAAAGAACAGTGCGCCAGATCTTATCCGGGGCTTTACCCGCCGATAATCATCAAGCCTTTGTTGATTTGGTGTATTGCCTTGAAACGGCCCTTATTAACCGGTATCTGCCAGAAGCGGAAATCATGCCTGTTTTTCACAGATTATTTGGTCTGCGAACCAAACTCGATCAAATACAGAAGGGGGAATTAAGAGAGCTTCAGAAAACAATCGGGGCCATGCTCCAAATGGACTGACCGGAGCGGGGACCGAAGAATTTATCCCTTGTCTTGGGAGTTGGGTTGGGGTAAAATTAATACTGAAAGTTTAGGCAAAAATATTCTCTATTTTCCTGGTTGTCTTTGGCTAAGCGGTCGATTAATTAGGAAAGGATTTGGTATTTTGGCAGTTACCATTCATGATGTGGCGCGGGAAGCAGGAGTTTCTCTTTCGACTGTTTCCAGAGTCTTTAATAATAAAGGAAACATCTCCAACGAAACGAAAGAAAAAGTGGTTGCGGTAGCGGCCAAATTGGGTTACCGGCCCCGTTCATATAAAAAACAGGAGAATACGGTCAAGAAAAATATCGGGATAATTTTCAGCAAACGGTTGAGTAATTTAATCCATGACTCATTTTCCTTTTATAGCCAGGTGATGGCCGGGGTGGAAGAGATTCTGATCCCCCATAACTACGAGATCTTTTTCCGTACGATTTCGGGGAAAGCGAAGGAAGACTCCGTGGTTATTAACGAACTCATTAAGGATGAAAAGATCGCCGGTTTAATTCTGACTGGATATGATATAGAGCGGGAAATAATCTTAAGGATTAAAAAGAGCAATATTCCCCTGGTCTTAACCGATAATGAGGTTTTGGATGAAAATATTGATTGCGTTGTTAATGACAATGTGACGGGAGCCCGGAAAATAGTTAAACATTTAATTGATTTGGGTCACCGACGGATTGCTTTTTGTGGCGGACCTTTAAGTCATAATTCGCTGAATGAAAGATATCAAGGGTATAAGCAAGCGTTGCGAGAGGCCGGATTAGAAAAAAATCGGGACTGGATTTTCTTTTGCGAACCCTGCTTTAATATCGAAGACGGTAATCACGCGGCGATGAGAATTTTCAACAATACTTCGCCAACGCCCACCGCTGTCTTTGCGGCTAATGATCCAATTGCCTTGGGGGTTATGAAAGCGATTAAAGAATTGGGGTATCGAATTCCGGAAGAGATTTCGGTTGCCGGTTTTGACGATATCCCGATGGCAGAGCATACAGCGCCGTCTTTGACTACCGTCCGCATTTACAAAAATGAAATGGGAGTCTTGGCGGGGAAAAGGTTGCATGAGTTAATTGAAGGGATTAACCCTAAACCCATCAAAATAGTGATGTCCGTTGATCCGGTCCTGAGAGATTCAACGGCGCCTTGTCAATAACCAACCTGGAAAATTTATCTTATTATTTTTTTGCCCTTTCAAAGGGTATTTTTTATGCAAATAATTACTGCAAAGTTTCGTAAAATAACGTCCCATATAAATAATTTTCATAAAAAAGAAGGAATAATTTGCTGACATCGCGAATATTTTGTTATAAAGGAGCAATCCGGATCACTTTCATCGAGGTGAAATTGTTGAAGTTAAAACGTCTAACGGATCAACCTGTATTGTTACCAAATGAGGAAAACCAATGGGAAAGCAAAGCGGTATTCAATGCGGCAGTAATATATGAAAACGGAAACTTTTCTCTGCTTTACCGGGCTGCAAATCGACCATTCAAGCTTATAGGAGAAAAACCCGATCCGGCCTATAAATTTGAGTCGGTGATCGGTTATGCGACAAGCACGGACGGGCTTAATTTTACACGGTTGGATAAACCGGTCTTCGTGGGCGAAACGGCGCAGGAAAACTGGGGAGTGGAAGATCCCAGGATTTCAAAGCTGAATGACACCTATTATATGTTATATACGGGGTTTGGCGGAAGAAGCTGGGACGATATCCGTATTTCCTTAGCGGTCTCCAAGAACCTTTTAACATGGGAGCGCCGGGGAATTGTTTTGGATGAACCCAATAAAGATGCGGCTTTATTTCCGGAAATGATCAATGGCCGGTATGTTTTATTACATAGAAGGATCCCCCATATCTGGCTGGCTTTCTCTGATGATCTGATCCATTGGGACCGGCATCAGATTATTATGAAAACCCGTCCGGGCAGTTGGGAAGAGAAAAAAATCGGTATTGCCGGTCCGCCCATTAAAATGGAAGAAGGTTGGCTTCTGATTTATCATGGTGTCGACAATAACCATGTTTACCGGCTGGGGTTGGCGGTTTTAAATTTGCAGGATCCGACGAAAGTCATCTACCGCCAAACTGAACCCATCTTAGAACCGGAACTGATATGGGAAAAAGAGGGGTTGGTTCCCAACGTCGTTTTTAGCTGTGGAGCAGCGGAATTGGAAGATGAAATTTATGTGTATTATGGCGCTGCCGATTCAGTGATTGGGGTTGCCAGCTTAAACAAGGGAGAACTAAAAAAGAAACTAGCAAGTGTCTAAAAAATTAGGAAGGAGCGACCAACGCTTGAAGCCGGGAACAAAAATCAATTGTCAACAGCTGTTAGCCGCGTATAAAGGGAAGAAGGCAAACCACTTTGGAGAAAAATTACAGTTTGAAGGTGTTGGTCATCGCGATGTCTATAATATCACAGCCCCCTTCGTCGTCGGTGACGAATTAGTTATTGCCGGACGGGTTGAAGACCGGAAAAGTGAAGACGCGCAAGTTATCTTCTTTATCGAAAAGGATGGCAAATGGTTTCCGAAAGAAGACGCCCCGACCTTTCGTTTACAGGACCCCTTTGTGACCCGGATTGGCGGGGAACTTATCTTCGGCGGGGTAGAGATTTTCCGCCATCCGGAAAATGAGGGATGTCTTCATTGGCGGACCCTATTCTATCGGGGTTCCGACCTTAATAACCTACGCTGCTTTGCCGTCGGGCCCGACGGGATGAAAGATCTTCGTTTGGTGGAACTGGCGGACGGGAAGATCGGTGTTTTTACCAGACCACAGGGTAGAATCGGTGGCCGTGGCACCATTGGTTTTATCAAAATCCATTCCTTGGCGGCGCTAACCATTGAAAATATTGAAAAAGCCCTGTTATTAGAGAACCAGTTCTTCCCGGAAGAATGGGGCGGGGCGAATGAAGTGCATCTACTCAAAAACGGCATCCTTGGGGTCTTAGGCCATATTGCTTGTTTCAGCCCGGGCGAGCACAGACATTATTATGCCATGGCTTTTCCTTTTGATCCGGAGCGGGAAATAGCGGGACCGATGGAGATTATTGCCTGCCGGGAAGATTTTCCGGTGGGACCCGCGAAAAATGGGAAATTGGTCGATGTGCTTTTTAGTGGGGGGTTATGCCGAAATAACGACGGTACGGCCACCCTTTATGTGGGAGTAAGTGATGCCGAAGCTCACCGTATTATAATTCCGGATCCTTTTCTAAAGTATGAAAAGGTTGCTCCTCATTACAATTGAACATAATTTATTTTCCATCGTTTCAATGTTTTTATTGGCAAATGTTTTTCGGTTTTTATTTCTTAAACATATAAACCAAAGAATGAAAGATGGAGGTGATGGGGAAAAGAAAGGTTGTTCCAACTGTTCACTTATTTCCACAAGAAAAGGAGGAATGAGGCTAGGATGAAAAAGACTTTAGTTGTATTATTGGTGTCAGCTCTTGTGATGACATTGGCGGGTGTTGGCCAGATGGCAACAACGACGATTGAATTTTGGACGGCACCTAATCCTTTTCAGGAAGCATTCTGGAGCGAAACGGTAAAAGAATGGAATAGTACCCACCCAGACCAGCAAATAAAATGGCAGGTTATCCCTGCAGGCAATTCGTCGGAGGAAGTTGTTTTAACGGCCCTGGCTACTGGGACTGGTCCGGATCTTTCAACAAATATCTTTACTGGGTTTGCGGCTCAATTAATTGAGAATGATTTTCTAGTTCCCTTTAATCAATTTGATGGGTTTGAAGAATTACTAAAAGCCCGTTCAATGGAGAACATTGTAAAAAATGGATGGGGCTTTAATGGCAACTACTATGTTCTTCCTTTGTACACCAATCCCATGGCTTACTGGTGGAACAAAGATATTCTTGACGAATTAGGGTATGATGTGCCGAGAACATATGGGGATGTTTTAAAGCTGGCGGCTAACTATAACGATCCAGGTAAACAGAAGTATACTCTTTTAGTAAGGTACGAGCCGGCTTGGTGGGACCGTTGGTACGATTTTTGCTTGAGTTATCTGGCTAATTCTGGTGGAAAACCCTACTGGGACAGCGAAAAGGTACTCTTCAATGATGAACATGCTTTAAAATACATGGAATTCATTGATCAACTTTTCCGGAAAAAATACGCGCCCATAGAAAGCTTCCAAGACCCGCTCCAAAAGGGGATTGTTTTAGGCAGTATTGAAGGTCCCTGGAACATTAATTATACGAAGGAAGCTTATCCGGATTTTAAATATGTAATTGCTCCGCCGTTGGTTCCTGATGATTATCCGGCTGACCAACCGGTCCATACCTTTGCTGATACTAAAGGAATGGTTATGCTAACCAAAAACAAACAAAAACAAGCAGTCGCCTGGAACTTTATTAAATGGTATTTCAGTGATATCAGGCATGATGCTAAATGGCTAGAAATGACTAATATGTTGCCTTCAAGAGAAGATGTTTTAGAGAGAAAGGAATTTGCCGAATATCTGAGCGCCAATCCCCAATTAGCTGAATATGCCAAGTTGCTGCCCTACTCCGTTCCACCGGCTTTGAACAGTAAAACTATTGAGCTTCAGACCAAATTGAATGAGGTGCTCTGGGAACCGGTTATTTATGGCAAGAAAACACCAGTTAAAGCTATAAATGATGCAGAAAAGGAATTAAATAAAATTATTAAACAATAATTGTAAAGCTATTGGTTAGTGGGGGAGCAAGTCTCCCCCTCTTCCCAAAGAACAGAGTCAGTAACCTGTGGACAATATGGTTTGATAATGATATCCGGTTTATCTGCTGTGTGGAGCGGGGTTTTTTGGGGGGGAGTCAGATGAGAAAGAATTTGATTGAGCGAAAACCCTTCAAGCAAAAAAAACTGATTGGTTATTTATTTAGTTCGCCCTTTATCACTTTTACATTGGTCATGTGGATATACCCTTTTTTATGGGGGATCGTTATTTCATTTAAAAAGTGGAATTTAATATCGCCCCGGCAAACCTGGGTCTGGTTTGAAAACTATATAGGGGTATTAAAGGATCCACTGCTCTGGTTGATGGTTAGAAACTCCATCTATTTTATGGTTGTTTTTATTACGCTTACGACTATTACTTCCTTGGTCCTCGCTTTGTTGATCAAACAGATTCCCAAGAAATACGCGGGCTTTTTTATTACCGGTTTTCTCCTTTCTTATGTTGCTTCAGGGGTTGCCTATTCGATGGTCTTTAACCTTCTCTTTGCCGGTGACGGTTTGGTGAACAACTTGTTAAAAATTATTGGCGTCAAGGTGGGTTGGTTTACTGATCCCAAAATAGCAATGGCTTCCATTGCCATGATTGTCTGCTGGAAGTTCACCGGTTATTATGGTCTCTTTTTTCTCGCCGGTTTAAATAATATTAACCCCACGCTCTATGAGGCGGCGGTCATTGATGGGGCAAACGCTTGGCAAAGATTTACTAAAATTACAGTCCCCCTTTTAAATGCCACCTTTGTGATGATTATTGTTTTTGCTACGATTACGTCTTTTAACCTCTTTACGGAACCTTATATGATCACCAACGGTGGTCCGATGAATGCGACGAGGACGATGATGCTCGAAATTTATCACCGGGTCTTTGCTTTACTTCAGGCCGGGTATGGTTCGGCTTTGGCCATCGTTTCAGCCATCATCACCTTTGCCTTTGTATGGACTTTCCGGAAACTGATCGAAAAGGATGATATTTATGATACATAAATTTAAAAAATTGAAAATGCCCTTAATATACCTGGTGCTGTTAGTAGGTCTTTTTTTATCGATCTTCCCTTATTTCTGGATGGTTCTTTCTTCCTTTAAGGTGAGCGGAGAAATTTATACCCGCTTTTGGCCTACTAAGTTGACCTTAAGTAATTATGCATTTATTCTCAAAGGCGGTACTGGTCAGGAACGTAATTTTGTCGGCAGCGTCATCAATAGTTTGATTATTTCAATTATCCCCACCATTAGCGTGGTGTTTTTTGGGATGATCACTGCTTATTCCTTACGAAGAATAAAAATTTGGGGTTACCAGTTTTATGAAAATATCATTATCTATCAGATGCTTTTTCCTGGTGTCCTCTTTTTGGTTCCCCTCTTTTTACTGATGAGAGATTGGGGCATGATTAATAATTATTCCGGGATGATTCTGAGATACCTGATTGATCCTTGGGCGATCTTTATTTATATCCAGTTTTTTAAAACGATTCCCGAGTCTTTATTGGAAGCGGCCAGGATTGATGGGGCTTCCGAGTTTAAAATTATTACCCGTATTATGTTGCCTTTATCGAAAACAACGACGGCGATTGTTATTCTTTTTACCTTTATGGCCCGCTGGGGCGAGTTTCTTTGGCCATTAATTGTGAATAAAGACTATGAAAAAATGCCGCTCAGTGTTCTTCTTGCCCTTTTCACCAAAGGGGAATATCAGACTTATCCAGGAGTACAGATGGCAGGGGCTACTCTTTTAACTTTACCAATTGTTCTCCTCTTTCTCATCTTTAGAAGATATTTCGAAGAAGGAATTAGTTTCACCGGTTTAAAAGGATAGGTAACCCATTGAGAGCTGAATACCGAAGAGAGTAAATTTAAGGGGGTGTCAGTTTGGAAAAGAAGTCACAGCGGAGATATTTGGGGTTGGTTTTCCTGATCGGCCTTCTTTTCTTTGCCGGCTGCACGGGGGCGAAAAAAGAAAAAAACACGTATACCTTTGCCACCTGGGCTGCGGGCGAAGAGCTCAAGGAATTCAGTGCGATCATCGACAAAGTGAACCGAGAGGCCGACGGCCAGTACAAGGTTGAAGTGCTAAGTATACCGTCGGACTATTACGTGAAACTGGCCACCTATATTGCGGCCAAGAAAACCCCGGATTTCTTCTGGTTGACGCAAGAATTAATCTCAAAGTATGCCGAGTTAGGCGCGATTGCCGATTTGACGGAGATGTTTAAGGCCAGTCAAGTGTTGACTCCCGATCAGTACTATCCGGGTGTGCTCCGTTCGGCGACCTATAACGGACGGCATTACGGTTTGCCTTGGATCGCCAATCCGCTGGTTGTTTATTATAACAAGGATCTTTTTGATGCGGCCGGGGTGCCATATCCACCGGCCACTGGCGGGTGGACCTGGGACGAGTTTATCGAAACCGCCAAGGCGCTGACCAGAACAGTACGGGATCAAAACGGAAACACTTATCAACAGTATGGCTATATCGTCGACGGTTGGCCCAACATTGAGACTTTCATCTGGGCCGGCGGGGGTGATATCATCGCCGATAATGGGGTTGATGTCCTGCTTGACTCCCAAGAGACCATCCAAGGGCTGGGAATTCTCCAGAAAATACTGAAGGCCGGGATTACCCCTCCTTACCGGGAAGTAGGCAGTCTTGGTTCGAATAATGTTTGGTTTGAAAAACAAAGGGTTGCCATGTTTATGGGCGGAATTCAAGATAATTTTGAAGTCAAGGTCGCCAGAATGCCGAAAGAGGAGCAATTCCGGATTGGATATGCGCCGATGCCGGTGGGTTTGGACGGGAAAGCCCATGCCTTTAACTGGACGGCGTCAACCGTGCTCAGCAGTAAACTGGCGAAGAGCAAACAAGCCTATGCAGTCATGGAGAAGCTTACCCTGGAGTTTTTTAAATGGAAGATTGCTTCGCCGATCAGCGGAGAAGTGGAGCGGATTCTCGAGATTGCGCCGGCGAAAGCGGCCGCTTTGGAGACCATTCAAATCTGTCTTAATAACGCCCGCTCCGCCAATTACGTGCCAGAATGGAACGAAATCAATCATCATTTATGGTTGAAGCTTTATAATGCCATGTTGAATGACCCGGATTTTGATTATGAAAGCCAAGTTAAAGCCATTGCCGCCGAAGCAAGAAGGCTTATCGCCAACAGGAAATAAACCGGAGGTTATCATGAAAAAGAGTCGAATCGGTTTTCTCTTTATCCTCCCCTGGGTACTCGGGTTCATCATCTTTACGGTCTTCCCGATCCTTGCCGCCTTGTATATCGCGATGACCGACTGGTCCATTATCGGGCAAGCGTCATTTGTTGGTTTGCAGAATTTCAGTAAAATCTTTGCCGACCCGACCTTTTACAAAGCTTTACTGGTTACCGGCCGCTACGCGATCTTGGCGATTCCCCTAACCATCATCACTGCGTTGTTGGTTGCGTTAAGTGTGAATAATGACTATAAGGGGATCGGGTTTTTCCGGACCATCTTTTATATGCCGTCAATTGTTTCCGGTGTGGCGGTGGCCATTGTCTTTAAGTGGATTCTGGATCCCACCTACGGGGTGCTCAATTCCATTCTGCGGATCTTCGGCTTGACCGGCCCCGACTGGCTTTATGATCCGGCCTGGGTTTTGCCTTCCTATCTGATTATGGCCATCTGGGGCGCCAGCGGCGGCCTTTACATCTACTTGGCGGCGCTAAAGGATATCCCTCAGGAATTGTACGAAGTGGCCACCATCGACGGGGCCGGATGGTGGCAAAAAATCCGCTATATAACATTACCTATGCTGACACCGATTCTCTTTTATAATTTGGTAATGGGGATGATCAGCGCTTTCCGGAAGTTTACCGATGCCTATATCCTGGGAGGAGCCGGCGAAGAAGGGGTTTTTTATATGGTCTACCTGTATCAACAGGCCTTCTCCTTTTACAAAATGGGATACGCGACGGCTTTGGCTTGGATTTTGTTTGTGATTATTCTGGTCTTGACACTAATCGTTAATTATACCAAGAAATACTGGGTTTATGCGGAGAGGAAGTGAAGTTGGATTGAGAGGAAATAAGGATGATACCGTTCGCAAAACCCTCCTGTACCTTTTTTATCTGTTGGGATCGTTTTTGATGCTCTTGCCGTTCTTCTGGATGATCAGTACAGCCTTCAAACCGGACATCGAGATCTTTACGATCCCGATCAAATGGTTTCCTTCTTCTTTCTACGGACAGAATTTCAAAAGGGCATTTCAGGTTATTCCGATCATTAAATACATGTTAAACACCGTATATATTGCCGTTCTGAAGATTGGGGGCGAAGTGTTTGTTTCAGCTCTGGTCGCCTACGGTTTTGCCCGTTTCGACTTTAAAGGGAAAAATCTTTTCTTCCTCATCTTACTGGCGACGATGATGCTCCCCTATGAGGTGACAATGATCCCCACCTTTATGATGTGGAGCTACTTAGGATTATCCGACAGTTATGTGCCGCTGATTCTGCCGGCCTATTTTGGCGCCGCTTCCTTCATCTTTTTTCTGCGCATGTATTTTTCGACCTTGCCGGTGGAGATGGAGGAGTCGATGGTGATGGATGGGGCCAATTATTTCCAGATCTTTTATAAATTGATCCTTCCATTAACCAAACCGGCGTTGCTCACCATCGGTTTGTGGGCCTTTTTAGGAACGTGGAACGATCT
>JAAYHY010000099.1 GCA_012735135.1 Bacillota bacterium | reverse complement strand
GGGTACCGTTGAAGGCGCCGATGATCATCCCGGCCACGCAGCTGATGAGGAAACCCACCAGGATGGTCCAGAGGGTAACTTCTCCCGCACCCAAGACGTACTGGACAAAGATGGCGGAACTGATTGCGCCGCTCTCACCGATGCTGATGTCCTGCCCGCGTGAGGCCGCAGTCACCAAGGTCATCCCGATCGACAGAATAACCAACTCCGAAGCGCCAAAGAGAATATTCGGGATGTTTCCGTAAAAGGCTCCGTTTACCATGGTAATCCGGAAGTAATCCGCACCCTTGATCAGGTTAATGATAATAAGGATCACCAGAACAGAGAGGGGAAGAAAGAGATGGGATAAGTTATTGAGGCGTCTTTTTAACCTTGGCATATCATTTACCTCCCTGTGCAATCATGTGCATCACATCTTGTTCCGATAAATTCATTCCACTGAGCTCCCCGACAATTTCCCGGTCTTTCATCACGATCAGTCGCGAACAGACGCGAAGCATTTCGTCAATTTCCGATGAGATGAAGGTTAGACTCATTCCGTCTTTAGCGAGCTTGAGCACAAGTTTTTGAATCTCCACCTTGGTTCCGACATCGATTCCCCGGGGGGGTTCATCGAGGATTAGGTACATGGGCTGCGTCAGCAGCCAGCGGGCCAGAATTACCTTCTGCTGGTTGCCACCGGAAAGAGATTTGATTGGCGTATTGGTGGACGGCGTTTTAATATCCAGTTTCTGTATATACTCTTTCGCAAATTCCTCAGCCTGTTTCCGGGAAAGAGGCTTGAAAAAGCCCTTCATGACCTGCAGCGCGAGGATAATATTGTCACGTACCGAAAGCTCGTCGATGATCCCGTCGCCCTTGCGGTCTTCCGGTAGATAGCCGATCCCCTGTTTCATAGCGTTTAAGGGTGTCTTGATCTTTACCTTTTTCCCATTTATTTTGACTTCACCGCCGGTCACCTTATCGGCAGCGAAGATTGCGCGCACACTTTCGCTCCGCCCCGAGCCGAGCAGCCCGGCAAACCCGTTTACCTCGCCTTTTTGGATTGTGAAATCGAAAGGCCTTACCCCGGCAGCGCTCGAAAGGGCCTTAGCCTCGAAGACCGGCACACTGTCGTCGGATTTAGGCGGTTCGTGTTTTTTTATGGCCGAGACATCACTGAGCGCCTTACCCATCATCTTCGAGATCAGCTCGATTTGGGGAAGGGCAGCTGTCTGGTATTCGCCGATCAACTCTCCATTGCGCAGCACGGTAATTGTGTCACTGATTTCGTAGACCTGATCGATAAAGTGGGTAATGAAGATGATCCCGACACCCCGGGCTTTCAGTTCCCGCATGAGCGCGAAGAGTTTTTGCACCTCATCTTCGTCGAGGGAGGATGTCGGCTCGTCCAGGATCAGAATCTTGCAGTCCATATCGACCGCGCGGGCAATTGCGATCATCTGCTGGACAGCAATTGAGCAGCTGGCGAGTTCTTGGGTCGGGCTCGCTGGAATCCCGAGGGAGTTGAGCATCTCTTCCGCCTTGGCGTTCATCTGTTTCCAGTGGACGAAATTGTCCCGGCTGCGGCCGATAAACATATTCTCAGCCACGGTTAAATTGGGGCACAGCGCAATTTCCTGGAAGACCGTGCCAATTCCCATGTTCTGCGCATCCTGTGGTGATTTAAAGTAAACCGGCCTTCCCTCGATCATAATCTGGCCGGCATCCTTTTGGTAACCACCGGTTAAAATCTTGATCAGTGTGGACTTGCCCGCTCCGTTTTCGCCCATCAGGGCATGGATTTCACCCTTCCGGAGAGTGAAGTCTACATTATGTAGAGCTCTGACCCCTGGAAAGGATTTGCTGATCCCCTCCATTTTGAGTAGAATTTCTGACAGCAAGCAAAGACCTCCTTACCGGTAGCACATAAATTAAGAGCAGTGCGGTTGACCGGAGAGAGTCCGGACACCGCACTGCCTGAACTGTTTCAATAAACTACCTTGTGATTACACCCTTGCCCGGATCAGCATTGATCCCATATTTCTCGATATGTTCGTCGGTGATCGTGTCCGTTGTTAAGATTAACTCTTCCTGATAGACGATACCTTTGGGGATATTGCCGCTCTTGATCCACTGATCAATCTGGCTGGCTTGCCGCGGATTGCACTGGACATCGGCATCCCAGTAACCGGCTTGGACGTTTCTAAGGGCAAAACGGTTAAAGTCGAAACCGATGATCTTGACCTTGCCGTTCTTCCCATGGCTGATCCCGGCCGCCTCGAGCGCCTGGACAGCTCCTTGCGCCATACCGTCGTTCTGAGCATAGATGACGTTGAAATCCTTGCCGGCGGCGATGGCGGCTTCAACCACTTTCCGGGCTTCTTCAAGGCTCCAGGTGTCTCCGCCGGTTCCATCAGCCACAATGGTGAGTTTACCCTCTTCTGCCGCTTTGAGCACCGGGGCGCTGCGCCCGATCTCCGCGGCGCTCCCCAACTGACCACGGATCAGGATCAGTTTGATCGGTTTCGGAACATTGTTCAATACCCAATCGGTGGCCAACTGGCCCTCATAATGCATATCGGAGAGCAGAGCCGCCTCATAGTTGGAGGGGTCCGTATCAATGGCCCGGTCGAAGAGGATGACCTTAACGCCAGCTCTTTTTGCTGACTGCAGGACATCGTCCCATCCGGAGGCGTTGGCAGCCGAGATCAGGAGATAGTCCACTCCATCGCGGATATATCCTCTGGCCGCTGCGATCTGCTCGCTGTTGTCGGCGGTGTTGGTCTGTTTTGCGTCATAGCCGTTGGCCCTTGAGAAGACCTGATTCATATCTTCAACGTTGGCCTGACGGTAACCGGATTCTTCCGGCGGTAAATTTACAATCCCAACCTTAATCAGTTTTTCTGCCGCTGCCAATGTCAACCCGAACACGGTAGACAGCGTGAAAATAGCCACTAACAGTAACAATCCTATTCTTGTCGACTTTTTCATCATTAAACCTCCTCTAAAATTTTTTGACCGAAACAAGGCAACCCAAACATAACGTTTTTAAAAGTTACCTTTCCGGGTTTTGTTGATCTGGTCTGTAAACACCCCCTTTTCTCTGCCTTTATGTTAAGTTAATTTAATTTAATATTAAGCAGTCTTTGCCGACGGGGGAAATGTCTCTCCTTGTTAACCTGTTATTATTATTATTATAAAAAATGGATCGTTCAAGAGGAATAGAAAATTTTTGATTATGCTTTAATAATTTTGATTACCCGATGACATTTCTTGGATCAATCCATATGCCAACAATAAATATTTATGCGATCAATACAAAAAACCCGGCATCCGGGTTTGAGCCGGGAAATAGCCAGGCGAATCCGGTTTCAATGATGTTTGGCTTGATTCAAAGAGAAAAGGGCGCGGCCGTTTGTGGCCGCGCCCTAAATTGCCGCTATTTTTTGTTGGTTCTATAGTGCCCGGGTCCAAGATTTATCAACCAGGGCGTATTTAAGAACCCTTAATTAGGTAGATTTAATCTGTTATAACCGGCACCGGCCTTCTTCTGCTGAACGGCCCGGCATAATCTTTAACGTATCCGACCCGCAGTACCATTTGGATCTTTTCGTTTATGCCCAACTTGGCGCCGAGCTCTTCCTGCCACGGGCTTTCTTCCAAAACGGAGCTCATGGGATGAACCGCGATCTTTTTGGCGGTTGCGGTCAGCCAAAACCGCTGGAGCAGTCTGCCCGTATTAATTAAGGATTCGACCGTCCCGTCGGGGCTGCAGATCAGGAAGAAGCCGGCGCAATTAAAGGCTTGTTCTTTGGTGGTTTTTACAGTCTGTTGACGGAAGGAAGCGGACATTACCGTGTCTTGGTTAAAAAAAGTCGAGACAAACCACTTCTTGATTCCGGAGAGCCCCATCATCTCCGGGGTAATTCCGTCTTTCAATTCCCGGGCTTCTTTCTTAGAAAAACGGGTGTATTTTGCAAATTCGCTTTGTTTCGCATCGGAAGCCACCTGTTTGGCCATGGAGGCGACGATGGCGTCGGCGATGTAAGTCCCCTCCGGGCTGGAAAGAGGAAAGTAGTAAAAGGAGCTTCCGGGCGGAGAAAATACCGATTTCAGGGCGGACAAGTCCGGCGCGGAAAGTTCTTCTTTCTTATATGGCTTTCTCAGGGTGTGCCTGGCTTTAATCAGTCCTTCCTGGACCAGAGCGGTTTCTTTGCTTGCCTCATCTTTGTTTTTAACCAAGGTCACCCGGGCCACCTCTTCGTCCTGTTTTGATCCGGCAATAATCTCTACATCAGCCTGGAAGCCGAATTTGGGGGAGATGGTAACCACATTTTCGAGGAACGCGCCTAAGGAGATAAGGGCTTCCCTGTTTTCCGGGTCCACCTCCGGCAGCAGATGGGCCTGGTCCAGGGCTAAAATGAAACCCTGCCCCGACCGGATCTTAACCTTCCACATTTGGGCGTTGTGACTATTCGGGGCCAAGGAACCGTAATAAATAATCTCTTCCCACTCCGGATCAGGGTAAAAACCGGAATGACCGGAAGTATGGCCGGCGGCCGGCGGAGCGTTATGAAGCACGAACACAGTGATACCCCCGATAAGTAATAAGATGCTAACCGGTGCGAACGGAGATCTTCTTTTCTTCACTTTCTTCACCTTTCTCTCATCCAAACATAATTTTCTTCTAAAAGATCCAGCCTAGCTTCAGAGAAACCTCTCCTTGGAATGGGGGGATCTTATAGCTTTCCCCGTTAACTTGCAGCTCTGTGCCGCTCAGCGCATAGTGGCCGGCGCCCCAGAGATTTACATATAAATGCCCGGAGAATTTATGGACATAACCTCCCCCCAGGGTGAGAATATGATGGGCAGTTGCCCCGGTCCGCTTTGGGCCTTTAACCGTAATCGCACTCTCCCAGTATTCATACCCGGCACCGAGCCAGGGGCCTTGGTATTTCCCGGTCGCCCGGGGAAAAAAATCAAAGATGACCGCCAAGACGTCGATCTCCCAAGCGCTGAAATCCTTGGGCAGGACGAATTCGGGCAGTTTCACCCTGGAGATCACCCCCCGCAAACGAAAGTTACGCCATCCCAGCCAGGAACTGCCGTAGTAACCTCCGGTTATGTAAGGAAGAGCATCGATTTCCAGGCCCCAATCGGGCTTTTCGCTTTGCTTAGAATCAAGCATGTTAATTTCCAAACTGGAAGCGAAAGTTTCTCCCAACGGCGCCGCGCCTGATTGGAGTAATCTATCGGCGGCATACCCATAATTGGCGGCCAGCGCGGGAGTGGCAATAAAGATTGATAAGATAACCAAGATGTGCGCCAAGAGTCGAGAAGGGGATAAAACAATGGTTCTGTCTTTCGTAAACAAATTTTTTAATAAAGAAGCGTCTTTTTTCATTAAAAACTCCTCCATAATTCAAATTTCGGATTGCTTGGTTAAACTAGCTATTTACTTAGCGCCCCGACAATCATCTCCACCAAACGTTCAAAGATGGGGGCGGGATCGGTCCAGAATTCGGGAAGGGTCCGTTTTTCCAAGTGCAGTTTGACCGTGCCGTAGATCATCCCGAAATATACTGAACAGTCCACTTTGGGGTCGCACGCCTTGGCCAGGCCCGCCTTCTCCGCCAGGATCTTCTCCATCAGCTCAATCGCCCGGAATTGGCTGTGGTAATAATCTTTGATGGCGGCGTCATCCAGGTCGATCTTGGGCGGGAGGGTGGAAAAGACCAAGTCCATGAGTTGCGGATACTTTAGCGCCCAGTCAATAAAGGCCCGGATCAAGTCTTCCACTTGTTTGATCAAGGGCGCCTCCGGACGCACACGGCTGAGGATATACTCGTCCATCTCCTTAACCGCGCTTAGCTTAATAGCGTTCAAGAGATCTTCTTTGTTCTCAAAATAATAGTAAATGGTAGCCGGAGTAACACCAGCGGCTTTGGCAATGTGCCGGACCGATAAGCCATCGGTCCCCTTTTTCTTGACTTCCTCGGCGACGATGCGCTTGATCTTTTTGATCAAGTCCGGATTGGATGGGCGGGGCATAGCCATTCTCCTTTCGCTTAAACTTTGGCTGGTGGAGAGATTTAATAACTTAACAATGATAAGTTATCACTGTTCAGTTATAATGTCAACAGGAAAAACTGTGTGGAGTTAATCTTGAAGGCAAACGCGAGGTTTTAGCGGTTGAGCCCATGTACAAAGAATCAGAAGCATCGTATACCGCTTTGTTTAACAGTCTCAAAAAACGAGGGTTAAAAAACGTATGGCTTGCGGTTTCCGATGCCCGCTGCGCGGAGCTTCTTATTGAATAATATGAAGCCAGGTTTCCTAAAGCAGTCGAAGTCTTGGTGAATGGCCTGCTTATTAGTTGCTATCTAATTGAATACGCTGAGGTTTGGAAGACTTCCAAATGCTATATCAGGAAAGAGATTCTTTCAGCATATCTTGGCCAGGCGTAATGCAGCTTAGGCCAGTCGGCTCCCGATGGGAAATTGCGAACTATACTTGACACAATCTCTCTACGCCTCCTTTTTTTAATTATGGGATTCTTTTAAGAATCTAAAAAACAATCCTCAATAAAAACTAAACAACAAGATAAGGAGTTAGTATTATCTCAAATGTCTCAAGAGTTTGCGTCAACAATAACCGGATCTGGTAAACCATCGGATAATACTTCTTTTTGGTTTTATTTCTATAACTGCTGTTTCCAATACTTCAAATCTTTCTAGAGCCGTTGATAGACTACCTATGAGGAATTGGAACATAACCAGATTGAACTCGTTTATATAAAGTGGTTATGGTTGATAGACTACCTATGAGGAATTGAAACGGTGGCGTTTGCAGTACATTCTGCTGATAATTGTGTTGATAGATTACCTGTAGCTTTTATCCATAACTATTATAGGAAAACGATGCTATTCCAGATAACATGGAAGTAAATGAGGAGGCACGCGCCGTTGTGGCTTTGTAAAAGAGGTAATTCATCGCTTACGAAAAGATCAGGCTGAAGATAAGGCAGGGGAATTGAATGATAAAAATGGTGGTCACCGACTTGGATGATACGCTTTTGAGGACGGATAAATCTGTCTCCCAGTACACCGTTGATATAATCAACAGGGTGCGCGAACGAGGAATAAAATTTATATTTGCCACAGCAAGAGGAGCCAGCGCCAGATTAATGATCCCTTATGAATTGTTTGACGGGTATGTATTGTTGAATGGCGCCAAGGCTTATGCTAATAACAGGCTAATCTACGAGCGAACGATTTCAGCCGATCTTTTCCGGCCCTTTCTCCGGGAATTAGCCAAGAGGAACCTTAAGGTCGCCGCCGAAATTGAGGGGGTCCATTACGCCAACTTCAATGTTAATGAAAAATGGAGTTACATTCATAATTTCGTTATCACTGATTATTTAAATATTTCGGGTTGCGCCGATAAACTATATGCAATAATCGAAGAACCCAATCAGCTTGATCTAATTACCCCGGTTCTCCCTAAGGAGTTATATTTAAATTTAACCAGGGATAACTTGGCCATGATAATGCACCGCGAGGCAACGAAATTTAATGGCGTCTTGGCTGTGGCAAAGGAGTTTAATATCGCCAAAAGCGAGATCATAGCTTTTGGCGATGATATAAACGATAAGGAAATGCTGGAAAAGGCCGGGTTAGGTGTGGCCATGGGCAATTCCATTGCGGAGCTTAAAATGATCGCAGACTATATTTGCGACACCAACAACAACGATGGCGTGGCCAAGTGGTTGGGCGCGTTTCTCATTTCCAGGTGACAATCGCATCAAGGCTTTTTCTTTTTTTATCGGGAACTGTTTCTTCATCAGGATACCCCAATGGTAAGAGGGCAATTGCTTCCAGATTCTCCGGTAACTCCAGGATCTCATGGCAGCGTTTGGCATCAATGGCACAGACCCAACAGGTACCCAAGCCCAACTCGGCAGCGGCAAGGGCCATATGTTCAATGGCAATCGCCAGATCAACATCACAGTGATCCTTACCATCCGCTCTCTTCCAGGAGGCGGAATGATCTCCACAGGCGACAATCACAACCGGAGCCTGTCTAAACCAATCTCGTGGATAGGTTTCTGCTACTTTGGTTTTTATTTTTTCATCGGTAACGACAATGAATCGCCAGGGTTGGAAATTACAGGCGGAAGGCGCATTTCTGGCCGCTTCCAGGACCTGGAGAAGCTTCTCCCTTTCCACAGGCTTATCTTTATATTTCCTGACAGAATACCTCTTTTTTGTAAGTTCCAAAAAAGACATCGAAAATCCCTCCTCAAATAGTTTTGCTTGGGACAACACCTTTTGGGTCTATTTGGACTTACTATTTCGGAATTCCGCCCGCTTTTTCCTTTTTTGCAATTTTGAACTGAATTATACACCAACGAACGGTTCCGGTCGCTAAGATAAAACTTCCTTTAATAGACTTCGAAATTTCTCGCTATATGATATGATATCAATTGATTCCAACTGAATTAAAGCAAAAAAAACTATAAGGGTCGGTGATATTTTGAAAGGTGTAATTTTTGATATGGACGGCGTAATTATTGATAGCGAGCCTATACATATTAAGCTGGAAAAAGAGCTGTTGGAGGAGGCTGGTGGAGATTATTCCAAAGTAAAGCACGGAGATTTTATGGGAACCACTGATGCTCAAATGTGGCGCACTTTAAAAGAGCAATTTAATCTCGCCCTTCCGGTGGAGGAGTTAATAAATATCAAGCGGGAAAGATTTATCGAAAAGCTTGATCAAATCCCTTTAGTGGACAATGTTTTAGACTTTATGGCGGCTTTGCGGGAGATGGGTTATAAATTGGGACTGGCCTCCTCCAATAACGAAAGCGCGGTCGAAGCGGTAAAAAACAAGTTTGGCCTGGCTAAGTATATAGATGTATTTACAAATGGGGAAGCTGTTTCCAGAGGAAAGCCTGATCCGGAAATCTTTTTAACTACTGCTAAGCAGCTGGGGTTAAAACCGGAGGATTGTTTAGTGATTGAAGACACCAGAAATGGGGTGCTGGCCGCTAAGGCAGCCGGGATGAAATGTATCGGCTTCCGGAATAAAAACTCCGGGGTGCAAGATCTATCGGAAGCCGATTTAATCGTGAGTAGCTATCAAGATTTATCGTTGGAAGATCTGAGCAATTTATTTAAATAGGGAGAGAAAAAGGTGGAGACCATCGATTTACATGGGATGACGCTGGAAGAAGCCAAGGATAAACTGGAACAGAGGCTGTTCAATGCCTTTCAATATGGGGAAAGGGTGGTCCGGATCATCCACGGCCAGGGGAAACATAGCGCCAATTTTCCCGTTTTGAAATCCTTCGTCCGCCGGTGGCTGGAAGATTCGGCTTTTGCCCGCGAATACGTGGAAACGGTTTTCCGCGGGGAGGACGGCTCTCCTTATACCATGCCCAACCCGGGAGAGACGGTGGTCCGGTTAAAGGGGGAAGACCCCATTGGAGTAAACGAAGAGATCGATTGGCTGACGGAAGATGAAGAATGGGAAGCCCGGAAGCAAGCCAAAGGAAGAAGGGCCCGCCAGCGTCGGGCGGCCCGTCGGGGGTCCTTCCGCCGCTAAAGCAGGAGCGAATAGACGAAATAGAACAGGATTGCGCCGCCGAGGACAACCAGCGCCGGTTTTACCAGTTTGGCAAGGGTGGATCCGAGTTTAGTCCCAAAATACTCATTGGAGACGAGCAGACAAACGTGGACCGGGGAAAGCAACATTCCGATCATGCCAAACCCCTGGGCCAAAACCAGAGTGGGAAGTAAAGTTGAAAAGCCGGGGTTGACCCCGAGCAGGCTGATGACAATCGGAAAGCTGGCGCCAACATAACCGGCGCCAAGGCCGATTGCTAACGCGCTAATAAAAGGAATAAGCGCAACCATGATCACCACGGGGATCCCGTAAGAAGCCAGTTCAGCGCTGAGTTTAGCGACCAAGGGGGTGCCGTCGGGAAGGTTGGCTTCGATAAAAGCCCCATAAACCCGGATCATCGACATTTGAAGGGCGAACGTAATGATTTTTTTCTGGAAAAAGACCTGGCGCCACTTGTCCGCCGGTAAAGGGCGCACGCGTTGCAGCCAAAGGCTGGCCCCGATCACTCCCAGCGTGATTGGGAAATAATTATTGTTCCAGCGGAGGTTGGCTGGAAGGAGTTGGTAGAGAATATAGGCGCCAACCACGATCATAATCGGAGTGATCAGGGAGAAAAAACGGCGATAAAAAGCGGATGTTGACGAACCGTTGTTCTTGCTGGAGGCCGGGATCTCGCGGAGCAGAAAGTGATAACCGGCCGCCACGGCGATCAGGCATAAAGGAAAGCCGATCACAAAGTATTCCAAGGTCGAAAGGCCGGCAATTTCCATCGCCAACAGGGGGCCGGGGAACATCGGCGACCAAAATTCCCAAATATGCCGGAACCAGAAGTTGATTGCGGACTTTAGTTCCGGCTTAACTTTTTTCTCCGGATCACAGTTATCAACAAGCGGCGCGGAAAAAAGCGCGCCGCCGGGCATGGGTAAGATCCCCATTACCGTTGGTAACACTGAAATCGAACCCCGTGATGATAAACGGCCCAGGATTAGACTAACCAGATCGCCCATCAGACCGGTGGCGGCCATCTGTTGACTCAACCAGTAAATCTGGGCGATGACCAGAATAAAGTTTAGATGGGTTAGATTAAACAGCCGGTTATAAGTTATACTTATGATCCCGGCCGTTGAGTGCCCGGCAAAGAGAGTGAGGAGTAAAGTCCCGATTGCCATGGACAAGGTGAGTCTTTTCAGGATGCGGTTAGCCAGGAGGATAACTCCAAGGGAGGCCAGGATCTTAACAAGCCAAGGGAGTTCAGGAAGGAGTCGCATTTTTACACCGTTCTTTCGT
>JAAYHY010000098.1 GCA_012735135.1 Bacillota bacterium | reverse complement strand
TCGCGGTATCCTTATGGTAAGCCATCGGACAACACTCCTTTTTGGGTTTGTTTTGAGCAACTTACCATTTCGGAGTCCCGATGGCTTTTTCCTTTTATGAAATTGCGAACTTAATTATACACTAACTGGCTTGGTCGAAGATTCGAGACAGATTCAGGATTTGGTTGATATTATCCGTGATATAGCGGAAAAGTCGACTCTTTTATCGCTAAACGCTTCAATCGAAGCAGCGCGGGCCGGCGAACATGGCCGGGGTTTTGGTGTAGTCGCGACGAATATTGGCCAATTGGCGAAGAGATCCCGCGAGGCAGTAGACCACATCAATGAAGTTCTAGAGTTAATTTTACGAAAAAACCAGCACATTGTTTTGACAGTTGACGAGAGCAACGCCGAGATCGAAAAAGGACGAAACCGCCTTACTAAAAATATTGCTCTTTTTAAGGAATTGATGAATAAGGTTGAGACGATTGCCCGTAATATTTCACAAATTTCGGATGCAGCTTCTCAGGTGGAAAGTGATAATGAAAAAGTCATCACAAAGATTGAAGAGGTCTCCCGGATTAGCCAGAATAACCTAGCGGCAATGGAGGAGGTATCGGCGACCTTCCAACAACAATATTCCACAACCATAGTCATTAAAGAGTCTGCCCATCAATTAGATGAACTTGCTAATGAGCTATCTTCGACAACGGATAAATTTATCATATAATGAGTTTTTAAGTCCGTGGCCCTAGGTGGCGGCAACCCGCAAAGATTAGCATTGTTGGCCTTGATTGGGAAAGAAGCAACATTGACGATGGTCCCTTCCTCTGATATCATTAATTTTGATGTAATTATTTAGGGTAAGTATATAATAGTCGGTGTTTCCTAAGATACCGGAAGGAAGAATTCCTCCGGGATCAGTAAAAGATAAGGAGATAAAAGATGAAACGTCTTTCTTTTCGCGGGTTACTGATTGTCGCTGGTCTTATTTTAGTCTTTTCAGTGTTAACCGCTTCTTTGTCCAGGCAGGAGCCCAGCAGAGAACAGGTTCTCACCCAGTTGGTGGTAAGTTCCCTGATGACTTGGCATTATGCGCCGCCCGCCGATACCGATCGCTGGTCCGAGCAAGCTTTCGACCTTTATTTGAAAGCTATTGATTATAATAAGCGTTTTTTTACCCAAGGCGATCTGCAAGTTTTAGCGCCTTTCCGTAGAAAATTGGATGATGAGGTTCGCCACGGTACCCGGGAGTTTTTTGATCGTTCCTGGGAAATTTTGAGTGCCCGGATCCGGGAAGTACAGGGCTATACCGAAGAGATCTTGGCTAAACCATTGAATTTCCAGGCGGATGAATTTTTAGAGCTCGATCCGGAGAAACGGGATTATCCGAAAGACGGGCAAGAACTTAAAGAGCTCTGGCGAAAACTGGTGAAAGCCCAGACCTTAGAGGTTTATTTAGATTTGGCGCTGGCCGGGATAAACGAGGGGGAAGCGAAGGATAAATTGGCTGCGCTGGTGGGCAAACCCCTCCAACCTAAACTGGAAGAAGAGGCTCGCGCGAAAGTAAAGCAGGATTTAAAACGTTTTTTCCGGCGGGCCTTGGCTGAAAAAGAGGAGGACCGTTACGCCCGGTACCTTAATGCCTTAGCCGCCAGTTTTGATCCCCACACTAACTACCTGGCGCCAAAAGTCAAAGAGGATCTCGACATTAAACTCAGTGGGAAACTGGAAGGGATCGGCGCGACCCTCCAGGAAGACGGGGATTATATTAAAGTGGTGGAGATTATTCCGGGGGGCCCGTCTTGGCGACAGGGTAAGTTAAAGGCCGGAGACCTCATTTTAAAAGTGGCCCAGGGCGATCAGGAACCGGTCGATTTGACGAATATGCCGGTGGACGAAGCGGTTCAGTATATCCGGGGAAAGAAAGGAACGGAGGTTACCTTGACCGTGAAAAAACCCGACGGGCAAGTTGAGATAATTACCATCCAGCGGGATGTGGTCGTCCTTGAAGAGACCTATGCCAAGTCGGTGGTGATCAATTCCGGAAAAAACGGACCAAAAGTCGGTTATATCTCTCTCCCCTCTTTTTACCGGGACTTCAATATGCTTGGCGGCCGGTCGGCGGCGAAAGATGTCCGTGCCGAACTGGAGAAACTGAAAACCGAAAAAGTGGAGGGGATCATCCTCGACCTGCGGAATAACGGGGGTGGCGCTCTGGAAGATGCGGTGGAGATGGCCGGGTTATTTATCGAAGCCGGTCCGATTGTCCAGTCTAAAGACCAAAAAGGAAAGATCACCGTCTATCAGGATCCCGACTCCGGGGTGGTCTATGACGGGCCGTTGGTCGTGTTGATCAATTCCTTTAGCGCGTCCGCTTCGGAGATTCTTGCCGCCGCCTTGCAGGACTATGGCCGGGCAGTCATTGTGGGCAGCCCCCATTCATTCGGAAAAGGCACTGTTCAGAAGATGTTCAGCTTGGATTACCTCCTTGATTACCTTTATCCGCGGCAGGCGGCGTATAAGCCCTTGGGCAGTGTAAAGCTGACTGAAGAAAAGTATTACCGGATTAGCGGGGGGGCCACCCAACTGAAAGGGGTCCAATCGGATTTGATCTTGCCCGATCCCTATACAGACCTGGAGATTGGGGAAAAATATTACGATTATGCCATGCCTTGGGATAGTGCTGAGCCTTTATCTTATAAGAAGTGGACCGGAGCCCGTTGGGATCTGGACGCCTTAAAGGCAAAGAGCGCCCAACGGTTGGCGGCCAATCCTTACTTTGCTGTGGTGCAGAAAAGTGTGGAACTGGTCCGTAAACAACAGGAAGCGACTTTGCAACCATTAGAACTGGCGAAATTCCTGGCGCAGAAACAGAAATGGCAAAATGAGGCAGAGAGCCTGAAGGCTACACCGGAGTGGACTTCCGGACTCCAATTCAAGCTTGTTGACCCGCCGGCCACAGATGAAAGCCGGGCCGAACTCCAAAAAGAATGGCTTGACCAGCTTGGCGCCGATCTATATTTGGAAGAAGCCTTTTGGATTGTAAATGATCTACTTGCCGGGGAAGGTATGAGGGAAGCGGCTTAGGCCGGAGTGTGACCGGAATTCTGCTTTAAACAGCCGGGTATTAGCTAATGGCAAGGTAAAAAAGGGGCCGCTTGGCCCTGGGTTCCGGTTATCCTATGAGAAAGCGCCGGGCAGTACGTATTTGCAATTGGGAAATCGCTTTGGAAGATTCCGGTTATACTATGAGAAGTCGCCCTGCAGGAAAAAGGAAGAACTATACTGCCGGTTCCCGGGGTAACGGATCGGAAAGCCCTTTCGAAGCCGGGCTTTTAAAGTCAAGCTTTATCCCGGAAACGGATTCGCCGGAAAAAATGGGAATAGGCGTTGACCGCCCGGAAAAAGCAGGGTAGAATAGGAGTTTAGAAGGAAAAAGATGCGGGGGGAAGATTTCAAATGAGTGTATCAGATTATAATCCGGGGTCGAACTTTATCCGGAATATTATCGCGGAAGACCTGAAAAATCAGAAGAACGATGGGGAGGTCATCACGCGGTTTCCCCCTGAGCCCAATGGTTATCTCCATATTGGGCATGCCAAATCCATCTGCCTGAATTTTACGTTGGCCGCGGAGAATAACGGCCGTTGTCACCTGCGGTTTGATGATACCAACCCCAGTAAGGAAGATACCGAATATACCGAATCGATCCAGCGGGATGTGAAGTGGCTTGGTTTCGATTGGGGCGAGCACCTCTATTATGCTTCCGATTATTTTGAACAGCTTTATGAATACGCGGAAATGTTGATTAAAGCAGGAAAGGCTTATGTCTGTGATTTGAGTCCGGAGGAGATCCGGGAGTACCGGGGGACTTTGACCGAACCGGGGAAAAACAGTCCTTACCGGGACCGGAGTGTCGAAGAGAACCTGGACCTTTTCCGGCGGATGCGGGCCGGGGAGTTCCCCGACGGTTCCCGGGTTTTGCGGGCCAAGATCGACATGGCCTCACCCAATTTGAATATGCGCGACCCGGTGATCTACCGGATTCTCAGGGTTCCCCACCACCGGACCGGTGACCAGTGGTGCATCTACCCGATGTACGACTTCGCCCACCCGCTCTCTGACGCCTTGGAAAAGATCACCCATTCCATCTGTACTTTAGAGTTTGAAGACCATCGTCCGTTGTATAACTGGTTTATTGAGCAACTGCCGGTGCCCCGCCGGCCCCAGCAGATCGAGTTTGCCCGTCTGAACCTCACCTACACGATGATGAGCAAACGGAAGCTGTTACATTTGGTTCAGAAAGGAATCGTCCGGGGTTGGGATGACCCGCGGATGCCGACCATTGCCGGCCTCCGGCGCCGGGGTTATACCCCCGAAGCGATCCGGGATTTTTGTGAGCGGATCGGGGTGGCGAAAAGCAACAGTGTGGTGGATATTGCCTTATTGGAACACTGCTTAAGAGAAGACTTGAATAAACGGGCGCCGCGGGTGATGGGGGTCTTACGCCCGCTCAAAGTCGTACTGGAGAACTACCCTGAGGGTCAGGTGGAAGAGGTGGAGGCGGTGAATAATCCGGAAGACCCGGCGATGGGGGTCCGGAAAGTGCCTTTCTCCAAGGTGCTCTACATTGAGGCCGATGATTTTATGGAAGACCCGCCGAAGAAGTTCTACCGTCTGGCGCCGGGACGGGAAGTCCGTTTACGGTACGGGTATTTTATTAAATGTACCGGGGTGGTCAAGGATGCCGACGGCAAGATAGTGGAACTGCGCTGCACCTATGATCCGGAAACCAGGGGCGGGGCGGCGCCCGACGGCCGGCAGGTCAAGGCCACCTTGCATTGGGTCTCGGCGGCCCATGCCCTACCGGTGGAGGTCCGCTTGTATGACCATCTCTTCACGGTGGAAGATCCGGGCGCCGCCGAGGATTTTGAGGCTTGCCTTAACCCCAACTCCCTGGAGATTGTGAACTCCGCGCTGGTTGAGCCCAGCCTGAAAGGAGCGGCCCCAGGAAGTAAATACCAGTTTGAGCGTTTGGGGTATTTCTGTGTCGACCCCGATTCTACCCCGGAAAAATTGGTCTTTAACCGGACGGTCTCCCTCCGTGACACCTGGGCGAAGATTAGCAAGAACCAGTCCTCATAATCCACTTTAATTAGAGAAGGGGCCAAAAGGAAATCTGTACAAAATAGAGGTAGAAAAAACCGACCTGGGGAAGGAGATCCCCACGCCGGACAGGATAGAGAGAGGCTGACGGTGGACAAGGGAGAATACCCGGGGAGAAGAACTTTTGAGAGAATAAACTGGGCTAGAACAGCCCCAAAAGCAAGAGGAAGAGGATTATCAGGACCACCATGGTCAAGATGGAATCGTAGCCGCCTTTAAAAGAACCCATTTTTCACCCTCCAGTAAGTTGTTCTGAATGGCATTTCCAAAATAAGGAACCACAGAATTTTTTCTGATGAAATCCCTGCTTTGGTACTATAATATGGTCCGGGAGGGCAAGAAGGAACACGGCTTTTTGAAAAAGATCAAAATTCGATGCATAAAGGGGAAGGGAACGGGATATAATTTTACTGCAGCCGGATGAAATGGCGCCAAAAGTCGAGCATCCCTTTATGAGGGTGAGTACTGCCCTTAGCGTGTGTGGAAGCGATGCTGGCTTTTCAAACGAATCCGGCTGCGCCAAAAAGATGACGCTAGTGCGCGCCATGTCATCTTTTGAGGGGGGTTCTGGTGACCCCCCTTTTTTCTAATGACGGGTTTGACGGGGCCGACGGGGCGTTTTCTCTACTTTGCCGCCGGCCCTTTCGCCGGAGACCCGCCCGGCGTTTTACGGTGTAGACCCAAGAGATCCCGGATCACTTCCGCGGCAATTAATAATCCCATCATCGGAGGCAGGTAGGAGATGGTTCCCGGGATCGACCGCCGCCGCGGGCAGGCACATTCCCCTGAGGCCGGTTTATGTGGGCAAGGCGCGCAGCCGGGGCCGGAAGAGCCGGCGCTGTCTGCTTGGGCGGTCCGGAGCGGCGGTTCCGTAGAGAAGGCTACTTTGACGCCACCGGTAATTCCACTGTCCCGTAAGGCTTTGCGGACCGCTTTGGCTAAGGGGCAGGTATGGGTCTCGCTAATATCAGCCACCTTCAGGGCTAAAGGGTCCAGTTTGTTGCCGGCCCCCATGGCGGAGATGACAGGGATCTCCCGCTCGAGGGCATAACGGATAATGGCGACTTTGGCCGCGACCGTATCAACCGCATCAACAATATAAGAAAGATCTCCCTGTAAGACGGAAGCCAGGTTTTCGGCCCGGATAAAGGTTTGCCAGGGCACGACGATGCTTTCAGGGTTGATCGCAGTTACCCGCTCAGCCATAACTTCCACCTTGGGCCGGCCGTAGTTGCCGGCCAAGGCCGGTAGTTGCCGGTTGGTGTTGGAGAGTTCGATCCGGTCGTGGTCGACCAGGACCAGCCAACCCACCCCGGCCCGGGCCAAGGCTTCCACCACAAAGGAACCAACCCCGCCTACACCGATCACGGCGATGCGAGCCCGGCGCAGGACAGTTAAGCCGTCGGCGCCAATCAGCCTTTCGGTGCGACTGAAACGTAAAACCCCTTCTTCTTCGGTCATGATCAATCCTCCGTCCCACTAGTTTAAAGATTATCCAATCCTATGGTGTTAACTCCTTTTCCACTTCTTTCTTTTTCTCTCCGGCTGCATTCTCTTCCTGCCTTTAGTTTTTTCCGGAGAAAACAGGCAGGAGATTCAGGCGGTAAAAAGAATATTACCCGAATGAAGTTATATCTGTTTGTCGCCTTAGTATATTTTGTTAGATGGGATTATTTATGTTTAATTTTTTAATTTAGGAGCGTTTATTCATGAAAATCGGAATTGGGCCCAAAAAAGTGCTACTGATCACCCTGTTGCTGGGTTTTCTCGGGACACAGGTTATGGCGGAGGACCCTTTCTTTCCTTTATCAGAACTGAAACCGGGGATGAAAGGCCAGGGTTTTACGGTTTTTTCCGGAACAAAAGTTGAAGCTTTTCCCGTCGAGATCGTGGGTTTGATGGAGGGAAGCGGGACGCTTTCCCGGCTTGTTTTGATTAAAATGACCGGTGACCAAATTGTGGCCGCCGGGATGAGCGGGAGCCCGGTTTTTATCGATGGGAAACTGGTCGGGGCCATCGGTTACGGATTTCAAAATGCCGATCACCGGTACGCCGTGGTTACCCCGATTGCCGAGATGCTTACCTTATGGACGCGAAAAGAGGATGAAACATTCACCTTTACCGAAGGAGGGCTGCCCGGTTATACGGGAGTGGCGCTGGGTGACGCTCCGCCCGAAGGGGCTTGGCTCCGGGCGCGTCCGGTGGCGACCCCTTTGTTCCTTTCCGGTTATGGATCCCGGGCTGGTGAGTATCTGTTGACAGCCCTCCAGAGGGAAGGAGCTTTTATATCTTCCCAGGGGAGGGGGATGGCGTATCCGGGGTTAATCCCGGCTTTGCAGCCGTTGGCTTTGGCGGCCCCGGAAGCGGTAGCCGTTCCGGATCAGTCTGCGTTGCAACCCGGGAGCGCGTTGGCCTTGACTCTGGTCGAGGGGGATTATAAAGTATCCGCCCTTGGAACCTTGACCTGGCGGGAGCAGAATAAATTTTTGGGCTTCGGCCATTCCTTTATGAATAAGGGGTGGGTCGAATATGGGGTCGGGGGCGCCTCCATTATCGGCGTGATCGACAGCCGGGATTTCCCTTTTAAATTGGCGGTGGCTTCCCCTTGTTTCGGCCGGATCTCCCAGGACCGGGGCGCGGGCATTGCCGGGGAATTGGGCATTTTACCCCGGATGATCCAGGTGGAGACGGAGGTGACCGATGAAGCCACCGGTTTGGTCCGAAATTATGCCTTTACGGTGGTGGACGACGAGAATCTCCTTCCTGTTTTGATGATCGCCGGTGTACTGGATACGATCGACCGGACGATTGACCGGATTGGTCCGGGGACCGCCCAAGTTTATTTTGAGCTGAACGGCGCCAATTTCCCTTCCTTTCAGCGGGAAAATCTTTTTTACGGACAGGATATCGCGGCGGCGGCTTTATTGGAATTTAGCGAGATGCTCCGGGTGGTTACGGAGAATGAGTTTATTAAACCGGAGTTAACCGTGGTTAAACTGAGGGTTAAGGTCAGTCCGGAACAGCGGAGGGCTAAAATTAACAAAGTGGACCTGCCCAAAAAAGAGTTTGCGCCGGGCGAGAAGGTAACTTTAACGGTTGATCTCCTTCCCTTCCGCGGAAAAACGGTACAGACGCCCCTTGAGGTTACGTTGCCGGATATTCCGGGGAAATGGCTGTTGATGATTTATGGCAATCAATATGGTTTTACCGGCGAGGAACAGGGGAGTAACGATGAAGAGCTTTATCTTCCGGAATTGTATCCGGCCTATAACAGCTTGGAAGAGAAATTAGCCGATTACCAACGGAGACCGCAAAATAACGAGCTTGTGGTGGAGTTTCTTCCGGTGGAAGGAATCCCCGAAGCAATAGAAGCCGGACCCGGGCCGGAGGGACCGGCGGAGGAAACCGCTGAAACGGACCGGGAGGGAACGGACGGGACAGGAAGGCCGGATGGCCGTAATTACCAGACGATTCCCACTTCCTATTTTGTCACCGGTGAAGAGCAGATCGTCGTGGAAGTGGTGGCGCCACCGGCGACGGAAACCATAGAGCCGCCAAGGATTGAGGGTGGCGGGGTAATGAACGGATTAAGTGGTGAATGATCTTTATCTTGCGGGAACCAGTTCCCGTAAGATTTCGTTTTTAAAGAAGAGTGTTTTTTGTCATTGCAACCGAAAGTAAAATAGAGCGTAAACAGAGGATAGCGCCCGACGGCGTATGAGAATGCAACAAAGGGTAAAGAAGGAGGGAACAGGATTTGCGGTTGACAACAGGAAGAATCCGGTTCCTTCTTGCTTTTTTTCTTGTGTTAATTATTACTCTCTTTCTCTGGGGGTTTATCTTCTTTCCCTCCAGCAGGCTGGCCTACCGCATCCGAACACTGGTGGAAGATGAATTGTCCCGTTTTCTCGCGGCCGAAGCACGGATCAACGAGGTTGGCCTCTTCTTTTTCGCGCCCGAACTCCGGGAAGTAAAGATCCGGACGAGGACAGGAGAACCAATGATGACAGCGGAGAAGCTCCGGGTCGGGTTGGATTGGGTTAAACTGTTAACCACCGGTTCCCTGGAAGAAAGTATACGCAATTTAGACCTGATGGAGACGGAGGTTTGGTTGTGGGATACCCTTACTCTCTTTGGCGGAGAGGAAGGGGGTAACGGCTTTAAACCCCGTTTCACCGTCCAACTTTATAATTGCCGGCTGATCATGGAAGGGGCGAAGGGAGATTGGGCATGGGGCAATTTTTATCACCTGAACGGCCTCGTGGACTTCCGTAGTTATCCGGTAATCCGGGTGGAAGGCCAAGGACAAAGTTCCCTTGACCCCAAGGCCACCGCGGCGGTGGAATTGGCTTACACCGTCGAAGAAAAGCAAGGAAGAATCCGGATTAACGCCAATACGGCTTCCGCGGCGCTTTGGGGCGGGAAACTCTTCCACCTGCTCGGTTATGATCATGAATTTAAGGTATTGACCGGCGAATTGAAAGGCGAAGTTTCCCTGTTCCTCCGGAAAGGAAAGGTAAATCTTGACGCCGCCCGGTTGGAATTTGCCGATTCCCGGTGGCGGGTAGCTGCTTTGCCTTATCCGTTGGAAGCGCTTGACGCCGATGTGACCGTTTCGTCTACAGGAGTGGCGGTGCGGCGCTTTCAAGGACGGTACCGGGAAGGACAGTTTAACCTCTCCGGGAATTTGGCTGCGGCTTCACTGGGGCTTGACTTGAATCTGGAGGCGGCCGGTTTAAACCCGGCGGATTGGACAAGCGTGTTTCCGGTGTTAAAAGAGTGGGCGCCGGCGGGATGGCTCGATCTGAACCTCCAAATTGCCGGAAAGATCGGCGCGCCCCGTCTCGCTGGTGAAGTGCGTATGGTGGATGGCCGGTTAACGGTTCCGGCATCTTCGATTACCCTGGAAAACCTCCGGCTTTCCGCCCGGATCGCCAACGACGGAATTCATCTTTCTTCCTGCCAAGGGCAGATCGGGAAGGCCCCTTTTTTCCTGCAAGGGGAGATCCTTGATTTTCAAGATCCTACCTTAAGCTTACAAGGTGAAATTAGGCAAATGTCCGTAGAAAGCTTGCCTTCACCGGGGTTTTTGCTCACCGGTGGCCTGGTTGATGCGGCGGTTTCTGTCCATGGCCGGTTGGCGGCGCCGGAGATCAGAGGGGAGATTTCCGCCGGGCAGTTAACGGTGGAAGGGGTTCCCCTCCGTGCTTTGAAACTGAAGGGGATTTACCAATGGTCGACTGATCACCTTAAGGTTGAAGATTTGACCGTGCAGGCTTTTGACGGGGAGACGGTGGCCACCGGAGAAATGCTCAACTTGACCGGTGAGCCCTCCCTCCGGCTGGAAGCAGTAATGAAAGGGATAAGCCTGGCGAAAGTGCCGACTTCGTTTTTTGCCGGGGAAAACTCCATACCTGCGCTGGCCGGTACGGCTGACCTGAATCTCCGGATCGGAGGCCCCCTGTCGGCGTTGTCCGGCGCGGCAGAGCTTACCGTGAACACTGGCCGGGTAGGCAGTTTTTCCTTTGACCAGTTCCGGCTTTTGCTTAACGGGGGCCAGGAACAGTTGACGGTTTGGGCCATGCTCAAGGAAGAAACAGGAAAGGCGATTGCCAGCGGCGTGGTTCAGCCTGGAAACGGAGACTACGAAGGGGACCTCGTCTTGCGTGGTTTGAAAACGGTGGACCAATGGCTGCCCTCGTCCTTGACCGGAATCAGCGGTAAAGTCAACGGTTTGCTGCAGGTGAAAGGGAATTGGCGGCAAGTTCAGCGGATCCAGGGTGAAGGGTGGCTTGAGGTCCATGATTTAGCCTATAACGGGCAGGAACTGGGGACCCTCAAACTCCAAGGTGGAATCGGCCGGAACCAGTTGACCGTTAGGGATTCATTTTTGTTGACCCCGGCCGGTCAAATTCACCTGACCGGAGTGATCGATTGGCAAGACCGGCCCTATTACTTTTTAACCGCCGACGGCGAAGATCTTTTATTTGAGGATTTGGCCTCTTTATTACCGGAAGAGCTTCCGGTGGCGCTGGCGGGCTTGGCCGACTTCCGATTAAAGGTTCAGGGATGGGAAAAACCGCTCTTTTCCGGGGATATTAAGGGAGCGGGGATTACCCTAAATCAGTATTATATAGGAGACGGGGCCATTGCTTTCCGCTGGGAGGAAGGGTACCTTCACCTTGATGGTCTTTCCCTCGGGTCAACCGCCATGCAGCTTGAAGGTAAAGGGAAAATCAGCGCCAGCCGGGAACTGGATCTGGATGTGGCGGTCGAGGATTTTCCCCTTGAAGCTTTACCCCGGCTGGGAGGGGAATATCTAAAAAAACAACCGGTATTAAAGAAAATTGCGGGAAAGCTGACCGGGCGGGGGAAGATAAAGGGCTCTTTAGCCGAACCGGTTTTCGTCGGTCAGCTTAGCATAAATGAACCGGTGATCGCCGGTTTTGCCTTAGACCGGATCGCCGGCGCTCTTTCCTGGGAAGACCGGATCCTTTCCTTCGATGAAATGCTGGTGAACCGGGGTGAAGAAGAATTAACGGTTTATGGGCGGATTGATTGGACGGGAACTGAGCCCGATTTGGACCTTGGTTTAAAAATGGACGGGACGGGACTGGCCAATTTATTACTGTTGACCGGTCGGGCGCCTAACTTGCGCCTCGATGGGAAAGTGACCGGGTATTTACGGCTCTTTGGCGCCTTGGCCGAGCCCCAGATCCGCCTGATTACCCGGATTGAGAACGGTGAAATCAACGGGTTTACCCCCCTCAGCGGTGAACTTGATTTATTAATCCATGACGGACAGGTGACGGTCAATCGTTTACTGCTCGAGGATGGCCAGGGCGAATTGTTTGCCTCAATCGTTTATACGGCGGGTCAACAATTGGAGCTTTCGGCGCATACCAGGAACTTTTCCTTGGCCCCCCTGCTTGCCTTGGTTGGACAGACTGGTTTGCCGGCGGCCGGCCGTTGCAACTTGGATCTGGCCTTGACCACAACGGCGGAGGGGATGCAAGGAGACTTTGTGGCGTTATTCCAGGATATAACCTGGGACGATCTTAATCTGGCTTCCTTTGGGCTGACGGGGAGGATCAGCGACGATTTGGTTTTTCTGGAGGCCGAGGACTTAATAGCCAATCGTTTGTCGATTCAGGGGAGTATTCCTTTAAACCGGGCCTGGTTTGGTAAGTTGGAGTTGCCCACTACTTGGCCCCACCGCTACAGCCAGATTGATCTGGGGCTTTCGGTGGAACGGATGGAAGCCAGCGCCCTTAATGCTCTTTTTAAGGAACCGGTCATTACCGGTGGAACCATTGATGGTTTGATCTCACTGAATGGAACATGGCAGAACCCATATTTAGTAGGCGTGATGACGATTTCCGGTGGACGGGGCAAGGTTCCAACCCTGCCGGCGGAGTTAAAAGAGGTCAATGGGATCCTTTCTTTCTCCAACCGGGGGTTGGAATTCCGGGGATTGAATAATAAGGAAGGCACTTACCTGGAAGGCCGTTTGGGTAATGGACGTTTCCGGCTAGGAGGCCGGATTGTCTCGAACGGGCTTAGACTGGAATCTTTTGCCCTGCGCTTAAGGGGCGATAATCTCCATTTGGCTCCTTCCTTTTTTGACGGATTAGTCAGTGGGGAATTGGCCTTAACCGGTCCCGTGACCAAGCCTTCCCTCCACGGAAAAGTAACTTTGCGGAAAGCCCGGATTGAGATTCCAGAGGGGACAGGCCCGGCCCTTCCTTTTGATTTGGATTTGGACCTGGAATGTGAAGCGGCCAATGATGTTTATTTCCGGATGTACGGGATGGCCTACATTCCCTTTAACGGCCGCTTGCAGGTGGGCGGTTGCCTGCAGAAACCGGAGTTGAATGGGGAGTTGACATCGACCCGCGGTTGGGTAAATTTTCTCGGCGATACTTTCCGGATCAAAACTTTGCGGGCGGAATTTCGGCCCGATTATAAACTCTATCCCTATCTGGAGTTGGAAGCCACCCGTTATCTCGCGGGGACGGAAGTTACCGTGAGTACGGAAGGATGGTTGGGAGATCTGGAAAGTTTGGAGCTGAATCCCACTTCCATTCCCCCGAAAAGCCGGGAAGAGATTATAAAACTTTTGAACTGGCCGGAGAAGATCGAGGGCGGTAGTCTTACCGTTGCCAATATGTTCCAGGAGAATATTAATATGGTCGGTGACCTATTTATCGGCCGTTTTCTTGACCAGTTCCGGAGTGTTATCCCCATTGATTTTCTTACCTTGGAGCAAGACCGGCAGGAAGGAACATTCTGGATGAATGTGGGGAAATCTTTAAGTGAAGATTTATACCTTTCGTATAGCAGAAACCTGACTTCTTTAGCGGAACAGGTTTGGACCCTTGAATGGAAGCTTGCCCCTAACTTTTCCCTGTTGGGAGATTACTCGGCGGCGGAGGGTATCCGTTGGCAATTCCAGTATAATTTAAGATTTTAAAACATTTTCCGTATTTTTCGCCAGGTTTACCGAAAAACATTATCCGTGGCAAGCAGGGAAAGGGATATCCGATCACGAATTTCCTAAAAGTTGAGTTCCTCGGTTCGCTTCTCTAGTTTAACGAAAAAAGGAGGCCAATGCGGTGAAGAGGATCTTAAAAATCCCGTCCCGATTAATAATCACCTTTGCGATTACTTTAGCTCTAGTCACGTTTTTGAGCGGACCGGCACTGGCCGTCGGAGAAATTGTTCTGTCGGTGGAGGTTACCGGTAACGAACAGGTGAAAGAAGAACAAATTCTCCAGGCGATTACCAATACCCGGTTGGGCGAACCTTTGGACCGGCAAGCGGTGGCCAAAGACCAGCAGGCCATTATGAACCTGGGATATTTTGCCTTGGTGGAGCCCTATGCCGAAGAATTCCTTGGTGGCTTAAAGATCATCTTCCGGGTGGTGGAAAACCCGGTGATCAAGGAGTTTAGAATTGATGGGTTGACGCGGATTGCCCCGGAAGAGTTTCTTCC
>JAAYHY010000010.1 GCA_012735135.1 Bacillota bacterium | reverse complement strand
GTCCCTCAGGGGTCTGTGGAAAGATCTTCTTTGGCACTTCCACTCCCAGCGCTTCCAAGCTCTCATTCTCAATCTCTTTTTCATCCAGGGAACGGATAAACATCAAGTAGGTCAACTGCTCAATCACAGTAAGTGGCTGGGTGATTCCCCCCGCCCAAATGTCGGTCCATATTTTATCGACCTTATTCTTAATCGCACCGGTAATCATCACTTCCAGCTCCTCTAAGGTGTGATGTCCATATCCTTTTTGGTAAAGATCCCTTAATTACAATAAGATTCGCTTATCTTTGGCGATTTTCCTGCTGTTGCCATAAGTCCAGGTTTTTTCTGCGGATAAGAGTAATTAATTATCTCATTAAAGGATATTTGTGGAAAGGGGTGAACTAATTATTATGAGAGGGGATTGAAAAAGATGAAGATCACAGTTTTACATGGACAAAATCATAAAGGCAGCACGTATAATATCACCCGGCTGTTCTTGGATAAACTAGCCGGGGAGAATACGGAAATCGTTGAATATTATATGCCTGGAGATACCCCTCCTGCCTGTATCGGTTGTTGTAATTGCTTCGTCAAAGGTGAGAACCAATGTCCCCATGCGGAGGTTGTGCAACCGGTGGTCAGGGCAATTCAGGAAGCCGATCTGGTGATCCTGGCTTCGCCGTGCTATGTTTTGGGCATGACCGGCCAACTTAAGACCTTCCTTGACCATATGGGTTACCGCTGGCTGCCGCACCGGCCCCATCCGCAAATGTTTTGTAAAATAGGGCTGGCGGTTTCGACCGCGGCCGGCGCCGGGGCCAAAAAAGTCACCAAAGATCTGCGGCGACACTTCTTTAACTGGGGAATACCCCGAAGTTACGGCTACGCGAAAAATGTAGGGGCTACCAATTGGGAGATGGTTCCGGCCAAAAAGAAAGCCCGGATCGAACAAGAAGTTTCCCGTTTGGCAGTGAAGATTTTAAAAAAGCAAGGAAAAGTTAAACCCGGACTAAAGACAAAAGTAATCTTTAAATTAATGGGCTTAATGCAAAAATCAAGTGATTGGAACCCGACCGACCGGGAACACTGGGAGATAAACGGTTGGCTTAACGGGAAAAATCCCTGGTGAAGTGGCTGGTACTTCCGCTCAAGATTAAATTTTCTAACTCCAACGTTTCCTGTTGTTTCCTGCCACTTCCCGTAAACTAATTCGCCGTATTGCTTATTCCGTAAGTTTTAAGCCTGGCCATCATCAGCACATCATCGTACTTCCCGTTTCTGATTGCCGCTAGCCTTTTTACCCCCTCTTTTTCAAAGCCGAACTTTTCGTAGAGGTGGATCGCCCTTTCATTATCGGTAAAAACGGTTAGCTCCACTCTCACCAGCATCAGCCAGTTATCAGCCAGATCAAGCAGGGCTTTAAGTAGCTCGGAACCCACCCCCTGGTTTTGGTAGTCTTTATGCACCATTATCCCGAGGCCGGCGCTATGGCGCAAACGGTGATTGGCATAAACGGTCAGGCCGGCCACCCCAATAATCTTCTCTTCCCCCGCCTCATTTTTACTGACGGCGACAAATTCATGGGTGTTTTGGTCCAAATTGGCAAGATACTTTTCGTTATAATCAATTCTTTCCGAGGGAATACCCAAGATATTTTCAAAGACGCCGGGCATCCGCCGGAGTTCATTGATCCCTTTCCCGTCTCCTGCCTGGACGGGTCTGATGAAAAAATCCATTTCCTAACCACTCCTTTAATCAACGAAATATAAGGAGTGTTACTTCAACCCGTTCCGGCTTTTTCCTGCCACTAGTTAAAACCCAGGGAAGATAAGGATTAATCTTCGGACTTTTTTTGATTCAGTGGTTTTCCCTTTGACCACCTCTCAGTTCTGACACCGAACTATGGACAACATTGTACATCTCCCGAATCCCCGCTTCGGATGCCTCAAACTTATAGGCATAATCATCTCTTATCCCCATCGCCTTGGCTTCTTTTGCCACATCGATGTTGGCGCCAAGAAAGATGAATTCCCAACCATCCTTCTCCTGCTTCTGCTTGATCAGCTCTTTCACCTTTTCATAGGTAAATTCCCGGCTGGAATTCTCTTTACCATCGGTGGTAATCACAAAGATTACCTTACCCGGTCTTTCTTCCTCTTTGAGCCTTACTAAGCGGTAACTCACATCCAAAATGGTCTTCCCCACCGCATCCAACAGCGCCGTAAGCCCTCGGACAAAATACTCCTTTTCGGTCAGCTTCACCGTATCCGCCTTCACACCGTTCCAGAGAATCTCATACTTGTCATCAAACAGAACTACCGTAACAATGGTTTCCCCTTCCAATTGACGCTGCTTTTCGAGGAAAGCATTAAACCCTCCAATGGTGTCGCTTTCCAGTCCCGCCATTGAACCGCTCCGGTCAAGGAGAAAAATAATCTCAGTTCGCTCCTGCTTCAACCCGATCATCCTTTCACTTTTTTCATGTTATAATAATATTAACTGAATTCATAGATAATTTGGTCGCTTTTCCGGCGACACCCAGGGAGGCTGCCGTAATGCTTTCCAAACAACAATTATTTGACTTACAGGTGTTCATCGAAAAAAAACACAAACCCCTTGATTATGCGCTTTCCGCTCCGTCCAGATATGTATTGGCGGATATCTCCAATCGTGAACTGGAAGACTACGTAAAGAGCAGACGAAAGCTAACCTTTAACCAGGTCCTCTTTCACTTCATCGCGGAAAAAGGGGTCCAAGATACCGAGATTTATAAAAAGGCGGGTCTTGACCGCCGGCATTTTTCAAAAATAAGGTCCAATCCTCATTATCATCCAGGGAAAAAAACGGTGCTGGCCCTGGCCTTTGCTCTCGAACTGAACAAAAAAGAAACCGGCCAACTTTTAGCGGCGGCCGGTTACTCCCTTTCGGAGAGCGATACCTTTGATTTGGTAATTCAATTCTGTTTAGAGAAAAAAATATATGATCTCGACACAGTCAACCAGGCATTGGACTATTTTAGTCTCCAGCCGTTAGCCGGTGTTATGAAATAACCCCGTTTTCCCCCCTAAGCCTCGCCTTCAGTCTTTTCAATTCCCCCAAGACCTCGTGGTATTCTTGGTCGAGGGCCTCGACATCATCTTTCTTCGCGGGCATGGATAAGCGTCCGATAAGCTCGGATAAGTGGTTCTCCAAGACAAAGATCTGTTTTTTGACCTCCCCTAAGCCATCGTCCGGCGCTTGTTGTTTCTTCCTCAGATATTCCTGATAGCTGCCGTTGAACAATTTGGTTTTCTGGTTTTCAATCGTCATAATCCGGTTGGCGACCGCGCTGATTAACCGGCGGTCATGGGAGACAAATAATAAAGCGCCAGTATAGTTCCGGAGTTCTTCCTCGATCACATCCAGGGCGGCAAGGTCCAGATAGTTGGTGGGTTCATCCAAGATTAACAGGTTGATCTCTTGCAGCAGGATTTTGGCGAAGGAAACCTTGACCCGTTCCCCCCCGCTGAGCACACCTACTTTCTTATATACCTCTTCCCCTTTGAATAACAACCGGGCGAGCAGGATCCGGGCGTAAGTCTCCTGGTAGATACTCCCGGCCATCACATTTTCCAGGATAGTTAAGTTTTCATCCAAGATGCTCAGATCCTGGCTGAAATAGCCAATTTTCGCCCCCGGCGCAACCCTGATCCCCGCCTCCCGATTGATAATCATCTTGAGTAAAGTGCTTTTCCCGCAACCGTTCGGCCCGATTAAAGCCACCTTATCCCCATTGGTGATGATAAAATCCGCATCATTGAGAAGAACCTTGGGGCCAAAACTTTTGTGCAAATGGCGGCCTTCAATAATAACTTTACTCTGCAACTCCCTGGTGGCGTCCAGATCCAGTTTAATCGCCCTTTGTTGCGGCGGTTTTTCTTTCACCTCCAGATGCCTGATGCGGGCTTCCACATTTTTTACCGCCCGTTCCAGCGTGGCCTTGGCCTTTTGTCCCCCCATCTTATGGAGGCGGGCCTCCGAATTGCCCATTCTCTTTGGCGGTCCCTTAATCGATTTGACCTTATCCTTTAGATTGAAGGCCACCCGTTCCAGCCGTTTTTTCTCGCTGATATACTGTCCATATTCAAATTGGGCCCTCGCTCTTTCTTTGGCCTTTTCCGCGCTATACGCGCTATAGTTGCCGTTGTACAACTTAATCTTTCCGTTCTCTACTTCCAGGATCTTATTGCACAGCTTATCCAGAAAATCGCGGTCGTGGGCGATCAGCACCAGCGCCCCCCGGTACTCAGCCAGCTGTTTTTCGATCAGTTCGATGCCTTCCAGATCAATATTGGTGGTGGGCTCATCGGCAAAGAGCAACAGGCTGTCCGTTTCGAAGCTTTGGGCCAGCTTAAACCGGGTCTTCTCCCCACCGCTCATCTTTTCGTCCCAGTGGGTCGGCACCCCGAATTTAGAAGCCATCTCCGGGCCGATCGTTTTCCTGACCGGTGGTTCCAACTGGGAGACGTACACGCAACTCCCATAGAGCCTCACCCAGCCCTCATCCGGCGCCAGCCTTTGGCTTAAAATATTAACCAGGGTGGATTTACCGGCGCCGTTAGGCCCCACAATGCCGATCCGGTCCTCCGAGTAAATATTTAAACGCTCCAGCCCGATAATCAAGCGCTCGCCAAAATACTTTTTGATATTAGAACATTCCAGTAGTAAAATAAAAAACCCCTCCTCAACATCGGAAGGGGATAGGGTTGAAACGGATAACCGGATAGGCAATAGCCAAAAGCTCTATGCTCTGCTTTCACCATCAATAGTAAAGACCGCTTGTTCCTACTGTTCCGGGGCTGCCGGCCGTGTTCAACCACTATCCACTCACCGTTGATTAAGCACACGCTAAAGAAAGCCAAGCGTGCTGACTTCGCCTGCGTCAAGCGTTTTGCGTTGTCTTTTGAGTGAATTAGCAGATGAACATTAGCCGCTGATTCCTTACCCTTTCTTCATTTTTTTGGTCTTACCGCCCTTATTATAAACGCCGCCGTGGCCAATGTCAACCGGCCGGGTCCAAATCGGGATTATAAAAAACTTTTTCCAGATCAAGGTTTAAACCGGGAAATGCCGGGTGCGTAAACTCGTCTTCCGGCCCGCCCGCAAAGACCAAAAGGTAATTTTCTCCTTGGAGCAAAAATGCTTCCAGCGTCTTCTCTTCCGGGTCAAGGAGCCAGTAATGGGGGATCCCTGCTTTACGGTAGATTTCCATCTTTCTCAGCCGGTCTTTCCGGCGGTTTGCCGGAGACATTATTTCCACCACTAAATCACAGGGGCCGTCGATCCGGTCTTGCCGGATGATCTCCCGACGGGCGCCGGAAATAAAGAAAAGATCCGGTTGAACCACATTGCACTCACTTAAAGTAACATCCAAGGGAGCATTGAAGATTTCTCCCTCCGGGTCAAATTGGTCAAAGAACTTTTTCAACTGGTATAGTAACTCCCGGGATACCCTTTGGTGCCGGACGGAAGGCGAGGGTTCTTTGACCAGGAAGCCGTCGAGGATCTCATAACGGTAACCCGGCTCTTCCGGCAGTTGTAAGTAGTCTTCATAGGTATATGCGCCCTGTTTTCCGTAAGTTGCTTCTTCTTCTTTTGCCAGAGCGCCCCCGGCGGCCAACGCCGCCAGCACCGCTTCTTTTTTATAACGGTACTTTTTCTCCCCCAGTTTGATTACGGGGATTTTTTTCTGCCTGGTGTACCTCCAGATTGTCTCCACCGAGATATTTAGCAGATCGGCAAGTTCATAGGCGGTAAGGTATTTTTCCATTATCAGCCACCCCGCCCTGATCATATAACCGGACACAACTATTGTCAAGTGTACACAATAATCCGGTGAAATATTGGTTCAAAACGGATAGTTTAAGTTCACGGCAAAAGAAGTAAAATTTGGCATGCTTTCGCTCAGGAAAAACACCATCTTCAGCTCCAGGTCGAGATCACCGGGCAAAATACTTTGATAACTTGGCGCAAGCAGGTATTTGCTCCCATCCAGACTGGCCATGGCCGTCAAGGCGATGGAAGAAAAATCATCAAGCGGATAAGCCAGATGACCGGTGACTAAATTAATTTTTTCCTGTTCGCCGGGGAAGATCATATACCCTCCGAGTAAGGAAGCTAGATTATTACGTTCAAGGCCCAAGTATTCCAACTGCATCGTTAATTTGTGATCATAATTAATCTTGTAACTGTAATCGATCCCTGCTAAATAACTATTATTCTCCGCTGTACCCTCACCGAAATAATGGCCGAAGGCGCCATACACCCCCAAATCCCCCAGGTCGCCCTTGAAAGTAAATCCGGCCCGCCGGCGGGGAAGGGGAATAAAGCCAATGGATCCGTCGCTCCCCGCGCCGGCCGCTTCCGCTTCATGCACATAATTGACGGTCAGATCATAACCTTTTATTCCGAACCGGCCTCTCACCCCCCACTTCAGCTTCGCCGTTTCCAGCGTAAACCCCGCCGGAAAAGAAGCCACCAGCGCCAAACCGGAGTTCCAGTTTAGCGGGATATAGACTTCGACTGCCTCCGTAAATTTACCGGCACTTTCTTGTTGGAAAGCCTCCGCCCCGATTGTATAATCAACCGGGTTCAACAAGGAGCCGAAGGACCAGGAGACCGGTTGCCGGCCAACCGTCAGCTGGAAACGGTCAAAGCGCTGCTTTACATAGAGCTTTTTCGTGAAATAACCGGTCTCCTGACTGGCGGTCAGCCCCTCCAAGGGCGAAGTAACCCGGAAGGCGTAACTGACTTCCGTCCTCCCCAGCGGGGGAAGGTAAAGCTCCAGATCGAGATAGTCGGTGAATTCATCTTGAAAGGTTCCGTTTTCAAACCAAGTACCGCTATAGCCAAGCCCTATTTTACCGCCGGCTTCGACCGCCCAGACCGGGGCCGTCACTAAAGTTCCGGCGAAGACCAGGATTAAAATGACCAGGCTTTTCCGCACCGGAATAACCCCCTCTCGTCACTCGGTACAAAACTCAATCACCGCCCGTCACCCGGCTCTCGTTGCACCTGTCCTACCGTAAATTCTCCAGGGTAAAGGTTCCTGCCGGGATCTCCGGGTTAAACTCTATGCTATGCACGATAAACTCGGTGCGGGTATCTTTCCGTAACTTATCTTCCATGACGGAAACCATCGGGTACCAACGGCCTTCCCGTTTCTCCACTTTGGTCACGACCATGACCTTTAATAAGCGCCCGCTCCGGGCATATAACTCTTCTTTCAGTCCGACAAACCTTTCCTTGTCAATCCAAGCTTTCCGCCGGTAATAGGAGACTTCCTTCCCTTCCACCGCCGTGCCTTCCAAGAGATAACAAGGGCGTCCGTCCAACTCTTCCTCCCCGACTAGTTCAAATTTATACAACTCCGTCAATTTATCCGATTCCATCACATCCTGGTAGGAAAAATCACTACCCATGATCCCCTCGTTCAGCATGTGCCCGGAGATCTTCACCAGATCCTCCGCCTCCGGGAAGAACATCCAGAGGTCGTCGCCGCGTTTCAAGAACTTCGTGCCCCGGTCCCGGGGATTGGTGAAGATCACCAATCCATTGTCGCCCTGGGCATAGGAAGTCATCGTCTTCACTATTTTCCGGTTCCGGTTGATGATAACCATCTCCGCCTCGATCTTTGCGGTGGAAAAATATTGATTGTCGTCCCGCCGTCTAATGATCTCTTCCGCCGTCAGCGCGCCCAGCGCACCCGAAACCCAAACCAAGATGAGCATGGAGATAACAACCGTGCTTACCAGTATTTTTTTCATCACGCCCGACTCCCTTCTTTTATGGTCTGTAAAAGGAAAGCGCATTAAACTTTATAATAATGGGGTTCAACTTGGACTCCGGGTCCCGTTAGCAATAATCTGCCAGTTGATTTACTCCCGCATGGCCATGGTCGGCTCCAACCGGGCCGCCCGCCGGGCCGGAATCAGACAGGCAAGCGTGACCACGATCACCCCAAACACAAAAGCAAAGATGGTATTACCGGCGGAAGCGACCGGATAAATCATGGTGTCAAAGAGGATTTCCGCATCCATACTGGATAAGGCCTGCCCGTAATCGAAACCGACTTTCCCCAAATAGGCAGTGACCAAGTGACCCAGGACCGCCCCGGCCAAACTGCCGGCCACCCCCATAAAGGCACCTTCGATGGCAAAGAGTTGCAAGATGTCTTTCCCTTCCATCCCCAGGGCGGTCATCATCCCAATCTCTTTCGTCCGTTCCCGGATAATCATAACCATCGTATTAAACACGACAATACAGGAGAGTAAGACGATGAGCAGGTAAATATAGTTAAAGATGATCCTCGACAGATCCATCAGGGGAATTAGATCACTGGTCTCCCGGTAGCTTAAAACCAAATAACGGTCACCGGCCCCGGCTTTAGCCAGTAACCCCCGGACCGCCGGCAGGACCCGGGGAACCGTCTTGAGATTGGTAGTCACCAATAACAGTTCGGTAGCCTGCTCCTCCATCTCCAGTAAGGCCTGGGCTTGGTCCAAAGGCAGATAAACGACGGTTTCATTCAGCAACTTTAAAGTGCTTTCTATCCGTCCCACAATGGTAAAAGTACTCCCTTTGAGCGAACCAAAGGCCGTATTATAGACTATGGTTACTTTATCCCCGACTTGCCGGTTGATTTTTTCCAATAAAGCCGTGCCCATAACCACTTCACGCTCACCGGGCCGCACCATTCTCCCTTCCACCAAGTCATTTTCCAGATCGGTAAAGGCCAATTCCAGCCCGGGATTTACCCCCCAACCGCTCAAGGCCACCAGTTCGTCCTCGGTACTGACCATAGCCCCGAATTTGAGGCGGGGAATCACCATTTCCACGCCTTCAATCTTTTCCAGTTCCGCCATCATTCCTCCCACGCCCTCACCGGTAAAACCATCCACCGGGTAATTCAAGGTCAGAAGGCGTTCCCGCTTCTGGTATTCTTCAGTGACGATCTTGATATGGCCTGAGTTAAACTGAATGTGATCGTCATAAATCGTCTCAATCATCCCTAGCACAATCCCGCGGGCAAAAACGATGATCATCACCCCGAAGGCAATCGCGGCAATCGAAACCAAAGTCCGTAGTTTGCTTCGGAATAAGTTTTTAAAGGCAATTTTCGCGATAAAGTCCATCCTTACACCCCCTCAACGATGATAGATCGTTTGCACCGGATCCTTATCCGCCGCCCAATAGGCCGGCCAAATACTGGCCAGGAAAGAGATGAGGACCCCAAAAGCAAAGACCGTAATCATCCCTTTGGGGTTCCAAACGCCGTAGATTTTACCCAAAACCGGTAACCCGAAGGCCGCCATCTCCATTCCTACCAAGGCGTCAAAATCAATTCCGTATTTCGCCAGAAACCAGACGAGGATGCTCCCCATCAACACACCGATGGCCCCGCCAAGGAGACCGATACCGGTGGATTCCATCACAAAGGTATAAACCACTTCTTTGTTCTGTAAACCCTGGGCTTTCATCATCCCGATCTCGCTCATCCGTTCCAACGCCGCCAGAATCACCGTATTGATGATGGCGATGGCGGCAATCAAGAGAATAATGGCCAGAATAACCTGTTTTTCCAGTCTTGCGGCGCCAAGGAAGGCAAAGGCCTCCAATTGGCTCCAGGGATAAACCGCCAAATCAGGGTTGTGTCTTTTAAGATTCTGTTCCAACTCAACGGCGACTTTGGCCGCCCAATCCTGTTCGGCCAAACGGACAATGACCTTGCTTACTCTCCCTTCAACAGCCAGGGCTGCTTGGGCCAGATCCAGGGGCACATAGACAATATTCTGGTTGACATTGGGGTTACTGGTATGCACCAAACCGGCTATCTCCGCTTCGATCGTATTAAGGCCTTTATTTTTATCTTTAACCTGAAGTGTTACATAATCGCCTAGGCCCAAGTCCATCAGGTCGGCCAGTCTTTTTCCCAAGACGACCCGGTATTCGCCGGGAGCAAACATGGCGCCTTCAACCAACTGGTCCTCCAGAGCAAAAACTCCTTTAAAGGCTGAGGGATCGATTCCTTTTCCCATCACCGGCAGTTCATCCCAACCGTTATTCAGGCGGGCCTGGAAATTCAGTTCCGGCGAAGCGGCAACAAACCCGCGCCCGTTCCGGATCTCCCTTTGCAAAGCTTCATCCATGGGAATAAGGTTCTCCAGGGGCAGTTTCTCCTCTTCAGCCCAATAGGCCCGGTTGACCACTTGGAGGTGGCCGGTTTCGTAATCGATCAAGGTCCCGTAGGACATCACCGTCATCCCGCTAATCAAGGAATCGTAAAAAATATAGATAAAAACGGCGAGGGCAATAATCATTGAGGTAATTACGGTCCGGTTCCGGTGCCGGGCTAAATTCTTAAAGGCCAGTCTAGTTAAGAACAGCATCCTGCTCCCTCCTTTGGTCCTTCGCGATGAGCCCGTCCCGGATTTCGATGAGCCGGCGGGCATAGGCCATGACGAGGGGGTCGTGGGTGGAAAAGATAAAGGTGGTCCCCAGTTCTTTGTTCATCTTGGCCATCACGGCCAGCACTTCTTCACTGGTCTTCGAGTCCAGATTGGCGGAGGGTTCGTCCGCCAGGACCAGTTTGGGTTCCTTCACCAAAGCACGGGCGATCGCCACCCGTTGTTTCTGGCCGCCCGAGAGTTCGTTGGGGCGCCGGTGGGCCAAGCCCTCAAGGCCAACGGCGGACAGGATGTCAAGGACCCGGTCCCTGGTCTCCCGCGGGTTATATTTATTGACGAGCCGGAGGGCAAACTCCACATTCTCATAGGCCGTTAAAACCGGGATCAAATTATAACTTTGGAAGATGAAACCAATACTATGCCGGCGGATCATCGCCAACTCTTTTTTATCCAGGTCATCCAGTTTTCGGCCGTCAAAGATGATCGTCCCGGCCGTGGGCTTATCCAGGCAGCCGACCAGATTCAAAAGGGTGGTTTTGCCGGAACCGGAGGGACCAAAGATGGTGGTAAATTCCCCCTGTCCGACCCTTAAATCAATCCCCCGCAGCGCGGGAACTTCAATCTTCCCCTGGTCATAAATTTTTTTCACCCCTTTAAGCTCCAATAAAGCCATTCTTCTCTCCTCCTTACTGTTGCTTAGTCATGATTAGCCCTATCCCTGTCCCTCAAGGGACGAACGGCAAGTCAGTCAATCTTTCTTCTTCAGTCCATTCTCGGCAAAGTAAAGCATCTGATCGATAATGGCCATGTCATCCAGATCCAATTTCCCGTCTTCGATCAGGAAATCGGTTAATGAATAGAGCATCCCGATCAGCATCGTCGCCGCCAGTTTCGGATCGATAACCGGGTCAATCTCCCCTTGGTCTTTGGCCTCTTCCAGCATTTTCCTGAAAAATTCGATACTCGCATCCTCATAATGGCCAAAGATCTCATGATAAAGTTGCTTATCATTGACCAGCATCATGCCAATCGGCACCAAGCGGGGATTTTCTTTGGCGAAACGGATTCCGCTGATAAAAACCTCCCTTAACAACTGGAAAAACGGATATTTACCCCGGTTTTCCATCAGATCCTGGTTGAGATAGGATATTTTTTTCTGGAACATCAGTCCCATCAGGTAGGTATAGAGGTCCTTTTTATCCGCAAAATATTGATAAAAACTACCTTTGGCGATCCCGGCCTGGTCGGCGATGGCCGTCACCCGCGCCTGTTGAAAAGGGTGGGTGGCAAATTCATCAATGGCGGCTTCGATTATGCGCTGCCGTTTCTCTTCCGGCAAGTTAAAAAAAGTATCTTTCGGCACGGAATCCCCCTCCTTTCTATGGGCAAATTATCAGCACCGGTAAGCTCTAGACTAAAATTCCCTACTGAAAAAGGGGAATTTTATTCGTCTAATCAAGGGCTTGCCGGGCTTCAAAAGCGAAAACCGTCCGGATAGATGAATGTGAATTCACATTCATATGACCGCACATTCATATTGTAGATTATGACTTCCGTACCTGTCAAGGGCAAGCCGGTTGTTTTTCACAAAACGTTCCTTTTTTTTTAAATAAAGCATGTTAGAATAGATTATAAGCTTCCGGCAGAGTCTTCGAAAAAGGAGCCCCCAATGAACAGCAGTATCATCATCAATCAAATTTTAATTCTATTTTTTATAATGGTCATCGGCTTTATTGTGCGGAAAACAGGGGTTTTAACTCAAGCTTCCACCAAAAGCCTAACCGGGTTCTTACTTAACGTGACTTGTCCGTTAACCATCTTTATCTCCTTCCAAATCGATTACACCGGTTCGATGCTTACCGCCGCCGGACAAGTCCTCATCTTTGCCCTTTTCATCCATTTTTTCGCTTTCCTCATCGGCCTTGCGCTTTATCGATCCTATCCGGAACCGGCCCAAAGAGTACTCCGTTTTGCTACGATCTTTTCCAACTGCAGTTTTATGGGCTTCCCCCTTCTGGAGAGCCTCTACGGAAAAGCCGGCGTCTTTTACGGTTCTTTTTATGTCTTCACTTTTAATCTTTTTGTTTGGACCATTGGTGTGCGGATCTTTACCGGCGGGCGGAACCCTTCCCCGGTAAAAGAGGTCTTCACTAACCCTAATATCATTGCGGTCGGTCTTGGCGTGGTCTGTTTTCTCCTTTCAATCAAACTCCCTCCTCCCGTCTACTCCGCACTGGAACTGGTCGGCGCCATGAACACCCCCCTTTCCATGCTGGTGGTTGGCTCGATTCTGACGGAGGTTAAATTTAAGGAGATGTTTTCCGGGGTTGCCCTCTATTACGGAACTTTTGTCCGGTTGGTGGCGATCCCCCTGATCGCCCTTCTCGGCACCAACTTGTTTAATTTCCCCTCGCCGCTCCAAGGCATCTGTGTCCTCATCTCCGCCACACCGGTGGCGGCGCTAACCACTGCGATGGCCGAGAAATACAATGGCGATACCCATTTATCATCCCGGCTGATCTTTCTCTCCACCGTTTTTTCCATGCTCACCCTCCCCTGCTTTGTTTTCCTGGTGAATAACTAAAGCAGCACCTCTCAGTGCTGCCCGACTTCTTTCCCCATCCCCGCGGGGGCTCAATCCCTAAATTTAGTTTAAATCTTACCTTAATAACAAATTTATATTATAATATTTTTGATTTAATCGTTCATAATCATTTGGAAAGGAGATTTCGATGGTGACTTATAATAAAGCCGGTATGCGCCTGGACCGGGATTACCGCATCGGTGAAGTCGACCCCCGCCTTTTCGGTTCTTTCATCGAACATCTAGGCCGGGCTGTTTATGGCGGTATCTATGAACCCGATCATCCGGAAGCCGATGAAATGGGGTTTCGTCGCGACGTCATCAACCTTGTCCGCGAACTGCAAACGCCAATTATCCGCTACCCGGGTGGTAATTTTGTTTCCGGCTATTACTGGGAGGATGGTGTCGGACCCCCGGAAAAGCGTCCCCGCCGGTTGGATCTTGCCTGGCAAACCTTGGAAACTAATGCTGTTGGCACTAATGAGTTCGTCACCTGGGCGCAAAAAGTCAACGCCGAGGTCATGCTGGCGGTGAACCTGGGCACCCGCGGTCCGGACGCCGCCCGCCATCTGGTGGAGTACTGCAACCATCCGGGAGGCACCTATTGGAGTGATTTACGCAAAACCCACGGTTACCCGAAACCCCACGCCATTAAAACATGGTGTTTAGGGAATGAAATGGCCGGGCCATGGCAAATCGGAGCCAAGCCCGCCGCCGAATATGGCCGTCTCGCCTGCGAAACGGCGAAAGTAATGAAATGGGTCGATCCCAGTATCGAACTGGTGGCCTGCGGCAGTTCCGGCCGGGGGATGCCCACCTTCCCCGAATGGGAAGCCACGGTCCTCGAACACACTTATGAGCATGTAGACTACATTTCGTTGCATACTTATTATGGCAACCGGGAGCAGGACACGCCCAATTACCTTGCCCACAGTTTGGATATGGACGATTTTATCAAAACGGTTATCTCCGTTTGTGATTACGTCAAGGCGAAAAAAAGAAGCAAAAAAACCGTTTACCTCTCCTTTGATGAATGGAATGTCTGGTATCATTCCAATGAAGCCGACCGGGCGATTCCCCGTTGGTCTTTCGCACCACCCCGGTTGGAAGACATCTATAACATGGAAGACGCTTTACTCGTCGGTTGTATGCTGATCACGCTCTTAAAACATGCAGACCGGGTGAAAATTGCCTGCCTGGCCCAGCTCGTCAACGTCATTGCTCCGATCATGACGGAAAACGGGGGTAAGGCTTGGCGGCAGAGTATCTTCTATCCTTTCCAGCATGCCTCCCTTTTTGGCCGGGGCCAGGTTTTATTGCCGGTCATCAGTTCCCCCGTTTACGATTGCAAGGATTATTCCGCCGTGCCCTATCTGGAAGCGGCTGCCGTCTGGCAGGAAGAAAAGAAGGAATTGACGATCTTCGCCGTAAACCGGGATTGGCAAGGGGAGTTGGTGCTGGAGACTGAATTGCTTGGCTTCCCCAATTTCCACCTGGTCGAGCATCTCGTTTTGGAACATCCGGACCTCAAGGCAACCAATACCAAAGACCATCCGGACACCATTGTGCCCCGGGCCAATGGGCAAACCAAAGTCGTTGATCAACGGGTGACCTCGGTATTGAACAAATTGTCCTGGAATGTGATCCGCTTACGCCAGATCCAAGAAGAATAAAACATAAATATGGTTAAAATGCTTATCATCCATCGCCCTTACACATGATGCTTATTTTAAGGAATGATAAAGAAAAGACCAACTAAATATAGACAATCCACCAGTTATAATACGCCGCAGGGCGAAAAAAAAAGCGGGAGATCCTTCTGATCTCCCGCTTCTGACTTCAATTCCTCCCGGTGGCTTGCCCGTAGTAAGCCCCCGCCCCATGCTTACGGAGATAATGTTTGTCTAAAAGTTCTTGACTGATTGCCGAAGCGGACCCATTCAGCACTTGCGTGAAAAAAGCGATTTTCGCGATTTCTTCCAGGACCACGCTATTATGGACGGCATTTGCCGGGTCGGTTCCCCAGGTAAAGGGCCCATGGTTTGCCACCAGAACTCCAGGAAAGTCCAGGTAGTTAAGGCCGGTAAACCGCTCGACAATCACCTTACCGGTGTTTAACTCATATTCATCCTTGATTTCGGCCGCGTTTAGCCTTCGGGTGCAGGGGACCTCACCGTAAAAGTAATCGGCATGAGTTGTCCCCAAGCAGGGAATCCCCCTCTCGGCTTGAGCCCATGCGGTTGCCCAAGGCGAATGGGTATGGACAACGCCCCCGATCTCCGGGAAATTTTGGTATAGGCACAAGTGGGTCGGTGTATCGGATGAAGGTTTCAGGTTCCCCTCGACCACTTTCCCCTCGAGGTCCACCACCACCATTTGCTCAGCGGTTAAGTCTTCATACGGCACGCCACTGGGCTTAATGACTACTAACCCCTTTTCCCGGTCGATCCCGCTGACATTGCCCCAAGTGTAAATGATCAGATTCCGGCTTTTCAGCTCAAGATTAGCGGCCAGTTCTTCATCTTTTAATGCGGTAAGCATAAAACCACCTCCATGCGCTATTATAACGCGCGTTGGATTCTCTTTCCCAATCCCTGGCTTCAGACCTTTTACGGGCCGAAGGATCAATTCCGGCAGCCACCGCCGGAATCATCGCAATCCGTTGGGCTCCTCCGCCGTTAATTCCCCATTTTTTCAAGGGTCATGACCTTTATCGGAAAAATTCGACCGCGGCCTTTTCAATCTTTAGACCGTCCTTATACCGCTGTAAAAACAGGTCAAAGCCTTCCACATCTTCTGCTTTAGGTTCGATTACGCTTATGTTTTCTTGGGCAAAGACTTTGCGGTCAAGATAGGCCTCAAGGGTTTCGTCTTGCGTCTTATTTTTCATATAGGCCGCCAGGAGGGCAATACCCCAGGCGCCGCCTTCACCGGCGGAATCCATCACCGCAACCGGCGCGTTCAGTGCCCCCGCCATTAACCGCTGGGCGACACCCTTGGTTTTGAAGAGACCGCCATGTCCCAAAAGCTTATCGATCCGTACATGCTCGTTCCGGGTTAGGATATCCATGCCTATTCTTAAGGAGCCCATCGCCGAAAAGAGCATGGTCCGCATGAAGTTACCCAGGGTAAAATTGCTGTTGGGCTGACGGACAAATAGCGGACGTCCTTCTTCGAACCCGGTGATATGTTCACCGGAGACATAGTTATAGGCCAGCAGGTTACCGCCATCCGGATCCGCCGCTAACGCCTGGTTATACAAGGTAGAATACAGTTCACCTTTGGACGGTTTATACCCCATCTTTTCCAAAAGTTCCGCAAAGATTTTTACCCAATCGTCAAGATCGGAAGAACAGTTGTTACAATGCACCATGGCAACCGGCTTACCGGTCGGAGTGGTCACCAGGTCGATTTCCGGATAGACCTTTGCTAATTCTTTTTCCAAAACCACCATGGCAAAGATGGAAGTTCCCGCCGAAACATTACCCGTGCGTGGAGCTACGCTATTGGTGGCAACCATCCCGGTGCCGGCGTCGCCTTCCGGCGGGCACAGGGGAATACCCGGTTGTAAGGCGCCTGTAGGATCAAGCAATTTTGCCCCCTTTGCACTTAAGGAACCGGCATGATCGCCCGCCGTCAGCACTTTGGGGAGAATATTCTCCAATTTCCAGTTGTAGTTTTTATCGGCTATCAGCTGTTCAAATTGGCGTAACATCCGCGGGTTATAATCATTTATATTGCTATCGATGGGGAACATCCCGGAAGCATCACCCACTCCCAGAACTTTTTCCCCGGTCAGCTGCCAATGCACATAACCGGCGAGGGTTGTGATAAAGGCAATGTCTTTAACATGCTCTTCACTGTTGAGGATCGCCTGATAAAGATGGGCGATACTCCAACGCTGGGGTATGTTGAAGTTGAATTCTTTCCTTAAAAGTTCAGCCGCTTGGCCGGTGATGGTATTCCGCCAAGTGCGAAAAGGCACCAACAGTTGATCATTTTGATCAAAAACAAGATAACCGTGCATCATGGCGGAAATACCTATCGCTCCGATGCGGGCGAGCTTCACCCCATACTGCCGCAGGACATTTTCCGCCAGGTCCCGATAGCAGCTTTGCAGCCCCGTCCAGATATCCTCAAGGCTGTATGTCCAGATGCCATTTTCCAGTTTGTTTTCCCAAGTATGTCCCCCGGAGGCAAGGGGAGTATGGTCCTCCCCGATGAGCACCGCTTTTATTCGCGTGGAGCCCAACTCAATGCCCAGGGTCGTTTGCCCGTTGTCAATCATTGATTTAAGGCTATTGTCCACCCACTGATCCCTCCTTAGTTCTTTTTAAAACCTTCATAAATTTAACGGTGGTAGTAGAGCTGCCAGTTCAGATACTTGGTAAAGGCTTCGTTGATGACATCGGCTACGGCGCCGGGACAGAGGGCCACATGGTGCTCAAAGCCATTCTCACAGATATAACGTAAAAGGTCTTGCATTTGGGGAACTTTCATCACGCCATAGCCGCCAAAGGTATCCAATGCTTCATCGGTGATTTCCCCTTCGCCGACGTAAGCGCGGATCTGTCCGGTCAGATCATCCGTCGATACCCGGCAGTATGTGGCCTTGGTCGGTTTGATCCGCCCGGTAATCGTCCCATAGGTATTCGCTTCGCCGACCGTTCCGGCAATAATTGCTTGGTAATCCATTTTCCCTTCATTACCAAAGAGCGCTTGGGGGAGATTACTACAATGGAAAAGCACGCATTTGTTTTGATCCCCGCCGAAATTGTTATTCCAGTCCAATAATGCGCTGGGGCGTCCGGATGCAAGCGTCAGGGCATACATGCCAATCAACCCCGTAATATCCGCCTCGCATGCACTGGGGTTCTTGCGGTTGGAGAGCATACTCATAATCGTGCAGGGCACGACCCCGAAGTATTCTTCCAGCGCTGTCCAGCATTGAATCGCCGTCCCGTTCCAATCGTGTTCTTCAATTAATCGATTAAGGACAACGGCAAATTTGGCCATCTTGGTCAGGGCCTCCGCGCTAACCCCGGCCGTGGAAGCATAACCCTTGATCGCCTCTACTTGTTCTTTGACCGCCGGTTCATCGTCCTGAAGACGGGAAATCTGCCCCAGAATCTCGGAGAGATCGTAAGGCTCGACCGCAATTCCGTTGTGTTCCAAAATCTTCTCACTATAGCGCACGGTTGTAAAGTTTACCGGACGGACACCAATCTGTCCAAAACGGGCTTTGCGCAAACCGTTAACGACGCGGCAGACAGCGACAAATTTTAGGAGATCTTCCTTGAAACTATCCTCTTCAGGGGCGACCGTATGTAACCGGGTCAAACTGTAAGGGATGTTATACTGTCTTAAGTTATTACAAGCCGACATTTTCCCACAAAAACTGTCCCGTCGCTTGACAATCGACATCGCTGTGGTTTCATCGGGGAAGGCATGGACCAAAACCGGAACCTTCAGTCCGGAGAGGCGAATCGAATCAGCTACGCCCCGCTCATCACCGAAATTCGGCAAAGTGACCAGAATACCATCGATCTTATCGGCATTGGCTTTAAATAAGGCCGCGCATTTCTTTGCTTCTTCATAGGTTTCAACCGTCCCGTACGGAGTGTCATCCGGAGTAAGACATACCACCTCGATTCCTAACTCCGCCAAGACCTTAAGGACCCTTCCGCGCCCTTCCTCTGCCAGTTCCGATGGGAAGAAATTACGGTTGCCAACAATCATCCCTAAAGTTGCCATTTCCCTTACCTCCTGTATTTTATTTTTTTAGATCAAGAAATCCGTTTTGTTCGGTCACAACCGCGCTCCAATCCCCCCTTCTTCCTCAAAAAATGTTACTATTTAGACCAGCATTTATTCATCCGGGTAGAATGTTGTTCTCCACAATATAACAACTTGTCCGTACAAGTAGGAAGACACAAAGACTGCCTTTGTCACCAAAGGGAATTCAACTTAAGCCAGGAAGTAAGTAAACTTAAGCAATACCTTGTTGCCATTTTTTACAAAGTTGTGCAGACAGCTTAATATAATAATACCTCTTTTTCCAACCTTTTTCCTTCTTTCCAAAGTTTATTTTTCCCGCTTTTTCTCCGGCAGGCAGGAAGCCCGAAGAATCAACTCAGGTTGGTAAATCAGGCGCGGTTTATGGGTTTTATTTTCTATCATATCCAGGATGAAGCGGGCCGCCTGACGGCCCATGGCTGTCTTTGGATGCTTGATACTACTCAGTTTCACCTCGGAAGCCACCGCCAGATGGGAATCGTCAAAACTGATCAGGGAAAATTCTTCCGGAACCTTAACCCCTTCTTCCCGCAAGGCTTCCAGGACAAATAAGGCCACTTGGTCATTGTAACAGACCATCCCGGTGGGCGGAGGGGTTTGTTTCAGTAATTTCCGGGTAAACTGGTAAGGGTAGGAATAAAGTTCTTCCGTTTCATAAGCGCCGATTAACTCCGGTAACGGTTCGACCCCATATTCCGCCAAAGCTTTAACATACCCGGCCTGCCGTTTTACCCCTTGTAGATCATCGGCTTTAAATAGCCCGGCAATCCGTCTGTGCCCGAGTTGGAGCAGGTGTTGGGTCACGAGATAGCCGCCCTTTTCGTCGTCCATGATAAGATAAGCCGGGTCCAATTCCGGATAATAGGCATGGAGCATCAGGTAGGGGATCCCCCGGGCTTCTAATTCCCGATAATATTCGAGATAGCCGTTCTCCCGGGCGCTTTGGGTCGGTTCAATAATAAGGCCGGCAATCTTCTGCTGGAGTAGGTTTTCCAAGCAGGTAGCCTCCTTACTTTTGGCGTTTCCGGTGGACGCCAAAAGCAACAGGCAACCGGCGGCGCTCAGCACCTCTTCGATCCCTCTAATTACAGCCGGAAAAATATATTCGGAGATATAAGTAGTCACCACCGCAACAGTTTGACCTTTCGCCATCGCCGGATAGGCGCAAAAGGTTCCTCTCCCTTGCTCCCGATAGATTAAACCTTCAATTTCTAAATCGCTTAAAGCCTTCCGGACCGTATGCCGGCTGATCTTAAACTGATCCGCCAGCATGTTTTCGGAAGGCAGTTGGTTACCGGGGGTGATTGCCCCCCGTTTCATCTGCTCCTTCAGGTACTCCTTTAAGCGGTAATATTTCGGAGTTGTGCTGTTTCGGTCCAATTCTCTTCACCACTTGTCATCTTACCGGTGTTAAATGTAGCCTCTGGTTGGGTATTCATTATTTTATATGCTTTGAAATATTAGATTACGCGGTTGGTTGGCCGGCTCCTGCCGCCGCTACGCTCAAAATCTGTCCTTAACCACATTCTTAGCCACATTTATAAGCAATAAGTTTTTTATATAAATAATCGATAATTGTGCTCCTTTTAATAATGCCGATGAAATTTTCTTGGTCATCCACGACGGGAATGAAGTTTTGGGAAACGGCCAACGGGATTAAATCCTCAATATGAGAGTTGATCGAGACAGCCTCATTATCTTGGTGCCTGGGCAACTCTTTGATCCGGAGTTTATGCAGATCCTTAAAACGCAAATCCGGACACCGCTTTAGGCTCCACAGTATATCCCCGTCGGTGATGGTGCCGGCATATTTACCTTCTTTATTTACCAATGGCATCGCCGTATAACGGTGATACTCCATCTTTTCCAAAGCCTGCCGTATGGTTGAATCCTCGGCAATCCATACCACTTCTTCTTTCGGAGTAAGATAAAACGCAATATTCAAGATTACTCCTCCTTACGATTGGGCTTCTCTTTTGTATAACGCGCAAAAACAGAAAACATTCCATTTAAAATTCAAATCGCTTCCGTTATAATAACATCAAGAGCAAAGAGGAGGGTATGTTATGTTAAAACGTCTTCCATGGTTAATCCTTTCTTTCCTGATCATCATCGTCTTCGGCGCCGGATGCGAGGAGGAAGAAGGGATTCTCGACCAATTTGCCGGTGAACGGCTGGCTTTAGTCTTGGAAACCACTGACCATTCCGAAGCCTATTATTATCAACCACAGTTAGAAACGGCGCTTATTAACTACATAGAGCGTCATTATGACCTTCAAGTGGTTAATCCCCGTCTTTTTATGAAACGCCAACCCCAATGGGAAGGCCGGCTGGAAGAGTTTTGCCGGGATGAATTGGGCTTGGATTACCTGCTCACTATTGGCCTGGAGAACATCGTGGTTGACGAACCCAGTCCCCGGATGGATCTGCGGCCAAAGTCTTTTTATTTCAAGGTGACAACCACTTGCTCCCTGACGCTCACCTATACTTTGGAGAATCTGAGGACGGGCGGGATCATCTATTTCGGGCAGAGCAATGGTTCCTCCCGTGAAGAGAGTAGAGTAAAGGTCGGGAAACACGGGGTGCATTTAGATCTCAATGAGATCAATTATTATGATTTAATCGAAGACGCCATGTTCCGCGCCTTGCGCCGTACCGAACTGTTATAACCCCCAATCTTCCCTCCTGCCATCGCCACCCCGCCCCCCGGCTTGGCCTGAATCCCGCTTTCTGCGGGCGGATAGCTGCCAAAAGGGCGACTCCTTTACCTTATGCGGCCCAGATGGTTTTAACTGCCGGAAACAGGGAAAGAATAAATTCAAACTTGTTCTTGGAGAAAGGAGAAGAGGAATGAATAATTTCCCAACCCTGTTCAGCCCGGCCAAGATCGGCTCGCTAGAAATAAAAAACCGTCTGATCATGCCGGCGATGGGTACGGGGATGGCCAACAAAGACGGTACCGTCAGCGACCAACTCTACCATTACCACCGGGTACGGGCGGCTGGCGGCACCGGCATGATCACCGTGGAGATCGTGGCGGTCCATCCCACTTCCGGCGGCTCTTCCCCGGCCATCTGGGATGACCGCTTTATTCCCGGCCTGAAACGGCTGGCTGATGTGATCCATGCGGGGGGCGCTAAAGCCTGTGTCCAGTTGTGGCACGCCGGCCGCCAGACCAATTCCAGTGTCACCGGTCTTCCGATTATCGCCCCTTCGCCCATCCCCTGTCCTTTATGCCAGGAGGAGCCGACCGTAATGGATCAGGAGCTCATTGAGGAGATCGTAGAAAGCTTTGGGGAAGCCGCCCGCCGGGCCAAAGAAGCGGGCTTTGATTGTGTGGAGCTCCATGGCGCCCATGGTTACCTCCTGGCCCAATTCATGTCCCCCTATTCTAACCACCGGACCGATGAATATGGCGGAAGTCTGGAAAATCGGGCCCGGTTCCCTCTGGCCGTGATTGACAAAGTCCGGGAAAAGGTCGGTCCCGACTATCCCATTCTCTACCGGTTGAGCGGCGAAGAGAAAGTGAAGGGCGGTTTAACGATTGAGGACACGAAAAAGATCGTCCCCCTCCTCGTCCAACACGGTGTTGATGCCGTCCACGTTTCGGTTGGGGTTTATGAGACCTTGCGCTATACCGTTCCCCCGATGGATTTGGAGCGTGGTTTTAACGTCTGGGCGGCGACGGAGGTGAAAAAGATCTGCCCCGTCCCGGTGATTGCCGTCGACCGGATTAACGATCCCTACCTCGCCGAAGAGATCCTCGTCCAAGGGAAAGCCGATTTCATTGCCGTCGGCCGTAGTCTCCTCGCCGATCCCTCCTGGCCCAACAAGGTGATGAATGGAGAATACGACAAGATGCGCCATTGTATCGCCTGTAACCAGGGGTGCGTCGACCGGTTGCTCCTCGAAGGAAAGCATGCTTCCTGTATCTTAAATCCGGCTTGCGGCCGGGAGGCCACCTTTACTTTTGAACCGGTCAAGAAAAAAGGGAAAGTGGTGGTCGTCGGTGGTGGCCCTGCCGGGATGGAAGCGGCCCGGATCGCCAAAGACCGCGGTTGCGAGGTGGTTTTGTTCGAGGCCAAGGGCGAACTGGGCGGCCAATGGCGGCTGGCCGGTAAACCGCCGAAAAAAGAGGAGATCGCCGGTGATGTCGAGTGGTTAATCAAGCAATTGGCGTTGAGCGGAGTCGACGTCCGGCTCAATACCCCGGGCACCAAGGCCAACATCCAAGCAGAAAACCCCGACGCGATTATCCTGGCCACCGGTTCCACCCCGACCAAACCGCCGATCGAAGGGATCGACCAAGCCAATGTCCTCCTCGCCCCCGAAGTCTTGGCCGACCCGTCGAAGGTCGGCGATAAAGTCGTCATTATCGGCGGCGGCGCCACCGGCCTGGAAACTGCCGAATTCCTTGGAGAAATGGGGAAAAAGGTCACCGTCATTGAAGCAATGGAGGATGTCGCCCGCACCATCGGACCGGCCCGTAAATCCTTCCTGATGGAACGCCTTAAAGAGTATAAAGTCGAAGTCCGGGTCCAGGCCAAAGCAGAAAAGATTACCGCTGAAGGCGTAGTCCTGGACGACCGGGACAAGACCCTGATCCCCGCCGACCACGTGGTGATTGCCGTTGGGGTGAAGAGCGTTAACATGTTGGAAACGGAATTAAAAGAAGTGGCTCCAGTCTATGTGATCGGGGACGCCAAGGAACCCCGGACCGCGATGAACGCTTTTTATGAAGCAAATGAAGTAGCCCGCAGTCTTTTCCGCTGAACCGGGCGGCAGTTTGGCCTGTGCGTGGAAGAAGCGGCAAGGACCGGCGGCGTCTGATCGGTCTGCCAGGAGGCTGCCCTGAAGGGCAGCCTCTTATCCCAAATTGTGGGTGACGTTGCGTATCCATTGTCCCGAGCGGTAACGCCAGAGGCAAAGGAGGGCTTTGGTGATCTCCTCAAAAAGGCTTAAACCGTAAACAAGATAAACCGGCAACTTAAAAACAAAAGCCCCTAAAACGGTTAAAGGAACACCGATAAACCACATGGTAAAACCCTCCAGGAGAAAAGCGCCCCGCGCATCCCCGCCTCCCCTTAAAACACCGACAATTAGGATAATATTATAAACCCGGATAAAAAAGATCAACGCAACCGTGTAGGTAATAATCAGGGTATAGTTCCGCACCGCCGGCGAGACGTTGAAAATTTTAAGCAGATAAGGCGCAGCCACCGCCAACAGCAAACCCAAAACCAAGCCGGCGATCACCCCCAAGCGCGAAAACCGCCTGGCATATTCCCGGGATAAACTGAGATCGTTCGCCCCGATACTATTCCCAATCATCACCGCCGTCGCGCTGGATAACCCAAAAACAAACACCATAAAAAGGTTGGTGATGGTATTGACAATCTGGATCGAAGCCACCGCCTGGGTGCCCATCCGGCCATACACCGCCGCATAGATGAGGCTGGCCAACCCCCAGCAGATATCATTTAAAAGCACTGGAATAATCGTGGCGTAAACTCTTTTGACAAACTCAAAATTGAAACCGGTCAATTCCTTAAAAGAAGCGGCCAACACCCCCGGGCGGCGATAAACCGAAACCACTAAGACCAGCGTCTCCACCACCCGGGCAATCACCGTGGCCACCGCCGCTCCGGCTACCCCCATCGCCGGCGCCCCCAATTTCCCGAAGATCAACACATAGTTGAAGAAGGCATTGCAAAAAAGAGCAACGGTACTGATGAGCATTGGTTGGAGCGAATTGCCGATGGAGCGAAAAGCAAAGTTGTAGATAAAAGTGACGGCGGTAAAAAGGTAACTGATGAGAACAATCTGTAAATACCGGGCTCCGGCTGTAATAATCTGGGGTTCATGGGTAAAGAGCATGATGATCCGGCGGGGAGCAAGAAAACCCGCCACCATAAAGATGGCGACGACCAGCACCGCCGAGCTTAAGCCGACCCCAAGGATTCGCCGGATGTTCTTGACGTCCTTCGTCCCCCAAAACTGGGCGATAAACACCGCACAACCAGCGCTTAAGCCGATCATAAACATCATAAAAAAGAAGAAATACTGGTTGGCGATGCCAACGGCGGCGATCGCCGTCTCGCCTAATTTCCCCACCATGGTCGTATCAATCATATTTAAAAAGGAAGAGATAAAATTCTGGATCATCACCGGGACCGCGAGGGTCAGCATTTTATGATAAAAATCCCGACGATCAAAATGTCCGGTTTCAGTCTGTGTCCCTGTCCCTGTTCTCATGTTTGTTTCCTCCTCTGGTACCCAACATGTGCTGCAAATCCGCGCTTGATTGGTTGAAAGAAAATAGCAGCATAAAAGCTGCTATCTTTCTATTTTAATTTAATTTCGAGCCCAACGCAACCTTAATTTCCAATCTTCCTAAATTGCCGGTGCGCACCGCTTTCTTTCTCTTCCGGAAGCGAGGGTACGCGCCGCATTAAAGACGGCCAGCACCGTCACTCCCACATCGGCAAAGACCGCTTCCCAGATGGTCGCCACGCCGAAGGTCCCCAAGAGGAGGAAGAAAGCTTTAACTCCCAACGCCAGACCTATATTCTGCCGGATAATCCCCTTTGTGCGCCGGGCCAGTTCGATAGCCTGGGCCAGCTTGGAAGGGGCGCCTTCCATCAGGACCACATCGGCCGCCTCGATCGCCGCGTCACTCCCCAAACCTCCCATGGCCACCCCTAAATCGGCCCGCGTAATGACAGGCGCATCGTTAACCCCATCACCGACAAAGACCAATTTCTGCCGCCGGCGGTTGGGGAGCGCCGCCATCAATTCTTCCACCCGCGCCACTTTGTCTTCGGGCAATAACTCGGCATAAAAGCCGTCCATCTCCAATTGGCCGGCGACCCGGGCGGCCACACTGGTGTCATCCCCGGTCAGCATGAGCACGCGCTGCACGCCTAAGGCTTTTAAGTGTTCCACCCCTGCTTTGGCATCGGCTTTGAGCTCATCGGCGATGACGATATAGCCGGCGTACTTCCGGTCAATGGCGACGTAAACAATGGTCCCCTGGACATCACAGTCCTCGTGGTCAATTTCTTCCCGGTGCATCAAGCGGTCATTCCCGGCTAAAACCTGTTTCCCCGCCACGACCGCGCTGATCCCATGGGCCGGAATCTCCTGGTAACTCTCAACCAGGCCGGCGGGGATTTCTTGGCCGTAGGCTTCGCGCAGGGAATGGGCGATCGGATGATTGGAGTAAACTTCCGCCCCGGCAGCTGCCGCTAAGAGTTCTTCTTGGCTGAAGCCATTCCGCGGCGCCACTTCAACCACCCGGAAAACACCTTTCGTGAGGGTGCCGGTCTTATCAAAGACCACCGTATGGGCGTCGGCTAAGGCCTCCAGGAAGTTGGCGCCTTTAATTAAGATACCCTGGCGCGACGCCCCCCCGATCCCGCCAAAATAACCCAGGGGGATCGAAACCACTAAGGCACATGGACAAGAAATGACCAGTAACACTAAAGCCCGGTATAACCAATCCTTGAAGGCCGCTCCCGGCAAGAAGAGCGGCGGCAAGACCGCCAGGAGAAAAGCGGCGCTTACCACCAACGGCGTATAGTAACGGGCAAAAACCGTAATATACTGCTCGGTGGGGGCTTTCCGCTCACTGGCCTTCTCCACCAGGTTAAGAATACGGGCGACCGAAGATTCACCGTAAGGCTTGGTCACTTTAACCGAAAGTAAACCCGCGCCGTTCACCATTCCGGCCAGAATGCCATCTCCGGCTTCCACTTTCCGGGGGACCGACTCCCCGGTCAAGGCGGAGGTGTCGACAAAGGACTCGCCGGATAATACTTCCCCGTCCAGGGGAACCCGCTCACCCGGTTTAACCACGATGGTTTGGCCCACTGCGACATCCTGGGGCCGTACCTTGCGGGTACCGCCATTCTCTTGCAAATTGGCATAATCCGGTTGAATATCAAGCAGCACTTTGATGGAACGGCGGGACCGGTCGACCGCCCGCTCCTGGAAATATTCGCCGACGGCATAAAAGAGCATCACCCCGGCGGCCTCCGGCAGTTGGTGAATGGCAATGGCGCCGGCGGTGGCAAGGGTCATCAGGAAGTTCTCGTCAAACAGCTCACCATGGACCAGGTTCCGGACGGCCCGCGTGAGCACCGGCCAGCCCACCAAGAAATAGGAGGTCAGCAGCACCACATATTCCAACCAGGAATAAGGCGTCTGGTGCAATTCTTCATTGAAAATGAAACCAATGAGAAATAAAAGTCCGGACACCCACAACCGCCGGTGGTCCGCTTTTTCCGCGCTCTCCTCCGCTTCTTCCTCTTCGATCAGTTTCACCCCCGGTTCGAGGCGGGAGATAACTTCCTGGGCCGCCGCCTGCTGATCGGCAGGCAGGTCGATACTTTTCGTGGCAAAGTTTACTTTAACCTTTTCCAGCCCCGGGATCTTCTGCAACTCACGTTCGATTTTTACCGCACAATTGGCACAATCTAATCCGTCTAAAGTATAGCGCATCTTTCAACCTTCTCTCTTCGTAATTTATTTTAGCCTATGATTACTGCCCTTCTTCTGCCAAATGTTCTTGGGCTTCCCGGATTAAATTCATAATATGATCATCATCCAAGGAATAATAGACCATCTTCCCTTCACGGACATATTTGACCAGCCGCATGGCCCTTAACAACCGGAGATGGTGCGAGACCGCCGGCAAGGTCATCTCCAGGATCGTCGCCAGGTCGCAGACACAGAGCGGCTGCTGGGCCAGGAGATAGAGAATCTTCGTGCGGGTCTCATCCCCCAGCACCTTAAAGACCTCCGCCAGACCGTTAACCTCCGCCGTCTTTGCCCGCATGGCCGCAAAATCAAGTTCCGACGGGCAAAAAGTATCACAAAGGTCCTGATTCTTCTCTTTCATCGGTTTTCACCTCGGAAAACAATTAAACAATTACTTAATTGTTATTTTAAATTGATTTTTAGCCCCTGTCAAGCTCCATTTCCGAAAAAAACCGGTTTTTATGTTATACTTAATACCAGGAGCGGTTATAAGTCACATTGAACCGTTTGAGATACCAACGGCAGTCCCTATATACCAATATTGCCCAAACCGGAGGACCAACGACTGCTCTTAATGGCATCACCCTTTTTGAAAATGGATACATTATCGGCAAAAGGCAATTCAGATTAAGAATAGAGGCAGGGAAAGGTTTATGTTTCTGGCTGAGGATTGGATCGACTACAAACTGCTTGACACCGGAAATGGAGAGAAACTGGAGCGTTGGGGGGAATACATCTTACGGCGCCCCGATCCCCAGGTCATCTGGCCGTTCATGGATAAGGACAAGCGCTGGGACCAAGCCCATGCCCGCTACCACCGGAGCAAAAGCGGTGGCGGTTCATGGGAGTTTTATACAAAACTCCCGGAGCAATGGGTTATTTCCTACGGTGATCTGAAGTTTCAGATCAAACCGATGGGGTTCAAACATACGGGGCTGTTTCCGGAACAGGCGGTGAACTGGCGGTGGATCATTAAAAAAATAAAGGAGCGTAAAACGCCCGTCCGGGTCTTGAATCTCTTCGCCTATACCGGCGGCGCCAGCGTGGCGGCGGCCTATGCCGGCGCGGCGGAAGTCTGCCATGTGGATGCGGCCAAAGGGATGGTGACCTGGGCCAAGGAAAACCTCCAGTTATCCGGCGTGGAATACCGCCGGGTCCGTTTTATCGTCGATGATGTAATCAAATTTGTACAAAGGGAGGTCCGCCGCGGACATCAGTATGAGGCCATTTTCATGGAT
>JAAYHY010000097.1 GCA_012735135.1 Bacillota bacterium | reverse complement strand
TTTCATAATTTGCGCATTGAAGCGTTTCCGGAAATGGACCATCATTGAAGGATCGAAAGGGGCATCCTTTTGAAATTCGGTTAATCCGATAAAATATTGAAGGTACGGGTTTTCCTTAATCTGTTCTCCGACCTCTTCATCTGAGAACCCGCCCTTTTCCTTAATAATCAAAGCACCAAGAGCCATACGGACAGGTTTAGCGGGAGCACCCATGTTCTTCTTGTCAAATAAGGAAGCATATTTGTCTTCAATGACGTCCCAAGGGATAAGCTTCGCCAACTTCACCCAGCGGTTTTCAGGTCAAGCTTTCCTCCAAATGGAAAATAAAAATTTTCCAAGGGGAGTTGTCGTTCTTTTTTGCGGTACGTAGCAGTCACTCCTAAAGGCAAGGATTTGAGAGAATATTTCTCGTTTTCCGTGCATTTCCCCTGTCGTAAAATCGGCGCTTTCTTAGATTTTATAAGGGTTTGCGACTTTTTCAGGAAACCCTAATTAGGCTTTAATATGACACTAAGTTGTCAGGTTAAACCCCTATAATTACTTTTGTAAAAATTCACCGGTGTTCTGAATAAACCTGCCGGTCCCCGCTCTAACTGTTTTATCCGAATAAAACCGAGGAGGATGGGCATGAGTGAGCAGTTTTGTATGGAAAATAAAATCCCGCTCACCCTGGTGAAGTGGACACCCTGGAGAAAGCCAAAACCGTGCCCGGTGTTTTTAAAACTTAAGATCAGGCATGTAAATATCGACGACCCCATTGAGGAGTTCAAGCGCAATTGGGGATTCATAACCTCCGCAGTTATAAACAATAGGAAGGTTCAAACCTTGTTGGGCGGCATTTTCCAGAGCAGTTAGAATTTGGGGAAGATAAGGCGTGGGCGTAACCAGGTTTATATTATGGCAACCGGCTTTCTCCAAAGCAAGCATGACAGCGGCCAGTTCTTCTACGGAAACCGTCCTGCCCTCGCGGAGGTGGCTTATCTCCCAGTTTTGGCAGAAAACGCACTTTAAGTTACAACCGGTAAAGAAAATGGTGCCCGATCCGGCTCTCCCCACTAATACATTCTCCTCGCCAAAGTGCGGACCGTAACTGGAGATTTAAAAGGCAAGGCCCTTGAAGAAGATTCAAGGGCCTTTTTTAGATCAAAATAGCGAGCGATTAATCTATGCCGATCATTCCTTGCCTACGTAATAGCTCTCCGGCGGCCCCAAATAGCTCTCCGCCGGTTCCTTGCCCACCGGGTAGATAACCAGCTTCTCGAGGACAAAGGCGGGGCTGACGGCATAGATCCTCAGTTTATTCAGCCCGGCGTGACAGGTTACCTCACTGGCGTGGCGCCTGATATTATTCAGCACTCCGGCACCCTATTGGTAATCTCCGTCCCCAACTCTTTGACCTTCGGGAATGGTATTGTAGACATTTATCTCTCTGTCATTCACCTGTATCCCGTAGTAAATGGTATTCTCCGGAGAGACCGGGTTGCTGGGCTGCGTATATAACTCCACTACATAGAACCCGGGGTTATCAACAACAAACAAGTATTCCAGGGACGGCCTTTGGCCGGGGGTGAAATACCGGGTGGTCGGGAATACCTTTACACCTGACAAGGTCTTTCCGTATCCATCGAGCACTTGAAAACCGGCGGCTTTTTTTGGTCCTTCTGTCTCTGCGCTTCCATCCTTTTTCCCGCCGTTTGTCTTTATTACCTCGCCCTTCTCGCCCAAATCATATTTGGCGTGGTAGTGTTCTGCTTCAATGGAAATATAACCGTAGGTATCCACAAATGTTCTTTCCGGCAATCCACTTAACTCCGGTTGTTTGGCATCGACAATAATCGTCACTACGCCGCTGGGGATCTTCACCTTGATCAGGGCTTCGGTTTCATTCCCCATTTTGCTCCGGTCAATGGTGACGATAATCCGTTCCGTTGCTTTTCTTTTACCGTCCAATATTCCTTTCTGGCCGGAACAGGATAACCATGGCGCCTCGCAGGTAATCTCATAGGCAGCTTCCAGATCGCTGACGCTGCTGATGGTGAAGGAGGCTTTGGTCACATCCGGCCGCCGGAAGTCGTTCATATAGAGTGTATTCACATGCCAGCTGCTGCCCTCCGAATGTTGCGTAGTCCCGTCAACTGAGACGATCAACCGGTTCTTGCGCGCCGGCATGACTAGCATGAGAACAGGATACCTGCATTCATACTCGTTCCAATGGATGAAACCGATATGTTCCGAAAGGCCCATACCGCACCATTTCCCATTCTCCATCCTGTGGTATTCATCGATCAGCTCCTGATCCCGTTGCAGGCAAGCTTTAATCTCTTCGACCAGTTGATTGGCTTCCATCATGTTCAGCTTGGCGGCATAATGGTTCTTTCCGGTCAGGAGCCACATTTTTTGCAAATTCAGGTTCCCCATTGCCGGGTATTAGACCAGGGAGAAGAAGCCCGGCATCGTCTGCGCGTCCATCTTCCGGTAAAGTGCATTGGCTTTGGCCATCAGCAGCTCGATTTCGGCAAGGAGCCGGTCGGTTTCCCGGTAATTGACCGGGTGATAGACATCCGCATTCATCGCTTCCGGCCGGCGGTTATGGGCGATTCATGTATCCCATATTATAGCATTTTCTTTCTGCCGATACAAGGGATTAGAGACACGGGGAAAAGCATCCGGCCTTTCTTTTTCCGCTCAGAGTTTGTAACTTGTCATGGTTACTGTAAAACCTTCACAGGCCTTTGGTCAAATAGAAAAGCGGGGACATATACGGAACCGTCTACACCGTATTCTCTTTCTTTGCTTTTGGCTAAAACAGAATTAAAGAAAAGGCATAAGTTTCCTTCTAAATATAACCTGGCTTTGCCTGTGAACTCACCTTTTTGCCACAGATATCCAGTAGAAGTTATTTGAAAGTCTCCTGTAAACGGATTGAATCCTGAAGCTATTCCCAACAGGTCGTTAATAAGTAAAACTGGATTTACACTGTTTAGTAGTTCGTTTATAGTTTTTTCGCCACGGGAAACCGCGACTGCATTTCCTTTTACAACCGGGTAATTCCGGTAAGTATCCCGCCAGCAAGAGGCGGTACTGGCGATCCCTAACCGGGAACCGTAAAAAAAGTCTGATATGATATTACAGAGCATACCTTGATCGATAATGGTTTTTTCTTCTTTTTTTGTTCCTTCCCCGTCCACAGTGCCGGTATAAATTTGATTATCTTTGGCATTTTCGATAATGGTCAGCTCTTTGCCAAAAAAAGCCTTTTCATTATTTAGTCTGATAAAACTCCTCTTATGATATATTACTTCGCTGGTTAGACAACTCAGGAAAATATAGATTAGTGCTGCTACCGCTTGAGGGGTCAAAAGCAAATAACAGTTAAGGGTAGTGCTTTTTACAAAAGGGACTGTATTCATTTGCAGCAGAGTTTGCAGTTCTTTTATCCAATTACCGCCGGTGATGTTATCTCCCGGACCAAGCCGGTTAAGCAGAAAACTTATTTCTCCATTCCCATTTTTTAACCCAAGCTCCAACCCTAGGGCGGTAAAACTATGGGTTCCTCCGCCTTTTACTCCATTAGAATTTACTAAAAGATAAGAACCCTCATCTTTTAAGTAATATAATTTTTTTAAATAAACTCCTGTACCGGTTAATTTTTCTGTAAGAAAAGCAAACCATTTATCCACTGTATTGTGATTGATTTTTTTCCCCGAAGATTTTAATTGAAAATCTATCGAAGGGGTGTGACCGTGAACCATCGCTCCTTTCATATGGGTATAGGTTAAACTGGCCCGCGCATCCATTAAGATCTCCTTTATCTTCTTGATCTCCAAACCCGGACGGTAAGAAAAGCCAACCTTACCCCCTTCGAAGACTCTACCCGCGATGCCGGTATTGGAAGTAAAAAAATAACTGCTTTCCCCGTTTGCTGTCTTGATCATATACTCTCTGTCTTTTTGCGAGATAAAGATCTCACTTTCCTTTGCCTGCCTTAATTCATGTTCAATTACGTCCGTGTCAACTCTTATCATTTCAATCCCCCGATAGTTTGTGATAATATCCGTAAAGTAGGCTGCCCATAGGAAACATCCACCATTTGGCCTTCTTTACCGCAGTCGCCCACTTCAAATTGGAGGTCATTGCCGACGGCATCAATTTGGGCTAAGACATCCAAAGCCTTTCCGGCATATAAAAAGGGCTCACCGGCCGGGTAATTTCCCCGTTTTCAATTAAATAGCCGTCATTCACCCAAAAAACAAAATCGCCGGTTTGGGAATTAACTTCCCGCCCGTGAAGGCAGTTGCATAAACCCCTTTTTTGGTATCTTTGACAATATCCTCCGGCAAAACATTTCCGGCACACAGGTAAGTATTACGCATACGGCAAAGAGGAATGAATTCATATGATTGCCGCCGGGCATTACCCGTGCTTGAACACCCCAGCGCTTTTGCGGTTTTATGGTCAGTCAACACCCCGTTGACATACCCGCCGGCGATAAGCTTAACCGTGGAGGTGGGGGACCCTTTACAATCAAAAGGTTCATAAACCCAGTCTTCTTCTTTATCTCCCCGGTCGCATATGGTTATCGCTTCATTGGCCACTCTTTTCCCCAACAATTTAGAGAAAACACTGTTGTTATCCAAAACATAGTCGGCTTCCAAAAGGTGGCCGCAAGCTTCGTGAATTAAAATCCCGCCACTTCCCGGCGCCAACACTAAATCCATTACTTCCGATTTTACGGGATAAGTCTTAAGACTTTTTTGGGCCTCGGTTGCCAGGGAAACCCCTTTTTCCCAAATCAACTCCGCAAGATTTACAGCACTGTTCTTAAGAGATAAAGTCGCTGTTTTGTGTAATATATCACTCTCAGCAAGAAGTACCAAATTTATCTTTGCTTTAGTTTTCATCTCTTCGAACGGTAGGTATCTTCCGGATGAAGATAAAATTAAAACTTTCTTTTTGGTACTGAAAATATGACAAGACAAATCATGGACCGGTAAATCCTTCTTTGTTAATTCGATCAATTCAGCAAACTTATTGTGGACTTCTTGATAGTTAAAAGGAAATTGTTCGGACAGATAAAACGAGCCGGATAAAGAAGACCGCCTGCCGGGGTCAATACCGCAAACGGGAATCTCTTCACCTCGCGCAACGGTTCTGTACAAATCAGTTATATCACTGGGTTTGTTTATATCCTTACAGATATATAATTTTTGTTCTTCTCTTTCCAGGTGCAGACTCGCCCCGCTATTAATAAAGAAAACCGGTCCTTGATTATTAAGCATACCTATTTCCCAGTCATGCCGATTAATTCTTCGATATATAACACACCGCGTTCCGTTTGAGGGTTAAGTTTTTGGTGAAGAGAGATCAGAGCGGCAGGATTGAGGGAAATAACAGAAAAATTAAACTCCGTGCTCTCCTTCATAAATTATTCTCATCCTCCTCCATGAGACAAATAAATAGGGGATAAATAAACACAGAACTAGAAATACACCCCGGAAAAAACAGATCCGTATGAAAAAGAAAAATAATCCGAAAAGCAACGTTCCTGCGATAAACCATCCGGAAAATACCGACCGGAACACCCCTTTTACCACAACTAGGTAGGAAAGGGCAACCGCGGGCAGGATCGGCGCCGCCAGATGCCAGATGGGATTAAAGCGATCCGCAAGAATTGAAAGAATTATCATCAACACAACGAAAGAAACGACGAGGGGGAATAAGGCCATTCCGCGAAAGAAGTCAATAAAGCCTCCGGGAAGGAAAAATCCTTGTTCATTCTTTTGTATTGTCTTTAGTACGGGTAGGGAAAAAGGAGAGACAATCCCTGACAACAACAACAGAGTTCCTCCGAAGAAGGGGAGGAAATCCTTGGTTTGAAGGATAAAAGCGGCGACCGCGCATTGACAAAGAAAGATTAGCCAGGCCAAGAACGGATAGCGGCTCATGATGAGAATTTGTCCGTAAGTAAACGCTTTGTAGCCACTGACGTAAATCCGGGTAAAGAACAAGGATGGGCCGGGGGGTTCCTTGTATTCATACATCAAGGATTCCAGTCCTCCCCAGTCACCATTCAGAAAATATTTAGAGGTAAGGTAAGCTAGTTTGCAATGGCTTTCATATTTCGGCCAGTTTATTTTGTCCGTTGAATTAATTGCCAGTAAAAACCCGCCGGTGGCGCAGACCAGCCAAAATAAAGACGGGAGATCAAGAAAAATCAGAATTAACATGGCCAAAAATATAAAAAATCTCCAGAGATAGATCCGTTTTGAATTTGAGTTATACAAAAGCCAGGAGAAATTGGCCGTTGCCACCAGATAAAAAAAGAGGTGGGCACCGTGAAGAAATCCCGCTTGTAGTTGCGCGGCCAATCGACTTAACCCGAAGCTTATAATCAGCATTGGGAAATAAGACAAGAGTAATTTTCCGGTCAGCACCAGATAATGGTTAACCGGGGTGGTAAAGAAGAAATAAAGACCGGGTAGGGAAAAGCAAAAGGGAGGATGTTTGCTAAACAGGATCCGCCGGCTTGCAATCAGCACCAACAGCAGATGATAGATTTTTGGTAAAATTGGCCTTAACCATTCCATATTTGCTTTTATTACCGGAAGGATTTCCCAGGTAAAGAACAAGATGAATACAAGCAAAGCCCCAAAGAATGGTGATCTTTTAAAGAGATATCTCCTGTAAGCTCGAAACTTATTTTTTAGCAGAAGACCCAAGATTTCCACGGAAGGTTCACTTCCTTTGTAATAACCTCATATATGCTTCTTCCAGGCAAAACTTATCCTCTACGGAAGAGCCGGCGATACGCAGAACATCTTCTTGCGTGCCTGTAGCCAAAATACGGCCATGATCCAGAAAGATATAAGAGTCACATATGGTTTGCGCCAAGTCCAGCAAGTGGGTGGAGATTAAAACAGTTTTCTTCTCCTTTTTTACCCTTCCAAACAAGTCTTTCAGGCTGCGAATCATCACCGGATCCAACCCAGAAAAAGGCTCATCGGCGAGCACGAGCCGGAAGTTTTTCAGAAAAGCCATGGCAATCATCATTTTTTGCTTATTACCCTTCGAAAGCCGGTCGGGCAGTTGACCAAGATGCTCCGCCAAGGCAAGGTCCTCGATGAGCATTTGTTTCTTTTCTAAAAACTCTTGCCGGGAAAGCCCTGACAACATCGCGTACAAATTCAAGTTTTCTTCTAATGTTAATTCCTCATAATATACAGGTTGATCCGGAATATAGGATATTTCCCGCGCGATCTCTTTTCTGCTCATCAACGGTTGACCGTCGTATAATATTTCGCCTTGCTCATAACGGAGCAACTTTAGAATACACTTGAGCAAAGTCGTCTTTCCGGCGCCGTTGGGCCCGATTAATCCTACCACCGTACCATGGTCTATTTCAAAAGAGACACCTTTGAGCGCAGGAAAGGTCCCATATGTTTTTACCAACGCTTTGACTTGTAAATGCACACAAAATCCTCCTACACAACGCTTCGTTCTTCCTCACACAATATCTTTTCAAAGTTATTTCGCCATCGGCATCCGTTGACCTTTAAGTTATAGGCTAAACCGTGACAACCGTCACATTCATAATACAACTGGCAATCGCCACATAGTTCCTGGGTTGGGGAGGCAAGATCTTTTAAAGCGAGCGCCGCCTTGGAAGCAAAAATAC
>JAAYHY010000096.1 GCA_012735135.1 Bacillota bacterium | reverse complement strand
TCCTGTTTTTAGGAGGAAGAAGATGCCGGAATTTACTGAAGACCAAGAACTACTGGCGGTTTACAAGGCGGAAACATCGGAGCAATTGTTGAGTTTAGCGTTGGTTTTAAGGGAATTGAACCGGGCTCCGGCAAGCGCCCGATACGCCGAAGAGTTGGACCAGTTGATCCATACCCTCAAAGGGTCAGCGGCCGTGGTGGGGATGGCGTCCATCAGTTCCCTCATGGCTGCGGTCGAAAAGTATCTGCGCACTCTCCGGGAGCAGGGACAGCCACTGGCTGCTCCGGCTCTTCATCTTCTTTTAGACTTAACTTTGGCCCTCTCCACTTATCTGGAAGAAACCTTTCCTGTCCCCTTTGCCGCCGAAGAGTGGATGGCGCGGATTGAAGCCCTGGTGTCACCCACCGGGGCGTTCCCGTCTCCGGCGGACAAGGAGGATACCCCTTCGGTGGCGGGGAAGAACTCACCGGTGGCGGAGGTTAACGGTGAAACGCCACCCCAACCATGGGTCCGGCCGGGCCTCCTCCAGTCTTTCCTGACGACATTGGGGGAATTGACCGCGACCCTGGAAGAGATGCTCACCCTCTACCGGCGGGGGACCAATGCCCTGCGCGACTGGGAGCAATTGGGGCTTTACCTTTCGACGGCGACGGAACTGAATTCCGCCCTCAGAAGACAAGCCCTGCGTCTGCCCTTGGTTCCGGTGGACTGGTTAATTTCCCGGGTGGCGGCGGAGAGCGGCCTCCCGGGCGTAAGTGCCAAAAGCCAAGAACCCGCAGGGGAGCTTTCCGGGGAAATAGCGTCCAAACTGGTTTCGCCTCTGGCCGCCTTAATTAAGGAGCTAGGGTGGACAAAAGCAAGCCGGCCGGAAGGAGAGGAGACGCCAAAACCCTTCCTTTTCACCGCAGAACAGGGGGAAGGATTCTTGACCCTGATGGCGTGGAGGGGAAACCCGCTGGAATCCCGTATGGACGGGGAAGACCGTTTGGCCCAGGGAGGACCGGACAGCATTACGGAAGCCCTCGGCCAAGTTCAAGGCCGGCTGGAAGTGGACCCCGCCGGGAAATGGTTTCGCCTGACGGTGCCGGTTTTTCCCACGATGGTTCGGTGTCTTCTTTTTCGGGCGGGGGCGGAGGAATATGCCCTTCCAGCCCGGCATTACCTTTATCATCTTACCATTAAACGGGAAGAGATCCGGCGGAGCGGTGATCTTACTTTCATCTTCCATTATCCGGAGGTAATTCCGCTGCTGGTCACGGCGGATTTTTCTGCCCCGTTGGAACAGGAGGATTCAGATTTAACGTTAGTCCTTATTGAGAAGGAACGGGTGCGGTTCGCGCTTCCCGTGACGAGGGTGGAAGGTTATGATGAGCTGCTGTTGACTGATGTGGACCGGCCGGTGGTGAAGGGTACGCTCACCTTTGCTAAAGCCTATCGCCGGAACGGGCATCCGGTTCTCCTGGCTGACGCCGGGGAACTTGCCGGATTAATTCCCAATTTTTAGAACCAATGGGGGGAACTTAACCTGGGATTAACCGTTACAATCTAAGTTAGGTATTTTCGGCGTAACATAAAAATTAGTTGCTTAGGAGGTCAGTCCATTGGAGTTTAACAAATCAGAGCTTAGGGAATGGATTGAATCGATTGCCGGTTCGGTATTGACAGCCCTCTTTATTATGGTCTTTTTATTACAAACATACAAAGTGGAAGGCAGATCAATGGAGCCTAATTTGTACGAAGGGCAAAGGTTAATCGTGGACAAAATTACCTACCGGTTTCGTCCGCCGAAACCCGGCGAGATAGTGGTGATTAAGCCGAAAGATCCAAGCAAGAAATTTGTCAAGCGGGTGGTGGCTACCGAAGGGCAGAACCTCCAGATTGTCAACGGAAAGTTACGGATTAACGGGTTGACCGTTAATGAACCCTATATTTACGAGGCCATGGAAGAGGATTTTCCGTGGACGGTCATCCCTGAAGGGACCGTTTTTGTGATGGGTGATAACCGGAACCGTAGTATGGATAGCCGGGACGAACGGAATGTCGGCTTTGTTCCCCTGGAGAACGTGGTGGGGAGGGCGGTCTTTATCTACTGGCCGTTAAACCAAGCGAAAATACTTAAAGCCCCCGCTCTCGAGGGGAAATGGGAATTTGATCATATCGAGTTTAACAACTAAATCTTTTGCTTAATTCAGATGGCGGAAGAACTCCTCCATCTTTTTAACCGGTTCCCGGCGGGGTTTTTTGTCTTTTGTGATACAGATCTGCTTTGTTTCCCCGGTAACCAGGAGGAGACCGTCGGGTTCACGGGTAATCCTGTAAGAAAACTCAAGATATGGCGGGCGAATGGCTTTGAGTGTCGTCTCCACCGTAACCAAATCATCGTATTTGGCCGGGGCATGGTATTGACAGGCAACGGCGAGGAGAGGGAAGAGGTACCCTTCTTCTTCGCATTGACGGTAGGAAAAGCCGTATTGCCGTAAAAACTCGGTACGTCCCAGTTCCATCCATGGAATATACCGTGAGTGATGGACGATGCCCATGGCGTCGGTCTCGGCATAGCGGACACGGAAGCTAACCCGGTTGGTGGGGTTTTTCATGCTGATAACCTCCTTGTGAACTGAAGCGCCAAGAATTGGTTTTAATAATTACTATATATTATAGTATAGGAGTGAAAAAGAGACAACTTAAAGCAGTCGCTCCTTCCAGCAAGCTAGGGCCCGTGAATGGATGAAAATTGATCTGAGTCAAGGGAAAGACTTTGTGAGTGAAGGGGGCAGGTAGGGTGTTCGGGAGCTTGAAGCTACTTCGTGGGGTTACTACTCCGGATCAATACCGGCGTTACCGCCGATATTACTGTGGTTTATGTCAGCAACTGGCGACAGATTATGGAACGGCGGCCCGTTTGTTTCTTAATTATGACACCACTTTCCTTTATATCCTGATGAGTTCGGCGGCCAAGGCCGCGCCGGAACCACAAAAGATCCGTTGTCCGGTGGCGCCCTGGCGACCGAAGGAGGCTTTTTTACTCCCGGCCATCGGTGAGTTTACCGCTGCCGCCACTATTTATCTGGCCGGGATGAAACTCCGGGATGATTTGATGGATGAAGACGGGCTCCACCGGAGGGTAGCTTCCTGGTGGCTCCGGCAGAAAGAAACAGTGGCCAAAGCCTATTTTGGGAAGGCAGGGATTGATCTGGAGCGGGCGGAGTCCCTTTACCGCCGGCAGGGGCAGTTGGAGAAGGGAGAGGCCTCCCTGGCCGACCTTTGCCGGCCGACGGAAGAAGGTTTGGCCTACCTTTTTACCGCCGGCGGGGACCTCTTTGCCACCCCTGCTGACCGGCCGGTCTTGGCCGCCCTTGGGGCTGCGCTGGGAAGGGTCATTTATGTGCTGGATAGTTTTGTCGATCTGCCGGCCGATTACCGCTGCCACCGTTTTAATGCCCTGGCGGCGGCTTTAGGGGACCGGGCAGTCTTTGATCTAAAGATTCCCGAAACCACCAGAACTTTGGTCACCGCTTTGCTACGGGAAGGGTTGGCCACCGCCCAAGCCCAAATCGCACTCTTAAGCGGTCAAGGGGAGAGACTGTTACTCACGGCTATTTTAACCAGTATGGAGCACCGGGTTAAGGATTTGGTGGAAAACACGGAAACCTTAGCCCAGTTGGAAGCCAAAGTAAGGACCAGTTCACCGGTGTACCTATTAACCCATCCCCGGCTTTTTCTTCAAAGCCAAGCCGCGACCCGCTATTATAACTACAATTACCACCGGCGGAGGGATCAATGCTGCAACCTCTGTACGATCGCGGCCTGCTGCGAAGCCAGTGATTGTGATTGTGATACGGCGGAATTTTGCGCGTCGGGAGGGAACCCCTGTGAACTTCTGGAATGTTTCTGTTGTGGATAGAATTTTGGCCTTGGCGGCGGCTGGCTTTCTGTTTTTCCTTCTTTTTTTTGTCATTCTTTTCCTGAACCGGAAGCGCCTTTTCTCCTGGTTTTTAGGCCGCAGCGTTTCGACGGCGGCCGCTTTATTCCGTACCGTAGCGCGGAGGGCCGGGGAAGACCAACCCCGGTGGGTTTTGGTCCCGGGGCCGGGGACCGGCCGGCAATTGGGTTTGGTTCTTAAAAGGCAAGGGGAAAAAGTGGCCGTTTTTCTCCCGGCCGCGCCCAGCCTCCTCCCAGGGCAGCTGGTCTTCTTTCCGGAGCACGCCCTATCCCCCCTTCCCGGATTAACCCTGGAGGAGGGGATTGCCACTTTGCTGTTGCTCTGGGAGGAAAAAAAACCGGATTTGTTGATGAAAATCCTGACCTAGCGGGAGTGAAGAATGATCGTACAAGGGATTTACCGGACCAAATTGGAAAAATACCGGGTTTTGGTCGATGACCGCCTCCGGCAAGCCGTCACCGAGGAAAAAAATCCACGGATCCGGGCTTTACTCTGGGCGGCGGTGGAGAACGGCCGGCGCTTTCGGCCGTTGCTTTTTATCTTAACCTACAAGTTGCTTGGGCAGGAACCGGATGCTTGCGCTTATGAATTGGCGGCGGCCATTGAGATGCTGCATAAAGCCTCTTTGCTTCATGATGATCTTATTGACGGCGATGACTACCGGCGGGGGAAACCGGCTTTTCACCGCCGGTACGGTCCGGAGAAAACCATAATTGTCGGAGATTTGCTGGTAGCTTTGGCCGGAACCCGCTTTCAGCGGTTTGCCGGTCCGGAACTGACCGGGGATTGGCTGGAACTATACCGGAAACTTTGCTATGGCGAATTTTTGGATGTAATTAGCGGCGACGAGGAAGTGGATAGACCGTTTATCGAAGCGATGATCTACGGTAAAACCGCCGGTTTTCTCGAGTTTATCCTGGGGACGGCGGCCGCCCTTTGTCAGGCGCCGCCTTCACAGCAGCATTTGTTGGCTGCCTTCGGACGGGAGATCGGCTTTCTCTTTCAGTACCTTAACGACTGGAATAACTGGTCCGGGCGGGAGAGTGCCATCGGGCGGCCGGCCGGCAGTGATCAAGCTAAAGGCAGGGTAAACCTGATTACCCTGCTCCAGCAGGAGGGGATGGCTCCGGAAGCGATTGAGGAACACCTCCGGCTGGTGCTGGCGGCCCATCGGCAAAAGGCCGGCCAATTATTGAAAAGCCTGGGAATTAAGAATAAATACACTGCTTTTCTCGGCCGGCTGCTCAACCGGCGGGAAACCGACTGGTACTGGACGGATCCCGATGGCTAACCTTTGGGGAGCCGGGGGAAAACTGTTGATGGCCGGGGCTTTATTTCTGCTCGGGAGGGCAGATTGCCGCCGCCGGCGGGTCTTGAACTTCCATCTTTTTTTCTTTTCATTGCTTAGTCTAACCTTAGCTCTGGGAAGCGGCCGTTTATCGGGAAAAGCCCTGCTTTGGTGGGGGATAACCTCCGGCTTGCTCTATCTTTTATTTGCCCTCCGGAAGCTTGGCGCCGGTGATGGTAAAGTCCTTTCTGCTTCGGCCCTTTACGGTTTTGCCGTTGCGGATCTCGGTTTTCTCCTCCCTTTTTTTCTCCTGATCTGCCTGGACCGGCTGGCCGCGTATTATCTACGCGCCAAAGGCAAAGAAGAAGCCCCGCTCCTTTGGCTTTGGGCGTGGGCTTTTTGGGGATGGGTTGTGTTTGATCTTTTAAAAAACATCCTTGGAATTCCACTAATCCGTTAATCAGTTTTGAACGCCGCTAACCCCTACGGCGCGCCGGAGGGGTTACGGTGTCGCTCCGTTTCGGACTGTCTCTTCACCCGCTCGGCGGCTTCCACTAATTCCTCGATGGCGGTGACCACGACTAATTCCACTTCCCCGCGGGGTTTTTTCGCGGCGGCCAAACTTTCTTTCGCTTGCATATAGGAGAAAGCCGGCCAATCCTTTTCCCCCTCATTTTCCAGGACAGCTAAGGCTTGCAGCCCAAATCCGGCTATTTTGGAAAGGTCGGCGGAAAGACTGGCAATTTCATGAAGGAGCGGGGAAGAATTGATGATGGGCGCTAAGGCGTCGTGGTTAACGGACCATAAATGTAACCATCCTCTAAATTCGGAAGCCGGCTTGCTGTTTTTTTCCCCTTTTTGCCTGGCTTGAAGGTAAGTTCCGACCAGTTGCCGAAAGGTTCTGGGGATTTTGGCATCGGGACGGGCGGCATCGACCACCCGCGTTAAAGGAGAAAAGGTGGTATAGTCGCGCCGTTCATGCCGGGTATAGAGTTTAACCGGCTCACAAAGATCAACCAGGTTCATAAGGGGGGTTATTCTTGCGGTACCGGCTAATCTCCGGAGCATCATTTGGTAGTTTTTCTCATGGGTGAGGCCCAGTTCTTCCAGATGAAGACTGATCCGATCTAACCTCTGGTAAAGATCCTCCGGCGAACAATGGCCGGGCGGCGACCAAAGCCTCTCCGCAATGGCGGCGGTACGTGGCCAAATCCGGGAGTCAATGTTTTCCGGGGAAACAAACTCACTCCACATCACGGCTTCTCCGCCCAGCACCAGATTTTTTTCTTCCCTCGTCAGCTCGGTTTCTAAGGATAAAGGGTCGTTCCGGTAATGGAATTCCGCCGGTTGCATCAGGTCAATGTAATAACCATAGGAAAGGATACTTTTCAACCCGCGTTTGGCTGCTGTGATCAGTTGTTCTTTACCTCGCCATACTTGAATCACTACCGAGGCGGGAAGATCACTGGCGAGGATTTCATCCCACCCCATCATTTTCTTGTTTACTTTGGAGACAAGCGCCTGTACTCTTTGGGTAAAATAACTTTGCAACCGGTGATGGTCAGGAAGCTGGTTCGTCCGCATGAATGTTTGAATTTCCCGATTGGCCGACCATTGTTTTCCGTTCACTTCATCGCCGCCGAGATGGAAATATTCATCGGGAAAAAGCCCGGCCATTTCCTGGAGAAAGGTGGCCAAGAAGGTATAAGTCCCTTCCCGCGCCGGGTTTAACGCCGCATCTTTGATCCCAAAACCCGTTTCTAAAGTGTGGGGGCCTTCCGTGCTTGCCAGTTCGGGGTAGCCCGGAAGCCAGCTGGTGGTATGTCCGGGGAGGTCGAATTCGGGCACCACTCTGATCCCAAGCGCATCGGCGTAGGCGATTACTTCCTTGATTTGTTCCTGTGTATAATACTCATTGTTGGCGCCGTGTTGGTGGAGGAGGGGAAAGACTTTGCTCTCCACACGGAAGCCCTGGTCGTCAGTTAAATGCCAATGGAAGACATTTAGCTTGACCGCGGCCATTCCTTCCAGATTGCGCTTAATTACTTCGACCGGTTGAAAGTGGCGGGCGGAATCAATCATTAAACCGCGCCAGGGAAACCGGGGTTGATCCTCAATCCTAAGCGCAGGCAGGAAGTGGCCTTGGGCATCGGCGGTTAAAAGCTGAAGTATGGTCTCCAAACCTCTTAACAGACCCAGGTCGGTCTCGGCGCTCAGCACCGCATGGTCTTGACCAATTTCCAACCGGTAAGATTCATCCTCGTTTAGTTTTAATCTCCCCGGACGCCGGCATGTTAGAAACAGCGTTGCCTGGGGCGGCTGGACGTGAAGGAGCGGCTTTGGTTCGGTTAAAAACAATCCGGTCCTTCCCGCCAGCCGGGCCAGGAAGCGGGAAGCCCCCGACACCGTACGCCGGCTGGCCGGGCTGGCGAGCCCAAGGGTGAAACCGGTGGTGATCCGGAGCGTACCAGAGTCCGGGATCAGGACGGCCGGTTTTGGTAAGAGGCAGTCAAACTGTTTCATTGTTTAGATCCTCCTCAGCCCATGATCGCAACCACTTCGTAAGAACCGCCGGCGGCTTGGGGCGGAATTTCCCCGGTGACCGGTCTCCCGTTTAAGGTGATGACTTTTACTCCCTTTTGGATCCGGTCGGGGTTCTTCACGGTAATATGGTAAGTGGCCCCCCGCCATTTCCGGGTCAGATGAAACTCCGGCCAATCCTCCGGGATGCACGGGTCGATGCATAAGCCGGTAAAGGAGGGGCGGACCCCCAAGATCCATTGGGTGGCCGCTGTATACATCCAGCCGGCGGAACCGGTGAGCCAGGGGTGGCGGGCCCGCCCGAAAGCCGTATGGTCACGACCCATGATGAACTGGCAGTAGGAATAGGGCTCGGCTTCGCGGATTTCGATCCGGTCATTCTGATTATAGGGGAGAAGGGCATCATAGAATCTCATGGCCCGGTTTCCGCGGCCTAAACGGCATTCAGCGATGATCGCCCAGGGGTTCGGATGGCTGAAGATGGCGCCGTTTTCTTTGATTCCTGGATAAACGCGGGTGACAAAGCCAATTTCATCATTGGGTTTGGTATAAGCCGGCCAGAGGAGATGAAGTCCCCATTCGGAGAAAAGATAGCGGTCAACCGCATCCATGCAGGCACGCCCCCGTTCTGGGGCGGCCGCGCCGGAGAGAACGGCCAGGGCGTTGGATTCCAAATGGATTTTACCCTCTTCATTCTGTTTTGAGCCAATCTTCTCTCCCCGGGCTGTGATGCCCCGGATGTACCACTCACCGTCCCACAGGTGTTCTTCGCAGACTTGACGTACTTTTTCCGCCAACGCCATGTATTTTTCCCAATCATCACGGCGGCCCAAGAAAAGGGCGGCTTCAATAAAGGCTTGTAAAGCCCAGTAATGCAGGAAAGAGACCATGGCGCTTTCGCCGCCGCCCAGGTTGAGGCAGTCGTTCCAATCGGCCCGTAGTCCTTTACAGATCCCGGTGGGGCCTACCTGTGCGGCGGAGAAGTCCAACGCTCTTTTCAGATGTTCGTAAACCGTTCCTTCACCCCCATCGGCGAAGGGGATGATCTCTTCGAAGAACTGAAAATCGCCGGTTTCTTTGATATATTGACAGACGGAAGGAACCAACCAAAGATGATCATCGGAACAGGTATCTTCCAGCCCGTGAATCAGCTGTTCCACCGGGGGTTCCGGAACCACGGTGGGGGACTTAAATTTGGGCGTTGCTGGACGGTTGGGATCAAAACGTTCCGGCTCGAAAAGATGTAACCCGTAACCACTGCCGACCTGCGCCCGTAAAAGTTCCACGATGCGCTGGCGCACTTTACCCGGATTGGTGTGGGGCACACTCATAATATCCTGGGCGGTATCGCGGTACCCAAGTCCGGTCCGGCCCCCTACTTCGATAAAGGAGGAGAAACGGGACCAGACCACGCAGGTTTCCGCCTGATAAAGGTTCCAGGTATTTACCATGCGTTATTTATTTACCCTGTGTCATCTCTTCGGTTATTGTCGGCATTCTATGGCAAACCATTTTTTCACCTTACGGGCCGGTGACCGAGATCATGCAACACTTTCAACCGGGTTGGGAAAATACCTTACTTTCCAATCCGCGGACGGCAATTGTTCCCGTACTCTTAGTCATGTTATGGTATTACACGGGAACCTACTTTATTATTTTCTTGGCTAACCTCCAGAAAATAGACCAAGAAGTGATCGAAGCGGCGAAGATTGACGGGGCGACCGAATGGCAAAGCCTCCGGTATGTGATTTTGCCCGCTCTTTCCGGGGTTATTGCTACCTCGTCGATTCTGGCGATTTCCGGATCCTTAAAGAGTTTTGACTTAATTTTTGCGATGACCGGCGGAAACCCGGCGCGCCGCACATCGGTTTTGGCGCTTTTCATGTATGATACCGCCTTCCGGGGGGCGCCCAATTACCCGATGGCCAATGCCGTTTCCACCTTTATGATGGCCTTCAGTTTCCTTTTGATTATAATCACGAAAATAGTGGAGAAGAGATTGGGAGGGAGAGAAGAATGAAGATCATTCCGCAGACGACTATGATTGCTTCGCAGGCAAAGAAAACCCGTCATGTTGGCCACAAGCAACAAAACGAGATGGGTCTTTTCCCCCGTCTCTTCTTCAATCTTATTCTCATTCTTTTTGCGGTGCTTTCGATTTTACCCCTTGTTTGGCTTGTCCTGAGTTCTTTCAAGACGACCCAGGAATTTCAGATGAACCGTTTGGGACTTCCAGTTAACTGGTTTTTTAAAAACTATCTTTACGCTTGGCAGATTGGCAACATGAGTACCTTGATTAAAAATAGTGTTTTTTACACCACCGTTTCAACCTTGGCTGTGATTCTCCTCTCAATGATGGCGGCTTTTGCTTTTGCGAAAATAAAATCGAAAGCCACCCCCGTTCTCTACGGCAGTTTTGTCATTGGTATTCTCTTAACGATTCAGTCGATTATGGTACCCCTTTTTTTGATGGCCAACGCCGTCAATTTGCTCGACACCCGTTTGGGGGTGCTCATTCCCTATATTGGTTTGGGCCTGCCCCTCGGCGTGTACTTGTGTACGGAATATATTAAAGGGATCCATGATTCGATTGTTGAATCGGCGCGGATTGATGGGGCCGGCTATTTCCGGATTTTTTGGCTGATCATTCTCCCCATGGCAAAACCGGTCATTTCCACGCTGGCGATTCTACATGTATTATCGGTCTGGAATGAATTCATGATGATTAACATCATTGTTTCCAGTGAATCCCTTAAAACCTTACCCATTGGAATTATGAAATTTTCCAGCGCGTTGGCTTCCGATTACGGGAAACAATTTGCGGCTTTGGTCATTGGGTTACTTCCTTTACTCCTCTTTTATCTTAGCTTCCGGAATAAGATTACCCAAGGGGTTACGGCCGGCGCGGTTAAAGGTTAATGGAGTTGGGGAAGCTAGCCGGTGGTAAAAAAAGATAAATAATCGGGTTTGCAAAGCAGGAGTATTATTTACAATAGAGAAAGACATTTTCTAGAAAAAAAATCGACCAAAAAGGGGACAAAGGTAAAGATGCGCATTATTATAGGAAAAGATTATGACGAAATGAGCAAAAAAGCCGCCTTAATGGTGGCCGCCCAGGTCCTGCTGAAACCCGCTTCCGTTTTAGGCCTCGCCACCGGGAGCACGCCTTTGGGGTTATACCGGGAATTGATTGGCATGAATCAACGGGGCGAAGTTGATTTTGCCCAGGTTACCACCTTTAATTTGGATGAGTATTACCCATTGGAACCGGATCACCCCCAAAGCTATCACTATTTTATGTATGAAAATTTATTTAACCACATTAATATCAAACCGGAGAGGATCCACTTGCCTGATGGCACGGCCACGGACATCAAGGCTGCCTGTGCCGCTTACGAAAGGATGATTGCGGAGGCCGGCGGGATCGATCTCCAGGTGTTAGGGATCGGTGTCAACGGGCATATTGGTTTTAACGAGCCGAACCCGTCTTTACCGGTGGAAACCCATCTGGTGGATTTAAGTGAGGAAACAATCCAGGTCAATAGTAGATTCTTCTCCTCGGTTGATGAAGTGCCCCGGCAAGCGGTGACGATGGGGATGGGGACCATCTTGAAAGCTCGCCGGATTATTTTGCTCGCCAACGGCCGGAATAAGGCGGAAGCGATTAAAAGGACCGTTAGCGGCTTGGTGACCAGCGCCTGTCCCTCCTCCTTCCTCCAAACCCATCCGGATGTCACTTTAATTCTTGATCAAGAAGCGGCGGCCTTAATAGGATAAAGAGCGGGTTTCCCGCGAAGATGAGACCGGAATAACCAAAGAAGTCAAGCAAGAACCAGAAGCGTTCTTTCCTGGAAAAAGGATTGAGTTTGCCGATTTTTATTATATAATAAGACTGATCGCTTCTGCTTATGGGCTTGGCTTTTTTTATGGCTGGGAGGGAGAGAATAATGGCGGAAGAATTAATCATCGGACAATTTAATGATTCCTACCCTCCGGTAATGGACGGGGTAGCGAATGTCACCCAGAACTATGCTTATTGGTTGAATAAAAAATACGGCCGGTGTTATGTGGTGACTCCGGCTTTCCCTGGTTATCAGGACCGGGATCCTTTTCCTGTCTTGCGGTATCCGTCTTTACCGTTAGTTTTTCGTCCGCCCTACCGGCTGGGTTGTCCCCAGTTTGATTTGGAACTGCGCCGGAAACTAAAGGAGATCCCTTTTGACCTCGTTCATACCCATTCCCCTTTCTCCTCCGGGCAGTTGGCGTTGAAAATCGCCAGACAAAAGGGGATTCCCCTGGTCGCCACCTTCCATTCGAAGTTTTACGATGATTTTAAAACAGTGGTCAAAGCGGCATCCTTCGCCCGGCTTGGTGTCCGGCAAGTGATCAAGTTTTTCCAGCAAGCGGATGCCGTCTGGACGGTTAGCCAAGGGACCGCAGCGACCCTGCGGGACTATGGTTACCGGGGCAAGGTGGAAGTGGTCTATAATGGGACGGATTTTGTTCCACCGGAGGATCCGGAAACACGCCGCCGGGCCATTAATGAACAGTTGGGTTTGGCCCCGGACGAACTTGTTTTTCTCTTTGTCGGGCAGCATATCTGGCAGAAAAACGTCCGTTTACTTATCCACGGGCTCAAACTACTCCAAGAAGAGGGTGTTACATACCGGATGATCTTTGCGGGGACCGGTTATGCCGCCGAGGAGATGAAGGAGTTAGTTAATGAACTGGGCCTTACGGAGCGGGTAATCTTTATGGGGAGCATCCTGGACCGGGACTTGCTAAAGTCCCTCTATACCCGGGCCGATCTCTTTCTCTTTCCCTCGGTTTACGATAATGCCCCGATTGTCATCCGGGAGGCGGCCGCCGCCCGGTGTCCCTCGGTGGTAGTCGCCGGTTCGAACAGTGCGGAAGGGATTATTGATAATGTGAACGGATTTTTGACGGAGAATGATCCGGTAAGTCTGGCCCGGCGGGTGAAAGAGATTATTACTACTCCCGGTCAATTAGCGGCGGTTGGGGCGGAAGCGCAGCGGACGGTCTACCGGCATTGGGAGCATATCATGGCGGAAGTAGTCGACCGGTACCGGGAGTTAATCCGGGAGCACCGGGCGAAAACGTCTACCTTTGGTCCTTTTTCTATGGTAAAATAGGAGTGAAATATCGGGAAAGGCGGTTGAGGGGTGTCGGACGAAAGATATATTGCGGTTGTCGGGTTTCGTCATTTTTACGGGCGAAAGATCTTCAAACCAGCTCAGATCGTCAAACTGGTTAAAGAACCCAATAACACCTATGATGATGAAGCAATCCGGGTCGAGATGAAACCTTTGGGCCAAGTTGGTTACGTAGCCAACAGTACAGCTACGGTTCCACGGGGTTGTTACAGCGCCGGCCGGATCTATGACACCTTTGATCGATTTTGCTATGGGATTGTACGGTTCGTGACGAAGGAAACCGTCATTGTCGAACTATTGGATAAAATCAGGATGCAGATTGTTTTAGTGGAGACCAGCGAACTACACCAATCAAACTGAACTCAGTTTCACGAAAAGGACCGGAGGGGGCGGAATAATGAGGGGTGAAGGTGATCCTTGGGCCGGTTCTTGTTAAATCAATTATTTGTAAGAGCGTCGAGGATAAAGTGGCGGGAGTAATTAAAAGGGCCGGGTCATTGGTTGACCCAGCCCCTTATTTTTATTGTGCAGTGCTGAACCGGTAAATTGTTGTTTGGCGGTAAACTTCACCCGGGTTTAAGACTGTGGAGGGGAATTCGGGGTGATTGGGAGAATCGGGGAAGTGTTGGGTTTCCAGGCAGAAACCGCTGTGTTTTTCATATTTGACGCCCCGCTTCCCGATGAAAGTTCCATCCAGAGAATTTCCGGAGTAAAACTGCATTCCGGGTTCGGTAGTATAAACCGACATAACCCTTCCGCTTTGGGGTTCTCGGACTTCCGCCGCCAACGATGGCTGAGCTTCTTCCCGGTTTAACACATAATTATGGTCATAACCGCCAGGTAAGAGGTGGATCCGGGCGCCGATCGGTTTAAAGGTGGTGAAGTCTAACGGGGTATCCTTGACTGGTCTTAATTCGCCGGTGGGGATCAGTCCTTCATCGACCGCCGTAAATTGATGGGCATTGATTAAGATCTCATGATTCAAAATATCCCCGCAGCCTTCACCCTTTAAATTAAAGTAACTATGCTGGGTTAGGTTGACCACCGTTGGCTGGTCGGTGGTGGCGTAATAGTCAATAACGATCTCATTCCGGTCAGTTAACAAATAACGGACGGTGGTGGCGAGGTTACCCGGATAACCCTCTTCTCCGTCTTTAGACAGGTAGCGCAGTTCCACACCGACGCCGTCTTCCTTTTCAAACGCGTTGGCTTCCCAGACCACCCGGTGGAAACCGACATACCCGCCATGTAAATGGTTATTTCCGTCATTAAGGGCCAGACGGTATTCTTGGCCGTTCAAGACAAAGCGGCCTTTTGCGATCCGGTTTCCGTAGCGGCCGACGATCGCGCCGACATAAGGATGTTCACGTAAATAATCAGACAGATGGTTAAAACCGAGCACCACATCGTCCAGTTTCCCGCTGCGGTCCGGGACCAGGATCGAAGTGATGATCCCCCCCAAGTTGATAATTTTCACCGTCATGTTATTGTTATTAACCAGGGTGAACAGAAAAACCTCTTTCCCGTCCACTGCGCCAAAGGGTGTCCGTGTTATGTTCACATTCATCTCCTCCTTATACTGATCAATTACCATTTTACTGGTCCAGGTTGACAAAAGCAAGAATTGTTTCACTTATCCGGTTGTTGATCCCGCTCCAAACAGAAGCGGTAGATCACATGGGCGACCCCGTTCTCATCATTGGAACCAGTAACATAGTCGGCTTCTTGTTGGATGGCCGGATCCGCATTGGCCATCGCGACCCCAAGGCCGGCGTATCTTATCATCGAGAGATCATTTTGCCCGTCACCTATGGCGATCATCTCTTCTCTGGTCAAGCCGTAATAAGCGCCCAAGCGGGCTAACGCATTGGCTTTAGAGACTTTTTGGTCGAAAAATTCCAAAAGAAAAGGTTGGGAGGTACAGTAATTGACGGTAGGCGGGACGGAGGGGCCGACGGTCTCCGCCCAATGGTTAATCTTCTCCGGATTGTCGTAGAAAAGGACTTTAGTGACACCCTGGGCAATCAGGTCATCCAGGTTGGTAACGGGTAAGGGTTGCGTGCGGGATAACTCACCGTAGTTGGCGGCGTCCGGACCGAGGGGAGATACGTAAAATTGATTGTTGACCCAGAGAATTACGGTAGTCTGCAATTTTTTTCCCAGTTTGTAAATGGAGAAGGCATCTTCTGCCCGCATGGTTTGGGCATAAAGGATTTTCCGGGATTTCCCCATCACAATCATGGCTCCGTTATAGGTAATAAACGGCAGATCTAAACCTAACTTTTCAATTAATGGTTCAACTCCCTGAATTGGCCGGCCGGTGCAGATGGTAAAGATCAATCCGGCCGCAACAACCTTCCGGATGGCCTCAATAGTTTCCGGGGTCAGATTTCCTTTGCTGTCGAGGAGCGTACCATCGACATCAACAGCAATCAATTTGTAGCTCATTATTCTTTATTCTGCTCCTTACTTACTTGTTTTTCTTTCGTGTATGTTCAATGATGGAGTGCAAAGGTTGGGAACCACCGGCCATTAGAGCGGCGGTGAAGATGCTGTCGAGCAGCGGGGTGGCCTCCATGCCCAATCCGCCGGCCAGTAACCGGAAGCGGGAATTGGACAAGGCTAATCCCAGGCCGAAGGCAAAGGTGAGAAAGAGAGTAAGATATGTACGGAAGACCGCCCCTTGGCTTGCGCCTTGTTCCGCGCTTTCTTTTTTAGGAACCGGGGGCATTAAGGGGATCAGTAAATTCTCAATAATCCGTTCAAAGATAAATGTGATCACGGTGATAAAAACAAGGTATGAGAGGAGTTGGTCCAGATTATACATGAAGACCCTCCTTTCAGAAAGAAGTCATTATTATCCGGTTTTATTCAGGAAGAAGGGGACCGAAAGGCCCCCTTCTTTTGTACTTGGAAAATTGCTCTAGTTCTTCACCCGGCTTCGTTTTAAATTATTGATCTATACGGTACGGTCGGTAGTCGGCATGAACAACCGATTCAAGCGCCCTTGGGGCCTGTCGCCCGCCTGGTTTCACTCTTTATCTTGCAGGATAGTTGGTCGACTTACCCGGCTTTAAATTTTCATCACTTCCCTCAACAAACTGGCGGAAGCCGGTGTGAGCGACGATCTGTCAATTAAGATTCTTTCTCCGCATAGATGATACCTACCGTTCCAGGGCCACAGTGACTGGAGATCACTGCGCCGGCTTGGGTAATAATTATTTCCCGGGCCAGCTTCATTTCCCGGAGTTGGTCGGCGATAAAGTTGGCTGAGTCATGGTCATGGCAGTGGGTAACGAAAAGCCGGTGGTCATCAATCTGTTCTTTCGCGTCCCGGGCCCATTCAACGAGACGGGCGTTGGCTTTGGCTTTACTGCCCCGGAATTTCTCTGCGACGATCATCTTACCATCGACCACTTCAATCCGGGGGTGGATCTGCAAAACGTTACCAATTATGGCTTGGGTCCGGGTAACGCGGCCTCCTTTCAGGAGGAAGTCCATGGTCTTAACGATAAAGGAAGTCCGTACCCGGCGGGCCATGGCGGACACCCGGTTGGCAATTTCACCGAGGGGAACTCCTTGCTCTGCCAGTTCAGCGGCGTATAAAACCTGGATGCCGATGCCGGTGGAAAGATTCAGGGAATCAGTGATGGCAATGGGGGCATCCTTTAATTCTTCGGCGGCTAAACAAGCTGAAGTATAAGTGCCGGAAAGGTAAGAGGAGAGCCCGGTATAAAAAATCTCATGGCCCTCGGCGAGTAAACGGCGGAAAACCTCTAAAAACTCAGCCGGCGTGACTTGCGCCGTTTTCGGGAAGTCCGGGGAGGTGTTGACTTTTTCCAGAAATTGGTCAGGGGTAAGGTCCTTACCGTCCAAATAGACCTCTTCACCGAAATAAACGGAAAGGGGAACCACTTCAATATCATAACGGCTAATTAATTCCGGTGAGAGGTCGGCCGTAGAATCGGTAACGATTTTAATCGACATTACAATACTCCTCTCCAGGAATTTATTAAATTCAGTTTCATAATGGGCTTTCTTTCCAATAGTAAAAGGATATAGATAGTTATGCTAGACTAAAAAGAAAAAGAAGAGATAATTCCGGCAGTCTTCTTTCCCGAAGGGTTCGAGCGGCCTTCACCTCCTTGACTGAAGTTAAAGGGGATTATCCTGAAAGTTCGCTACCTTGACGTCGAAATCCTGCCGCAAGCCCATCCGAAAAAGGGTCCCTTTTCGGGTAAGTAGATCATTTTCACTCTAAGCAGGATTTTGTTCCCTTTGCAACTAATATTATTGCAACAGGGAATTATATTACCGGGTTGGGCGTTATTATTGAGTGAGGAGATTATTCCCTGATCTTAAAAAAGAGGAAAGGTGTGGTTACTTTGAACCAGCTTGAACAGTAGATGTCGGAGTTGGAACTGATGGGGAAAAGGGTGGCCCAGGCAGTGCGCCGTTCGATCGATGCCTTAGTGGAGAAGGATCCGCAAATTGCCCTGGAAATAATTAATCAGGATGATTTAATTGACAACCAGTTAATTGTGATCGAGGATCAGATCACCCGGTATATTGCCACCAAAAACCCCCAAGGAAAAGAACTCCGAAGGAGTCTTTCCGTTTTTAAGCTGGCAAAAGATCTGGAGCGGGTCGCCGATTACGCGACGAATATTGCGGAGATCGCTCTGGAGTTAAAAAATGAAGAATATATAAAACCTTTAATTCATATTCCTCAATTGGCCTCTTTAGCCCTTAACATGCTTGATGTGGCGTTAAGGGCTTTTCTTGATGGCAACGTGGACCTGGCGGAAGCGGTGTGCCGGAAGGATGAAGAGGCTGATAATCTTTGTGACGACATTTATAAGGAATTAACGACAAAAGTATTAACCCAAGGGGAGCCTTCCTGGGCACGGCAGACGATCCGTTTCAATATGATTGCCCGCTATTTGGAGCGGATTGCTGATCATGCCACCAATATCGGGGAAGAAACCATCTTGCTTTATACCGGAAAACGGGTTAAATACTAATCCATCCGGTGATTAATAGAACCCGCCCGTTGATGGATACCTCCAAAGGATCGACTGCCGGTGCGCCTTCGAGGTGTTGATCACTCCCGCGGGTTATTTTTTTCATCCAGATCCGGATTCTTTGCGCAAGTGCTGAAGCGCGAGCTCAAGGGTTGGATGAGGAGGTTGTTCTTTTCCGGCAGGAAAACTTAGCGCAATGGTGGAATAATTCCTTTGTTCCCTTTGGATTTTTTGATGAGGAGCGGTATAAACATGAAAAAGTGGCTTGTCCTCTCTTTTACTATCACCTTTTTGGTTCTTTTCTTGACCGGTTCCGGTTTGGGCTGGACGATAGAGGCGAAAGAGGAACAAACGGCAGTTAAAATTGGTGTGATTGATCTAAGTTCCATTAAAAACCAGGCCCCTCCCTTTCTCCAGTTACGGGAGAAAGCGAAGGCTAACCAACGTTTGCTCGAGGAATTTACCGCCCAGGTTCTGGCGGAGCATCAACAGCAAATCCGGGCCTTAAGCGGTGATGAACTGGAGCGTAGCCACGAACTGGCAGTGGCGACTCAGAACCGGATTGACCAGAAAAGACGCGAACTGGAGGAGAGCTACCAGCAGGAAGAAGCGGCCGTGATGGCTGAATTCAATGCTGTCCTGGCCAAAGTGATGAAGGATAAACGTTTAGATTGTATACTTTTGAAAGGCGGTTTCCAAGTGGGTGGCGAAGATGTGACCGAACAAGTCTTGAAAACCTGGGATAAATGGGGGTTATCTTTCTGGCAACGGCTGGGGATGTTTTTCACAGGCAAAGACCCGCGGACCAAACCGTCCAAGGAAGAAAAAGCCGGTCAGAAGTAGGAGTAAAGGGGGGTTTATGATGGCGGAAAGCTTAATAGGGAAAAAAGTGCTGATTACCGGGGCGTCCTCCGGAATTGGGGCGGCGATTGCCTTGACCTTAGCGGAGCAGGGGTGTCAGGTTTGGGGAACCACCCGTCACCTTGACAAAGTGGCGACCCTCCCGGCGGAACTGAAGGAGAAGGTAAATTTTTTGGCCATGGATGTGACCGATGATGATTCGGTCCGGACCGGGGTTGAGCGCTTTATGGCGGAAGCCGGGAGGATTGATATACTAATTAATAATGCGGGCTTCGGTGTCTTCGGGCCGCTGGAAGAGTTCCCTCTCGAACAGGCGAAAGCAATCTTTGAAACCAATTATTTTGGCGCATTGCGTTTAATCCAGGCCGTGGCCCCGGTTATGCGGGAGCAACGAAAGGGGTTAATTATTAATATTACTTCTTTGGCTGCCCGTTTTGTCATTCCCTTTCAAGTTCATTATTCGGCGACGAAATTTGCCCTTACGGCGTTGACCGAAGGGCTGCGGCAGGAACTCCGGCCGTTTGGGGTGAAAGTGGAGGCGGTGGAACCGGGTGATATCAAGACTAACTTTAAT
>JAAYHY010000095.1 GCA_012735135.1 Bacillota bacterium | reverse complement strand
GACCGAATCCTCATGTTGAATAAAAAGGTACTCTTTATCTTCCTCAAAACCGGGCAGCCCCGCCGGAAAATGAAAAATCTCTTCCGGGACTGCTTCAACTTCCCCATAAAACTTGGTCTTTACCTTCATTTTTCCACCTCACCACGTTGTTGGTTGGGCTTATTTATATGTAATTAACGAGGGTGTTCTGCATAATCCGGGCGCTAGTCGCTAAAGCGGCCTGGTAAACGCTCTCTTGCATCTTTAGGTTCATTGTCACCTCGGCATAATCCGTATCTTCGATTTTGCTAAGGAGTTCCTTAAAGTTAATATTCATTAAGTCCATCCGTTCAATATTCATTTCGATCCGGTTAACCTTCGCGCCGATCTCGCCACGGATCTTTAAAACTTCATCCAAACGGTTTTGAATATTCGGGATATCCGTGCCAGAGATGGCATCATAGTCTTCATTACGAAGGTGTTCAATAAACTGGTTCAATTGGGCAAAGAAGTCGTTTGCCAGATCCCCGAAGATCCGGTCACCGGTAATCGAAATCTCCATAGTAATCCCCGTCCCCACTTCCGCTTTGAGCGGTTGGGAAGAGCCCTGCCAAATAACGGCCGGGGGGGTTACTGTATTGTCAAGTCTATATGCCGGTTGATTCGTCTTTTCTCCGGCGAAGAGATAGGTGTTCTCCTGTTTGGAATTGGCAATGTGGTATAAATGGTTGCGCAATTCTTCCACTTCTTTCGCCATGGCCTCCAAAGAGATTTCATCATTGGTTCCATGCGCGCCTTTCACCGCCAATTCGGAGAGACGGTGCAAGACTTTGGTCATCTCATCCAAAGTATAATCCGAACTGTTCAACAAAGCCAAAGCGGCATTGGCATTCTCCTTATACTGGGCTCCTTCCGTAATCCCCTTCTTTAAGCGCATTCCCATAATCAATCCCACCGGATCATCGGAAGGCCGGTTGATCATCTTCCCGGTGGAGAGCCGGGTATAGTCGGTATTCAAACGTTCCAGAGCTTTTTGGATATTACCGGTTAAGCCCATATGAATCATATTGTCGGTCACGCGCATGAGCTAATCCCCTCCTTGGGTCAGAGTTATTCTTACCGGCCGACAATGCCGGTGCCGTTAATCAATTTATCCAAAATTTCGTCGATGGCGGTCATCATCCGGGCGGCCGCGTTATAAGCATTCTGGAATTTAATCAGGTTGGCCATCTCCTCATCAAGGGAAACCCCGGCCACCGATTCCTGCATGTTTTTGAGGTGTCCGATTAAGATTTTTTGATTGGCGTAGGTCACATGCGCCTTCTCGGCATCCACACCCAATTTGGCGATTAAACCGTCATAAAAATCGGATAAGGTACTACCGTCAATCAAAGGCGTTTCTTTGATCAATTTGGCAAGACGTAAAGCATTTTCCCCGTTCCCCACTTCTCCATTCCACGTTCCCGATTCGATCCAAGCCGCGGCAATCTTACGCCAACCGCCATCCCCCAGAATATCATCGGAAAGGGTAATATTGGCGGCGGTGCCGACACCGGATCCTCCCTTGAAAAAGTCCCCTCCGGAGTTACCATCCAAATCAAATCCTTGGCTATGTTGACTGTTAAACTCGCTTATCAGCGTCTCGGCAAACTTGTCTAAAGATGCCATGTAGTGCCATACTTCCTCATCCCGCATCTCCAGTAGCCCTTTGAGTTCGCCGTCGGTAAACTTGACCGCTTTCCCGTTATGGGACCAGACCACGTCATACAAACCATTTTTATTACTGCTTGGATCGGTGTTAATTTTCGTTTCCATCGTGTAGGAAGCATCACCACTGACCAAAAGCATTCCGGCGATATTAATACTATACCGGTTCAAGTCATCGCTCTGGATTGAAATGGAAACTAGATTGGATAGTTCACCGACCAACACTTCCCGCTGATCCATAAGATCGTTCGGTTGGTCCCCCACCGCCGTGATCTTCGCAATCTCCGCATTCAAGTTGGCGATCTGATCGGCAAGGGCATTAATCCTTCCAATTTTAACCGCAATCTCCGCATTGAGATCTTCCCGCAAAGCAATGAGTTGCCGGTAGGTGCTGCGGATGGTGTCGCAGAGGTTATTGGCTTTCTCCAGGACCACGGAGCGGACCGCCTCATTATCCGCACGGTTGGCGTTTCCCAATTGTTGCAAAGCCGACCAGAAGGCATTAAGATGAAAGCCAATACTGGCGCCGGTTTCCAGATCAGCCGGTTCGGCCAGGATAACCTCTAAATGGCTGAAACTGCGCTGCCGGGCATCCCAGTAGCCAAGGGCGGCATTCTCATACTGGGTGCGCCGGTCGACAAATTGGTCCCGCATCCGCCGGATCTGGGCCACGGTTACCCCCGTGCCGATCTGCCCGGCGATTGTATTCCGGTTCATCGTCGGGACCGCATAGGGATCGGTCGCCCTCATCTCCACCACTTGCCGGGAATAGCCCGGCGTGTTGGCGTTACTGATGTTATGGCCGGTTGTTTCAAGGGCTAACTGTTGAGCCCTTAGCCCCCGCAGGCTCGTTTCAATACTACCGAAGGTCGAACGCATTGCTATCCTCTCCAATTGAATACTGACTGGCTACCCACCGTCTTTACCTTGCCGGATGAACCGTACAGATTATTCTCTTCTTCACCGTGAATCAGCTTTAGCGAATATGCGACTACCGCCAGCGCATCTTCCAGCAATTGCTGGTTTAAAAGGTTTATTTCCTTAAGGCGGGCCAGTAAAGCCGCCCTTTCCTGTATAAAATCCTGTAATTCCGTACTGGCGAGCGTTTCCGCGTAGTCGGCCCGTTGGAAACTTTCGACTACGGCCAAAGTCTTTTCTTCCTCTTCCACTATTTCTCTTAAGGCTTCCAGATTATTCTCAAAAAGCGCTTCTTTCTTCGCCGTCGCCAAATCCACTAACTGTCGAAGGAGATTGATCTCCTCCGCCATCCGCTCCCGAACTTCACCCGTAGACACTGTCCTCATCCCCCTACAATCCGGTCGACTAAACTCCGGACCAACATCCGATGGGCCACTTGCTCGCTGGAAACCTGATATTCCCCTTTGTCAATGGCTTCTTTAAGATTGGCAACAAGGTCAGAACGGACATCGGGGGTCTGCGCTATATTACTTTGAATTAAGTGAAGCTCTCTCGCTTCCGGTGACAAAAGCAAGGAATCACCCCGCCTAATGGATTCTGTGGATTGAGGAGCCCGGCTTTTTTGGTTAGCCGTCACATGATAAGCTTTTATAATGGAATTAACCTGTTGATTTGAGATGATCATCTTTTTACCCCTTTCCCTCGTTCCTAGGAACATCTCTCAAGGGATATATCGGTTAACCCCCAAGAGATATTTAGTGGTATTTATTGTTTATTTCATCAGAACCTAGCGTCTTTTCTTAAGGGAATCCATGGTATGAACCTTCCCTTTCATTTTTACCTCCGCCTGCATGGCCAACTCGTTATTGGCCGCTAACATCTCCATCCGCAATTGATTGGCGCAATCACTACAAAAGCGTCCCTCGTTAATCTGTTTCCCGCAGGAAGCGCAAAATAGTTTCTCTCCCTTCTTGGGATCGATCACCAAGCGTCCTTCCCGCCGGAAACGGTTGATCACAACCGGATCAACCCCGGTCGCCCGGCTTAATTCCAGCACGGCAGCGCTTGGGTTTTGCGATAAATATTCCCATATTTTCGCAAAATCATCGGTATCCTTAACCAGACATGTCTGACACACACTATGTCCTTGAAAATCAAACAGTTTCCCACAGCGCTTACAATTTCTTAAGCTCAAAGAGGAACCTCCTTTGCTTACCATTTCCCGACTGGTTTTAATTATGTCCGTCAAGAGGGATGAACTATTGCTGCCACCCTTCCGTTGTAACGCCAAGTGCCAGCGTCAAGACTTTCACCCGTTTGGCGCCAGCCAAAAGAAGCGCGCGGGCGGCTGCGGAGAGAGTATAACCGGTCGTGCGGATATCGTCAACCAATAATACTTCTTTCCCGGCAACGGCCGGACAGTTAACCACCGCAAAGGCTCCTCGCATGTTTTCCTCCCGTTCCCGGCGGCTAAGTTTACTTTGACTAACCGTCGGTTTAATCCGCTGCAACACATCACAGCGGAGAGGACGCCGGAGAAAGGCCGCCAGCGGCCCGGCCATCAATTCGGCCTGGTTGTAGCCGCGGAGGGCCAGTTTCTGCGGGTGCAGGGGAACCGGAATAATTACCTCGCTCTTTTCCAAGCGGGTTTCGTTTTCGGCCCAAACCGCCAGGATGGTCCCCAGTCCCCTGGCCAAATCAGGCCGGAAATTATATTTCGCGGTAAGCAGCAACTCACGTAAATAGCCATCGTACACCGCAACCGCCATTGCTTGTTCATAATAACGGGTTTCCCTTTGACAATCCCGGCAGAGATCCCCTTCCCCACCCCGTAACGGCCGGTCACAACGGGAACAGACCGGTTTGGTGATAAAAGGGATCCGGTCGAGACAAGAGGGGCAAAAAGCCAGCGGATAAAGGGAGACAAAGGTTTCCCCGCACGCGATACAATGCGGCAGCGGTGGATAGATCAACTTTATAAGCCGCTCAAAAAAAGATTGGCAAGTAAACCCCTTAACCTTCATCGGCCGGTTTTCCTCTTTTCTTAATAGCGAGAATTGTAGATTTTACCTAATCTTTTATTTACCGCGGCGGGCTTTCGCCCCTTCTTCGTTCATCTGCCGGATCCCGTTCCGGGCCGCTTTCATCGTCCCGCTAATCCTTTCCGCCACAAAATAAACATCCCCCCCGGGATCATCCGCTTGCCGCCCCACCCGGCCGGCAATTTGAATCAAAGTCTCCGGGGAAAAGATCCGTTCCTCATCGGCGTAGAGAATCATCAGGTCCAACCGGTTAAAATTGAGGCCCCGCTCCAAAAGGGTCGTGGTGACCAAGAGCCGAAGCTTTCCGGAGGTGAACCCCCTTATTTTCTCTTCCCGGCAGGGATCCCGGGCGTGGATCAGGTCAAGCCGGGCGGCATGCGCGGGTAACTCCTGTTTCAACTGCCGGGTAAAGGCTTCCACCATTGCCACCGTCGGTAGAAAGAGCAAACCTTTCCGGTCTTTTTCTTCCAGGGAGAAGATGAATTCTTTAACCACCTGAGGAATAAACTCCACTTGTTTGCCGGGAAGGGCGGCCCGAACCAGGTGGGGAACGGGGAGAGGATGGCCGTGGTAACGGAGGGGGATCTTGGTCACACCGATTTTCCCTTGTTCCGCGCGGCGACGCCAGGAAGCATCAGGGGTCGCGGTCATATAGATTTTCTTCCCGGTTGGCAAAAGGACCCGCTCCAGGACCGCATTGAGCATGGGGTTGCCGTATAAGGGGAAGGCATCGGCTTCGTCGACAATAGCCAGATCAAAAAAGGAGGTAAAGCGGAGTAATTGGTGGGTGGTGGCGACAACCAGCCCCGAACCGGGGCTTTCCTCCTTGTGGCCGCCATAGAGCAGGGTAAAAGCAAGACCGGGAAAACAAGTTTTAACCCGTACGCCCAGTTCCCGGACGCTCTCCCGGCGTGGCACAGCCAAAAGCCCCCGCGTCCCCGCGGCTAAAGTTTCCCG
>JAAYHY010000094.1 GCA_012735135.1 Bacillota bacterium | reverse complement strand
GGCGATCGTCAAATCGATGACCCTCAGTTTTTTCATTTCCTGTTGAGTCATGAAAAATGTCTCCTCTCTCATGGGTGACATTTTACCAGAATAGATTCAACCTGACATTATCACAGAATAACTACAATCGTGCCTTTTAACCCTTGACTTTATACCTTTATTATGTTATTATCTTCTTTGTTCACAAGCGCCCGTAGCTCAGTTGGATAGAGTGTTTGACTACGAATCAAAAGGTCGCAGGTTCGAATCCTGCCGGGCGCACCAGTTAATTCAAGGTTTCAACACAAAGAAAATAGATAGAAAACACAGATTACAGTAATACTACAGCAACAAAAAGAAAAACCCGGAAGGCGAGCTTCCGGGTGATGTAATAAGCCTTTCTGAGGGGCTTATTTTTTATCATTCGGCGAAAATATCCCCGATCGTCGCTGCAGCCGCCTCGTACATATCTTTGGTTACGTGGCTATAAACAACCATAACCATTAAACAACGCCGACTGAGACAATGGAATACGAAGGAACTATAGAAGAAGTCATCCAAGCGGCGATGAAAGATTTTAACCAGAAATCGGGGGGTTGATTTTATGAGTCGGTTATCTAAATTATTCTCCTTTAAAATTCTCCATAAAAACGGTTTAATTTGGAATAGTTTGGCGGGGTGGTGCCACCAAATAAAACCTTATTTTCTTCATAGAATTTATCGGCCAATTTTTTCAAGGAATTGATTACTTTTTTTATTCCCTCCAAAGAAGATATATTTTTTTCCAACAACCGCTCCTTCTTTACCGTTCCCTTGATCCGTTGCCAGCAGCCGGTTACCGGATTCCGGTAATAAAAGTATTGATCCTTTTCATGGTAAATACCCGTTACTTTTATTTTAAGTAACGGATCCTTCTTCAGGAAAGAAATGGAGTATTTCACTGCCGCCATTCCATCTCCTCCTCTCCTTATTATTATATGTTAATTTATACAGTTTGTTCCATATTACGCCAAGATTTTAGAAATTTAGCCTAAAGTTTCTTACCTAAATGTTCGATAATAAAAAGGACAGGGAAGTCTCCCCCACAATGACACGGATGTCCAGCCTCACCTTTGGTGAGGCTTTACTTCTTTCTTGGATATCTTGCATCTTTCTATGTATTTTGCTATAATGAAAAGGCTAAGATTAACGGCCCCGTAGCTCAGAGGATAGAGCAGCGGTTTCCTAAACCGCGTGTCGGACGTTCGACTCGTCTCGGGGCCGCCATTTATTTATGATTTCCAAACCCCACCCATACCTGGCCCATTTATAAACCCCGCCGTATAAACGGCGGGGTTTTTGTTGTAACCGGAAAAGCCTCTTATAAAATCCCCAGTTCCCGGCTGCGGTGCACCGCACGGAGCCGGTTATCCACCCCTAACTTCGCGAAGATATTATTCAAATGCCACTTAGTGGTGCCAAGGGTAATGACCAGCTTTACCGCGATCTCCTGATTGGTTAACCCGGCATCCACCAGGCGGAGAATCTCCAGTTCCCGCTTGCTCAAGCGTTCTACGATCCCGGTGGTTCTCTCACTTGCGGATACGTCATGCTCTTTTGACTCCGGCGCTTCTTTTTGGATTCCGGCGATCACCCCGGCTACAAATTCCGGCGCCAAGTGACGAAGGCGGGAGAGGATATTGACAATTTCCGGCCCTTCGTCAATAAACAGCCGGTAATTTTTTTCCGGAGCGGCTAAAGCGATCGCCCGGCCAAGACACTCGGTAGCCCGGTCCAGATCGCCCAGGACTTTGTAACCTAAAGTCTGTAAAATTAGGATTTGCGCCAAACGCCCGTTGCACCCGCTTTCTTTAGCGGAACGCTCCATCGCGGCCAGTTGGAGCAAGGCTTCATCAGTACGTTTTTCAACCAGGAGGAACCGGGCATAAGTCCATAAGGTCCAGCTGTTTTGGTGTAATGATAAAGCACCAATCTGCGGAGCAACTCCCGCCGCCCAGCTACGAACCGGGTCAATCCGGCCGATCTTGAGCGCAAGTTCCGCCTCAATCGCGTCAAACCCGCCGATGATGTTGGTATACCCGACCGTCCTGGCCAGCATACGGGCTTGGGCCAATTCCGCCAAGGCCTGATCGGTCCGGCCTAAAGCAAAAGAAGCTTTGGCCAAAACATATTCGGCGTTGCCGCCCATGATCGCTTGCGACAAGAGTTCACGGGCGATCATAAGCCCTCGTTGAGCGTATTCGGAAGCGGTATCAACCTGGTTCGCCTGGTAATAAAGGAGACTGAGGGGAATATACAACAGGTCCACGACCGGAAGGGGCTTCCCCCTTTTATCTACAAAAAAAGCAAAGGCTTCTGTACACAACTGCATCGCCTGCTGAGACCGGCCTTGAATATTCAGGGCAAATGCCAAATTCATCAGCGAAGCTACTGCCAATAACGGATGTTGCCGGCTTTTCCCCCATTCATAGACCTGCAAGAAAATTTCGATCGCCTCGCCGACCGTCCCATTTCGTAAATAGTCAATGCCCAGCGTAATGAATGTCAAAGCCCGGTAAAATTGGGCATCTTCCGGAATAAGCGCTAAAGCTTTACGCGCTAAGACACCGGTTTCCGGAGAACCGCCCAAACCGGCCAATGTTGCTTGGATACCCAGAAGCCCTCCTTGAACTTTAGAAGGCAGATCTAACGCACTCCCGTGCCCATATTTTATTGTAAGGCCTTTGATGATCTCCAAAGTCTGCTTGGGGTCTCCGGTAAAAAAGTGAGCCCAGGCCATCTGAACTGCTAATTCCGGATTCAGTTCAAGCTGAACCGGGGGTAGTTTAACCGCCCACTTCAGCCAGGTACGAACCGGGTTTTTGAGGAACGACTCCTCCGCCGTCAAACTGATTAGCCGGGCAGCCTCTCCATAATCTGCAGCCGCTATATAATACTGGATGGCCTCGTCGAGCAACCCCTCCGCCTCACACCAACGGGCGGCCGATTGGTAGAGAGCGGTTTTTTCTTCCTTCGACAGCTCTGCCCGAAGAAAATCAGCAAAAAGGTGATGATACCGGAACCACTCCCTCCGGTCATCTAAAGAAACCAGAAACAGATTGGCTTCTTCCAGCGCAGCTAATAAGCGGCGACTATCGCGCCGGCCGGTCACGGCCGCACAAAGACCGGCCGAAAAACGATCCAAGATTGCCGTTTGCCGTAAAAAATCCCGGGTCTCCGCCGGATACCGGCGTAAAACCTCAGACAGCAAATAATCGAAGACAAAACGGTGACCTCCCTGAAAATCATTGATGAACCGGTTAATCGCAAAGTCGCCTTCCACCGCCAACTGTTTCATGGATAACCCCGCCAGTTTTAAACCGGCAATCCAGCCTTCCGTACGTTCGGCCAAAACAGTCAGTGCTCCCTCGTCCAGAGAAATCTCCAGGTTTTTTCGGAAAAACTCCGCTGCTTCCACCGGAGTAAAACGTAGATCGGCAGCGCGAAATTCATTAAGGTGTCCCTTAACCCGCCAACGGGCAAGGGGAAAAGGCGGGTCTTCTCTGGTTGTCATCACGATGTGAAGGTTTGCCGGAGACTGCTCCAACAGAAACTCGACTCCCCGGTGGATATAGGGCTGTTGGATCAGATGGTAGTCATCAAGAACCAAGAGTACCGGTTCGCCAACCTCGTCCAACTCATTGATTAGCTCGGTAATTAGCGCCGTAGGACTAGGAGGTTCGGGGTTCCCCAATAGACTCTGGACAGCCTGACCCATTTGGGGGAAGACGGTTTGAAAGGCATTGATTAAATATAGCATAAACCGTACCGGATCGTTATCATTTTCATCCAAAGAAAGCCAGACCGCTTTCTGTTTGGCATGGGCGATTCCATCCACGACAAATGTGGTTTTCCCGTAACCTGCCGTTGCCGCCACCAAGGTAAAAGAGGATTGGGTAAAACCGGAAATTAAACGCTGGCGCAAATGGGGTCTGGTGATCAACGGGCCATGAATTTGTGGCGGATGTAACTTCGTCACCAACACCCGGTTTCCCAGAAACAGAGAGATCTCATTTCCTTTCAAGCGAAAAACATACTCCTTTATGAAAGCCTATTTAAAACCGTTAAACTTCAAGACCTTTTTAAGCCGTTTATAAACTTCTTTATTAATACACCCGGCTATCTATCTACGAGAAAGCCACCGCAATAGTAATATTAATGTTTTCCACACTATCTTTATATCTCCTATTATAAACGGACGGAAAACCAAACCAAAAACCTAACTTTAGTTAGGCGACAAGCAGGATTTATAACTGTATGCTATTAGTAGGTTACAGCAGCACATAATGGAATTTGTCAGGAGGCGATATATTATGAACATAAAGCGCGGACCATTAATCCTTTTGGTAAGCGGATTAATCCTGATTAGCCTGGCCCAATCCTCCCTGGCCGCGGGACAGGGCTTCTGGGTATCCAGGGGAGGAAGAGATGACTGCTCCAGCTTTAGTCTGGGATATGCTTGGCAATGCTTTGCTCTGGAGATAGGCTTTCTTAATGACGTGGATTATTATAACGATACGGATTATTTCGGTTCTTGGCCCGGCGACTATCAATTATTAGGTGTTGAACAACGAACCAGTACTGGAGGATTGGACCTGCTTTATCTCTTTGACCCCTCTGACCGGTTCCTTTTTTACTGCGGCCACGGTTTATACTACCATGAACTTGGACAGACCGTAGAGGAGACTGGCACCGGGAAAAAGTATAATAAATATTTATCCATGAAGATGATGCCCGCTCATTCCATGGGGTTCAAGTATAAATGGGCAAAACTACAGTTCGGCGTGGGTTACCACTCCATTCGAGGCGTAAACGGGCATATCGGGTTTGTCTTCTGAGAATATTTAACAACTGGCGAGGAAAGTCACCGGAGAGGAAAGGAATGATTGTCCATGAGGAGAGCACTGTTTCTGAGAGCCATGATTGTCTTCTTATTTTTCGCTTCAACGGTGGAAGGTCTCCCGCAACAATCGATTGCTGTTGCCAACGGGCCCGATGAGTCCGTTTCCAATCCTTCCATCGAGCAGAAAACATACCCTTTGTCTCAGTTACAAGAAGATTTCAGGCAGTTCCGTAAAATCATCGAAAAAAGCCATCCCAAACTCTATGTGGATCCTCAGGAATTATCAGAACTATTTGCTGCTCAGTACAAGTTACTCCGCGACCAAATGACCGAGTTGGAGTTTTACCGGGTGCTCTCCCCGCTGGTGGGGAGTTTGCGCTGTGGCCACACCAACTTAACTGTTTCAAAAGCATATGAGGATTATTTGCGAAAGAACGGAAAGTTTTTGCCCGTCTTGATCAGAATCATTAACGACCGGGCTTATATTCTCCAGGATCTCTCCGGTCAAGGGATTCCCGCCGGAGCAGAAATTTTGATGATTAACGGGAAAAAGAGCTCGGAAATTATTTCCTTGCTTTTGCCAAACCTTACTGCTGACGGGTACAATACGTCTAAAAAGTATTACCTTATGAACAATTGGTTTAACGGCTTCTACCATTATTTTATCGACAATGCCACCCAGTTTACCCTGCTTTACCGAACTGAAGATGATCAGACCTTCACCAAAACATTGGCCGGTATCAATAATCAAGAGATGCAGATGACGACGATGAGTATTTACTATCCCCGCGGAAACAGCCTCTACTCGAGCGCTTTCATGGAAGATTATGCCCTTTTATCCATCAAATCCTTTAGTCTGAGAAACAAGGAGAAATACCGGGCCTTCATCGATGGATTCTTTCAGGAACTGGCCGCCAAAGATATATCCCACCTGATTCTGGACCTACGGGATAACTGGGGAGGCAGCCCTTATTATGCATCCTATCTCTTATCTTACTTGATTAGTTCCCCCGTCCCTTATTTTGCGGAGGCGCCGTTTTATTATAACAAGTACAAGAAGCCGCTAAAGCCGGCAGAACACCGTTTTACCGGCCGTCTGTATATCTTAATTAACGGGGCTTCCTTTTCAACCACCGGTCACCTCTGTTCTCTCTTGAAGTCCCATGAGATTGGTGTCTTTATCGGAGAAGAATCAGGCGGTTCCTATTTATGTACCGATGCCTCAATCAATGTTACCCTGCGTCACACAAAGCTTCGGCTGCACTGCTCAACCACGGCGTTTGCCACTGCCGTATCGGATCTCCCGCCAGGAAAAGGGATCATCCCGGACTACCGGATTACACCGACCCTCCAAGATTACCTGGAAGGTACCGACCCCCAAATGAAGCTGGCCATCCAATTGGTTAATTCACTTAAAAAACCCCGCCGTTGATACGGCAGGGTTTTTGATTAATCTTTCCCGTTTTGGTGATCTTACGAAAACACTGGATCTAGGCGGATTGATAAACCAAGTATTTTTTAGCCCTTATACATTTGGTTAAAGGACTGGTGGGCTTCCACCACCGCGTTTCTCATGATATCCTCGGCCTTGGCCGTGGCCCGCTCCGCCAAAGCATTCAGCAGCGCTTTAGTATCCACCTCCGCCGCCGCTTTGAGACAGGCTTCCCAGCTCAGGATACTACGGATCACCCGATCGATCCCTTGTTCTTCATTGTCATAGGGGCGAACCTGCATATCATGGCCGTACCACCGGTGGTAACCGGCCTCCTGGAGCAACCCGGCAATGGCGATATTGAAGCCGTTAATCTTGGTCCCGTGGTCAATATCAAAGCGGCCGGGTCCGCCCAGAGTAATACCATCATTATAGCCTTGACTGTTCAGATGCATGTGGACCATGGCGTTATTATCCAATTCTTCCACGGTGTCGTAGACATGATCAAGGCCGATCATTTCCGAATGCCCAAATTCTTTATTGACCCCTTTCTTCGCCCGGGAGATCCCATATTCCTCCTCCAGCCGGCGGAAGAGCAGCAGGGCGGAAGCAACGGTGGGCAATAACATGGCCGGGTGTCCTTCGTTCGGCTTCGGTTCAATCCCGATATAAAGGGCGCCGCCTTTTTCCGCTTCATACTTGCAAAGTTTGGCGATGCTTTCTTTCAAGTTTTGATACATCTGTTTAATACCGACGGTGGCCAGATCATAACCATAGGAGCCGTTCCACAAGACAAAGGAAGGAGCCATCGCCGGGTCGGGATGCCAGTTCTTCTTCAACGGCCCGTAAGCCAGATCCACAGCCCGGACCCCGAGTTCTTCCGCCTTGCGCCGTTCGTTCGGATCCAGGGAGGCAATCCCGCCGTAGCCAAAATGACTGTGGGCCCCCGGAGTAATCATCGCCAGATAAATCCCGGCCTCGCTGAGGGCGTCGGAAACTTCGGCCACGTTTTGCTCATTGATTTCCGTGTCGTAGTGCACCTCAAAACCCAATTGTACCCATTCGGGCAGGCGCGGGGCAATCCGCTCTTTGATCAGCTTCACCACCCCGGCCGTACATAAATTCTGCCCACCCCACGCCGGGCGCATGTCAGCCGGAACAAACCCGCCTTTCCCCGCATTAAAGGTCCAACGGCAAACCGCATGGAAAGATGTTTTTTTACTCATCATAAACCCTCCTTATATTTTTATAACTGGGCTTGCAATACCGCCGCCCATTTTTGATAAAGTTCCTGGTAAACGGAGACCAACTTGGAATTGGGCTCAATGGTCTTTTCTGTTTTCAGGCCGGCAAAAGCTTCCTTCGGATCCCGGTAAATCCCCGCGCCCAGGCCGGCGCCCCGGGCCGCTCCCTGCGCCCCGTCGGTATTGTAGAGTTCCACCCGCGCCCCGGTCACGGTGGCGAAAACTTCACCGAACAACGGACTTAAGAACATATTGGCTTGCCCGGCCCGGACTAAGTTAATCTCCACCCCCATCTTTTTCATAATCCCCAAACCATAATTGAGGGCAAAGACAATCCCTTCCTGCCCGGCCCGGAGCAAATGACCCCGGTGGTGGAGGTTGAAGTTTAACCCCTGTATGGAAGCATTAATCTCTTTATTCTCCAAGGTCCGTTCAGCCCCGTTGCCATAGGGGAAGATCATCAATCCCTCCGCGCCGGGCGGAACCGAGGCGGCCAGGCGGTTCATTTCCTCATAAGTAACCGTCTCCGCCATCGTGTTCTGTTTCAGCCACCGGTTTAAGATTCCCGTCCCGTTCAAACAGAGCAGAATCCCATAACGAGGTTCCTCCGGTTGGTGGTTGACATGTAAAAAGGTATTAACCCGTGATTTAAGATCATATTCCGGCTTGGCTCCGACCCCGTAAACCACACCGCTGGTCCCGGCTGTCGCCGCCACTTCACCCGGATTTAAGACATTAAGGGAGAAGGCGTTATTCGGCTGATCCCCGGCCCGGTAAGCAACAACCGTTCCCGGCTTTAAACCTAGTTCCTCAGCAGCTTTAACCGTCAATTGTCCTTGTAGGGAGAAAGTCGGAACTACTTCCGGAATCAAATCCCGGTCGATGCCATAGTAGTCCAACAAGGTGGTCGCCAGTTTTTGCTCCCGGAAATCCCAAAGGATCCCTTCGGACAAACCGGAAGGAGTGGTCTTAATCTCGCCGGTCAGCATCATGGCGATATAATCACCGGGGAGCATCGCCTTATAGATCTTCCCGTAAATTTCCGGTTCGTTCTCCTGCACCCACTTCAGTTTGGAAGCGGTAAAATTCCCCGGCGAATTTAGGAACCGGGAGAGACACTCTTCTTCCCCAAGCTCGGCAAAGGCCCGGTCACCGATGCCGGCCGCCCGGCTGTCACACCAGATAATGGCGGGGCGTAAAACCTTTTGTTCCCGATCGACCAAAACCAAGCCGTGCATCTGATAGGAGATGCCGATCGCTTTGATCTCATCCGCCTTGACCTGGCTTTTCGCCAGTAATTCAGCAGTTGCCAGTTTAACATGTTCCCACCAGGTACTTGGTTCTTGCTCTGCCCACCCCGGTTGCTTGGCAATAATCGCCAATTCGGTCCGGGGGGAAGTTGCGGAAGCCACCAGTTGACCATTGTCCGTGATCAAAGACGCTTTAATCGACGAACTTCCAATGTCATAACCTAATAAATATTCTTTATTTGTGCGTCTGAATGAATAAAAAAGCGCAACGAAAAAAAGCCCTGCTAGAGGGCTTGCTGTTACTTCTCATAACTAACATTATGAAAACTGCCACCGAATTCTGAAAACTGTAGCTCTCGCGCTCATGGGGTTTGCTTTCGGTGGTGGAAAATTTTCCACCACCGAAGAGTGCAGCTCGCGCGCG
>JAAYHY010000093.1 GCA_012735135.1 Bacillota bacterium | reverse complement strand
GTCGACCCGTTTTATCAATAGGATCTTGTACGTGGAAATCTAATTCTTGCAAAAAACCCATGGTGACATTTTCACGGAATAAAACTAAGGCTTTTTACTGACATTTTCATAGACTATTGACAGGGTTAAAAGGCACGATTCTTTCGCCCGCAGTGAACAGGGAAGGATCTTCGGAACAGTTCGAAAAGGTTCCGGAGCTTTACAGATTAGTTTTCACCAGGTAAACTAGAAGAGGATAATTCGGGGATAAAGGAGCCTGCCTTGATGGAGGAGACCGACCGTAAATTTATGGAGGAAGCCTTACGCGAAGCGGAGAAAGCAATGGCTTTGGGAGAAGTGCCCATTGGCGCGGTGATCGTGTATGAAGGGGAAATTTATGCGCGCGGCCATAATCTACGGGAGAGGGCGGCTGATCCCACCGCCCATGCCGAAATTATTGCCCTCCGGGCTGCCGCCGCGCGAAGAGGGAGTTGGCGTTTGCACGGGATGACCCTATATGTGACCCTGGAGCCTTGTCCAATGTGCGCCGGAGCAATGGTCAATGCCCGGCTGGATCGGTTAGTGTTCGGCGCTTTTGATCCAAAGGCCGGCGCGGCCGGAACCTTATTCAACTTGGTCCAGGACGAACGGCTTAACCACCGGTTGACCGTCACCGGTGGCGTTTTGGCGGAAGCGGCCGGCGGGTTACTAAGGGAGTTCTTCCAAAGGAAAAGGGAGTTTCCAAAGAAAGAGACTTGACCTTTTGCCTTATTCTGTGTAAAATTAATTAGTGTCGCACTTGAATTCTATTCAAGCAAAGTAAAGCAGGATTTGAAGTTCGGGTAGTAGGTAAGGAGAGATGGCTGAGTGGTTGAAGGCGCCCGCCTCGAAAGCGGGTAGGGGTTTACGCCCCTCGCGAGTTCGAATCTCGCTCTCTCCGCCATTTACCGTTTGTAGTTTAATTCGCGTTCTCCTTTTGACATTACGGAGAGATGGCCGAGTGGACTAAGGCGCACGCCTGGAGAGCGTGTAGACGTTAACGCGTCTCCTGGGTTCGAATCCCAGTCTCTCCGCCAGAAAAAAACAACCGGCTCAAGACCGGTTTTTTTCATACCGGGAAATGGTTTGGCATAGATTGGTTTCTTGTTTTTTCTGTTAAATAGTGCTATAATAAAATGAGTTTTCATTTTGACCGTGCTAGACGGGGAGGTAGCGGTGCCCTGTAACCTGCAACCCGCTATAGCAGGGTTGAATTCCGGTGGGCGGCGGCTCTTCGTGATACCGGCTATGACAAGTGGTGTTGAAGATCAGGTCCTGCGCAACGGAGACCGGTGAACCCCGCCAGGTCCGGAAGGAAGCAACGGTAAGCCGGACCCTTCGTGTGCCGCAGGGCAACCTGATTGGAGCTAACGATCATAGTACGATCGGGAAGAGTTCGTCAAAAGCCGGTGCACGGTCAATTTTCTTACCCGCCTTACGAGGCGGGTTTTTACACATCAACTTTGTTTTCAGGAAGGGATTTTCCCGGAAATGGCAAATCAAACAAGGATGGAAAAATTAAAGATCAAAGCCTACGCTAAAATAAACCTGGCTTTGGATGTAATTGACCGCCGGGCGGACGGGTATCATGAAATTGAGATGATTTTGCAGTCGATTGATCTTTATGATCAAATTCAGTTTACACCGGCGTCCTCTCTTTCCTTGGAGATTACCGGATATCGCCTTCCCCTTGATGACCGGAACATTATTTTAAGAACAGCCCGGAAACTTCAAGCCGAGACCGGCTTTAACGGCGGAGCCCGTATTTGGCTCCGGAAAAGGATCCCCGTCGGAGCCGGCTTGGGTGGTGGGAGTGCCGATGCCGCCGCGACACTGGCCGGCTTAAACCAATTATGGGGGCTGGCTTTGTCTCCCGCCACTCTGGAAAAAATCGCCGTGACGTTGGGGGCCGACGTCCCTTTTTGTCTACGGGGCGGAACAGTCTTGGCGAGGGGGATTGGGGAAAAACTAATGGATTTGCCGGCTTTACCTTCTGTCCCGGTATTTTTAGCGAAACCGCCCTTTAACGTTAGTACTGCTCAAATCTATAAAAACCTGACCCTGTCAGCGGTGACCCGTCATCCGGAGGTAACGCGGGTGGCCGCCTTGATTCAGCAGGGCGCCTACCAAAAGATCCCGGAACACTGGGGCAATCTTTTGGAGGAAGTGACCTTGAAACTGTATCCGGAGCTAAAGAAGGAGATGGATTGGATCAGCGGTCACGGCCTACCGGTCCGGATGTCGGGGAGTGGACCGACCCTCTTTATCTTTGGTGTGAACGACGACCGGGCGGCCGCTGCTCTGGCGACGGTGGAGGCGAGACTTAGACGGCGAGGTTGGTGGACATACCACGGTTTATTACAAGCCCGGGGACTTGAGGTGGTAGAGGAAGAGAAAAGGGGGAATGCCAATGGAAAGAGAACCCTTAGTTCCAATTAGGCTTGATAGTTATAAACCCTTGCGGGAATTGGTCTTTGAGGCCCTGCGGGAGGCGATTATCAAAGGTCAGTTGGCGCCGGGGGAACGTTTAATGGAGATTCAACTGGCGGAGGAGTTGGGGGTAAGCAGGACACCGGTCCGGGAAGCCATTCGTAAGCTGGAGTTGGAAGGGCTGGTTTTGATGGTTCCCCGGAAAGGGGCGTATGTGGCCAGTTTCTCCATGAAAGATGTGGTCGAAGTCTTTGAGATTCGCGGCGCCCTTGAAGGCTTGGCTGCAGCCTTGGCAGCGGAGCGGATCACCGATGAGGAACTGGAAGAGTTAGAACGGCAGTTGGTGAAATCATCGGAACTAATTAATCAGGCGGATCTTAAAGGAATGGTTGAGGTAGATACCGGTTTTCATCAGATTTTATATCAAGCCAGCCGTAATGAACGCTTGGCGCAGATTATCAATAACCTTCGTGAACAAATTCAGCGGTTTCGCCAAACCTCCCTTTCTTTTCCGGGGAGAATGAAATTGGCTTTGGAAGAACACCGGGAGATCGTTGATGCCATTTCCGCCCGGGATTCGGACCTGGCGCGGAAATTAGCTCAGGAACATATCGAAAATGCGGAAAACAGTATGATGCAGGTGATCCGGGCCGAAAAACCCGAAGCGATGAAAGAAGGATCCTAGGGAGGAAGAGCAATGGAAGCAATCGTTCTTGGTGGTGGATTAAATTCGGGACCCTTGAAAGCAATGGGGGGTACCCTTTATGAAGCGGGGATTCCCATCAACAACCGGCCGATGGTGGAATATATTATTAAAGTTCTTGAAGAGATGGAAGAGGTGGAAAAGGTGTTGGTGGCGATTCCTCCGGGGATCATCACACCGGAAAGATGGACGAAAGTTAAAATTATCCCCCCCGGGGAACGGATGATCGATAGTTTAATCCATGCCATCCAGCATGTCCAGCCAACCGGCTATGTCTTAGTGGTTGCTTCCGATATTCCCTTCATTACCAAAGAGGCTATCCGTGATTTTTTAGCCAGTTGCCGACGGCGACCGGCCGAGGTCTATTACCCCTTTGTCCCGAAGACAGTGGTTCATGCCAAGTACCCCACCACGAAAAGAACCTTTGTCCGTCTGAAAGAAGCGACGGTAACCGGAGGAAATGTTTTTTTAATCCAACCCCGTATCCTTCTGGCTTACCGGGACCGGATTGAACAGGCGATTGCGCTGCGTAAACGGCCTATTAAGCTCTGTCGTTTATTGGGTTTTAAGTTTTTAGTCAAGCTTTTAACCGGACAGTTACAGGTTGCTGAAATTGAAGCCCGGGTTGAGGAGATCTTGCAGGTGAGGGGGGCGGGTATCCTCTCCATGTACCCGGAGATCGGAGTTGATGTGGATAAACCCAGCGATTTATTGCTTGCCCGCGCCATTCTGGGTCAAGAATAAAGCGGCGCAGTGATTTAAAAATATTTTTCACCTCTTTTACCAAATGTTTAGATTGGGAAGGATTTCTTAAGTTTTTGTCGAACTTCTTAGCGCTGACTTTATTTTCAAAAAGAGGTGAAATTATGAACATCACAGATATACGCCTAAAAAAAATTGATAACGGAAGCAAGATGAAAGCGATTGCCTCCATCACATTTGATGATGCCTTTGTCGTCCGCGAGATCAGAGTTATTGAGGGGCAAAATGGTTTGTTTGTTGCGATGCCCAGCCGGAAAACACCGACTGGGGAATTTAAGGACATTGCCCACCCTATTAATGCTGATACCAGACAACTGATCCAGAATGCCATTTTGGCAGAATACGAAAAAGCCGAGTAAGGAAATGTAAAGCTTTGGCTATTGACAGGGCTATGAATTATCTGCTATAATAGTCTTTGCTTGTTGGGGCGTAGCCAAGCGGTAAGGCACGGGACTTTGACTCCCGCATGCGTTGGTTCGAATCCAGCCGCCCCAGCCACTCTATACGATCCTTATGAACTCTGCTTCGGCGGAGTTTTTTTATCTTTAGGTGGAAAAATAGGATCAGTCTAAGGGGGGAAACAACATGTCTGAACTGAGAGTAGCGATTTTGGCTGCCGGAAAAGGGACAAGGATGAAATCGGATCACCCTAAAGTGCTCTTTCCGCTCTGTGGTGTACCCATGGTCCAATTTGTCCTTTGGGAAGCAGCTCAATTATCCCCTTTAAAACCAATGGTGGTGATCGGCTACCAAGGAGAGCAGGTGGCCGCCGCCTTAGGTGAACAGGCCGAATACGTCTGGCAAAGGGAACAGTTGGGTACCGGTGATGCGGTTAAAAAGGTCTGTGCTGAGCTGCCGGAGTTTTCCGGTGATTTACTGGTGCTTTACGGAGATACTCCCTTTATTTCCGCTGCAAGTCTCCGGGCGATGCTTGAGGTCCACCGGAGTCAACGGGCGGCGGCTACTGTTCTCACTGCTGAATTGCCGGACCCCACCGGGTACGGCCGGATTCTCCGTTCCCCGGAAGGAGTGCTGACCGGGATCGTGGAGGAAAAGGATGCATCCCCGGACCAAAAAAGCATCCGTGAAGTTAATACCGGGATTTATTGTTTTTCGGTCCCCCAATTACGTCCGGCCCTTGCCGCGCTCCAGCCCCAAAATACCCAGGGGGAGTATTATCTAACCGATGTCATAGGCTTCCTGGCGGCCGCCGGGCAAGCTTTGGCGACGGTAAAAAGCGAGCATCCGGAGGAGATTATGGGGCCCAATGACCGGAAAGCCCTTGCCCGGACTGAGGCCAAGATGCGGCAGAAAATTTTGGACCGGATTATGGAAGCGGGGGTGACGGTCATTGATCCAGCCAACACCTATATTGATCCCCGGGTCACAATCGGGAGGGATACCACGCTCTATCCCGGCGTTATTCTGATGGGGGAGACGAAAATCGGGGCCAATTGCCGGATCGGGCCTTATACCCAGATTACTTCTTCCGTGGTGGGGGAAGGTTCCCATGTTTACTTTAGTATTCTGACCGACGTTACCCTTGGAAAAAAGGTGGAAGTAGGTCCTTATGCCCATTTGCGCCCCGGGACGAAAGTGGCGGACCAGGGTAAAGTGGGCGGTTTTGTTGAAATCAAGAATTCAACGGTTGGGATGAACAGTAAAGTTCCCCACCTTAGCTATATTGGGGATACCACCATTGGCGCCGGGGTGAACATTGGCGCCGGGACCATTACCTGTAATTATGACGGCGACAAGAAATGGCCGACCGTGATTGAGGATGGGGCGTTTATCGGCAGCAACACCAATTTGGTAGCCCCGGTGAGAGTGGGTGAACAGGCGCTGGTCGGCGCCGGTTCCACGATTACCAGGGAGGTTCCGGCCTACAGCGTAACTGTGGCCAGGGCCCATCAGACCTCTAAAGTGATGCCCCCGGTTTTTCACGTCGAAACGGTGGCGGGGGAAAAAGTTTACCGGGTGATGATTGATTGTCCTACGCCGGAAGTTCGCCTTTATTATTCCACCGACGGACAGGAGCCGACGGAAGAGAGCCTTTCCTACCAGGGACAGTTGTGTTTGGAGGAAGGGACGGTGCTCAAAGCAAAAGCCTTTAAGGATGGTTGGCTGCCGAGTAAAACCAGGATTCTGAAGGTCGGCGAATAATTTGCTCCTAGGGCGATCTAATGATATAATAACTTAATGTTTATGGAGAATAACAGTGCGTGACGAAATGATAGCAAGATGGAGGTAGATATTTATGGAGGCAGTACTTAAGGCGACGGTACGGGAGGAGACCGGGAAAGGAGCCGCCCACCGTCTGCGGCAAGCAGGGAAGATTCCGGCGGTCATCTATGGCGAAAGACAGACCAACATTTGTGTGGACGCCAGAGAAGCCCTGAAGTTCTTTAATACCAACGGGTATAGTCAATTGCTCACCCTTCGCTTGGACAACGATGGGAAAACGGAGGATTTGCCGGTTTTAGTTAAAGAGGCACAGTTTGATCCGATTAAGGGGACGCCATTGCATTTGGATTTCCACCAAGTTTCAATGCGACAGAAGGTTGTGGTGAAAGTTCCCGTTGTGCTTGTGGGCGAAGAGAAGAGGGTCAACGACGGTTCCGTCCTTGAAACCACCCTTTACGAACTGGAAGTATCTTGTTTACCGGCGGATATTCCGGCCAAAATTGAAGTGGATATTTCCGGGCTGACCATGAATAACAGCATCACCGTAGCAGATCTTCAGGCCCCGGCGGGAGTTGAATTTGTCACCCCGGCCCACGAAACGGTGGTTGTCGCCTTCGCGCCGCGCGTCGAAGTGGAGCAGGCGGCGCCGGAGGAAACCCCGTCTCAAGAACAACCGGAGGAGTAAGCTCTTGAGGGAAGAGGGATGAAGGAATATCTGATTGTAGGATTGGGTAATCCAGGTACCGAATATGAACTAACCCGGCACAACGCCGGGTTTTTGGTATTGGCCCGTTTCGCCCGGTCTTACCGGGTCAAGTTCCGGACCCGGGGGGTTTATGCCAGCGCGGTGGTGACGGAAAGCGAACGCCGCCTCCATCTTGTTAAGCCGCTGACCTATATGAACAGGAGCGGGGAAGCTGTCCGGATTTTGATGGAGAAGTATCACTTTCCCTTGGACCGGGTAATAATAATATCCGATGATCTTGCTTTGCCCTTTGGACGGATCCGCTTGAAGCCACGAGGTAGTTCCGGCGGGCATAACGGGCTGGCTTCCGTGATTGCGGTACTCGGTGCCGATTTTCCCCGGTTACGGGTGGGGATCGGCGCTCCTCCCGGTGAGAATGGGATGGTTGATCATGTTTTAGGCCAATTTACCGCGGATGAACAAAGGCTTCTTCCGGCGGTAACCGATTGGGCGGCCCGCGCCATCCGGTCCTGGCTGGATGAGGGTATCGAAAAAGCGATGAGTAAATATAATGGACCGGTGCCGTTTACTTTTGAATAGAATATTGCATCACCTGTAACCATATGCATTTATTGGTGAGCGCCGGCAGGAACAAGGACAAGGCTGGTCGTGGGAGAAAGCGGCCAAGAGGGATCGTTTTCCTTTTTCCTTCTTGGTTGTCTTGTCCTGTTTTGTTTTAGGGGGTAATCACTTGTTCGATCAATTATTGGAACCACTCTCTGCTTGGGCGGAGACCGGAACCCTCCTCCAAACTATCAAAACGGAAAAAGGGACCGTTTTGGGGCAAGGGGTTGGTGGGACAGCAAGTATTCTGCTTCTAGCCCTGCTCTGGCGGGAGCAGAACCGGAGGATGCTGATCGTCACGGGCACGCCATCGGCGGCCGAACACTTGAGCATGGACCTTAGTCAACTGGTGGGTGAAGAGCACTGTTTTCTTTTTCCCGCTTATGACCTTTTAGCCCACGAGGAAGCGTATGAAAAGGAAGTGGCAGGGCAACGCCTTTCCGTCTTGGGTAAACTCTTAACCCAGGAAAAGATCATCGTCGTCACTTCTTGGCCGGCGCTGGTCCGGAAGCTTCTTCCGCCTAAAGAATTAGCCGGTTATTTCCTCTCCGTTGCGGTTGGGAATGAACTTCCAAGGGACCGGTTTCTCCGTCAATTAGTAACAATGGGTTACAACCGGGTGACGAAAGTAGAAACGGCCGGAGAATTTAGTGTCCGTGGGGATATTATTGATCTATACCCGTTGAACCGGCCGGATCCGTTACGGATTGAGTTTTTCGGGGATGAAGTGGATTCCATCCGGACCTTTGATCCGGAAACACAAAAATCCATCACCAAAGTGGAAAAGATCCTGATTATACCAGCCCGGGAGGGATTATGGACCGCGGAGCAATTTAAAGCGGCTACGCCGATGATGGAAACAGTCCTCAACCAACAGTGCGCGCGGTTAAGGAAAACCAACACCGGGGAAAGAACGGAAGAAGCGGCGGTTTTTTTGGAAAAACATTATGGTGAGTTGCTGGAGAAGGTGACGAATGGTTTGATTTTTCCGGGGATGGACCGCTTTCTACCGCTGGTCCGTAAAGATCTGGTTCCTTTCTGGACCTACTTGCCGGATGCCCTTCTGGTCCTCCATGAACCGATCCGGGGGAGCGAATACTTACGTTCGTTGGAAGAAGAGAACACCCGGATGCTTGGGGGGTTTATTGAACGGGGCTTGGTTCTTCCGGAAGAGACCGCACTTTATTTATCCTTCGATGAAATTCAGGCCTTCCTGGCCCAAAAGGCCATAGTCCATCTTTCCACGTTAAACCGGACGCTAAAGGGAAGTAAGATAATGGCGACCGTTGGTTTTCCGATGCGGTTGGCCCCCGACTACGCCGGCCAATTTAGCAAGGTGATTAAGGATCTCAAGCTCCGGCTGGAGAAGGGATGGACGGTGGTGATTGGTGTCTCCGGGGCGGAGCGGCGTCGGGGGTTGACCGAGACCTTGAAGGCGGAGGAACTTTTGGTTAACAGTTGGCCGGAAGCGGGGCCGTTAGTCCCCGGACAACTTTATTTAGCACCCTTTTCTTTAACGGAAGGGGTTGAACTGCCCGCCGACAAGGTCATCCTGCTGACCGAAACCGAACTCTACGGACGGAAACGCCGGCCGAAAAGGGTAAAAGCCCGTTTTGGGAAGGAAGGGGTTAAACTCTCTGATTTTACAGAATTGACCGTCGGGGATTATGTGGTCCATATCAACCATGGGATCGGCCGTTATCTTGGCCTTAAAAAACTGGAGATCAATGGGGCGGAACGGGAATACTTGGAGATCGAATATGCCGATCAGGACCGCTTGTTTGTTCCCACCGACCAGCTTGGCCTCATCCAAAAATACATCGGTCTGGAAGAAAATCCACCCCGGATCAACCGGTTGGGCGGCGGGGATTGGCAAAAGGTGAAAAGCCGCGTCCAGGAGTCCATTAAAGAAATGGCCGATAAACTATTGCTGCTTTACGCCGACCGGTTTATGGCCAAGGGTTATGCTTTTCCCCCCGATACCGTCTGGCAGAAAGAGTTTGAGGATGCCTTTTTCTATGAGGAGACTCCTGACCAACTCCGGGCGGTGATGGAGATCAAAAAAGATATGGAATCGGACCGGCCGATGGACCGTTTGCTCTGTGGCGATGTGGGTTACGGCAAGACTGAAGTGGCGATGCGGGCAGCCTTTAAGGCCGTGACCGATGGTAAGCAGGTGGCGGTACTGGTCCCCACGACCATTCTGGCCCAACAGCATTATCAGACCTTTCTCCAAAGGTTCAGTGGTTATCCGGTGAACATCGGCCTTTTGAGCCGTTTTCAGTCCCCCGGCGAGCAAGAGAAAGTGGTGAAGGGCTTAAAAGACGGTACCATCGATCTGGTGATCGGCACCCATCGCTTGCTATCTAAGGATGTGGCCTTTAAAGATCTGGGCCTCTTAATTGTGGATGAAGAACAGAAATTCGGGGTTATTCATAAAGAAAGACTAAAAGAACTAAAGAAGAATGTGGATGCGCTCACCATTACCGCCACGCCCATTCCCCGCACTTTACACATGTCGCTCATTGGGATTAGAGATATTAGTGTGATTGAAACGCCGCCGGAAGACCGTTTCCCCGTTAAAACTTATGTGATCGAATTCAATGAGGAAGTAATCGTCGAAGCCATCCGCCGGGAGCTGGACCGGGGCGGGCAGGTCTTTTTTGTTTATAACCGGGTCCAGACGATTGACCGGATGGCCGGCTACCTGCAACAACTTATCCCGGAAGCGCGGGTTGATATTGCCCACGGACAGATGTCGGAAGACCAATTGGAAGAGATTATGCTCAGTTTTTACGAGGGCGCCAGTGATATTCTGGTCTGTACGACGATTATTGAAAACGGTTTGGATATTCCCAATGTGAATACGATTATTGTCTACGATGCCGACCGCCTGGGCCTCGCCCAACTCTACCAGCTGCGAGGGAGGGTGGGACGGAGCAATCGGGTGGCCTACGCCTATTTCACCTTCCGGAAAGACAAACTCTTAAGCGAGGTGGCGGAGAAAAGACTCGCGACGATCCGGGATTTTACCGATTTGGGTTCCGGGTTTAAAATTGCCCAACGGGATCTGGAGATCCGGGGCGCGGGGAACCTCTTGGGACCGGAGCAACATGGCCATATCGCCGCCATCGGCTTTGATCTGTATTGCCGGCTCTTGGAGGAAGCCATGAAAGAGCGGCGAGGGGAGAAAAAGCCGGATACCCCCGATCCCACCATCGAGGTGGTCATGGATGCATATATCAGTGAAGAGTATATTAGTGATCCGGCGCAAAAGGTGGAGATCTACAAAAAGATTGCTGCCATCACTTCTTTGGTCGAAGCCGATGAGGTGGAAGAGGAGATTGAAGACCGTTTCGGAGATTTACCGACGCCGGTCCGGAATCTCTTAGAAATAGCCCGGTTGAAAGTCCTTGCCAAACAAGCGGGGATCAGCACGGTCACCACGGAACGGGGCGATCTGGTCGCCCGCTTCCTGCCGGGTTTAACTTTGGATACGGATCGGGTTACCGCTTTGCTCATTAACCACCGGGGACAGGTCCGTTACCAACCGGGTCGCCAACAGATCTTGCGCTGGCGGACCGCCGGGCGCGGGGCGGCGGAAACTTGGAAACTGGTTAAAGATACCCTCCTTTATTTATTAGGTGAGAAGAAGTCTGTTTAATAAGTATAATCGGAGTTGGACAGGGAAATCTAATCATGACAACCTTCCATCTGAGGCCAGCTGACGCCAGATCCACCAATGAATATTCCTGCTCAGCACAGTATATAATACTAATAAATAACAGAAAATCCTGGGGACGAAAGAGGGTTTAGATCCTGGTAATGCTGAAAGTTTTGCAACCACAGTGGCGGATGGAGGATATAGAAGAAGGAGGGAAAAAGGATGAAGGCAACAGGTATCGTTCGGCGCATCGATGACCTTGGCCGGGTGGTTATTCCCAAGGAGATTCGGAGAACCCTCCGGATTAGGGAGGGTGATCCCTTAGAGATCTTCGTGGACCGCGAGGGAGAAGTGATCTTGAAGAAATACTCCCCCATCGGTGAACTTGGTGATTTTGCCAAAGAATATGCGGATTCTTTATATGAATCGACCGGACATATTTCCCTAATTGCCGACCGGGATATGATAATCGCAGTAGCCGGAGCACCCAAAAAGGAGTTTATTGACAAACCCATCTCCAAAGCAGTTGAAAATGCGATTGAAGAACGGAAGGTTGTTCTCATGCCCACCCCGGGCGAACATAAATACTGCGAAGCCTGTCCCATTCTGGAAGAAGAAGGGGAATGTGAATTTACGGCACAAGTGATTGCGCCCATCATTGCGGAAGGGGATCCCATTGGGGCCGTTATTTTAACCTCCAAGGAACCCGGAGTGACCATGGGAGAACTGGAGATTAAAGTGGCAGAGACGGCCGCCGGTTTTCTCGCTAAGCAAATGGAGCAATAAATTCCACCCCGGGCAGAACACCCGGGGTTATACCTAATCCCGCGGCGGTCGGTTGGCCGCTAACATACTGACGATACTGGCGAGGATGGTCGGGTTAATACCCTGGTTGCCAAGGGAGGAGGTTAACAGCGGTAGCATACTGATTATCGGGGAGAGGTTCGGGTTTTGGTGGCTCCTCTGCGGGCCGCTTTTCTCTTGGCCAGTGTAATTACCGATTAATTGCAATAATTGATCGGTATTGAGCTCCCCTTTCTCGTTGAATACCTTAATTAAAAGGGCGATCAGTTCCTGCCCTTTTGGGCTAAGTTTGGGCGCCAGTTCACGAAAAGCGGCCAGATCGTCAGGGGATAGCCCTTTAGGCGGTAATGGCGGCGGTTGCGGTTGCGGTTTTTCCTGAGTTGCGCTTCGCCTTTTGTAAACCCGTTTTTTCGGGAACTTTTTCACCTCATGTTCGGACATTTTGGTTTCCTCCTTGCCCCCTATTTTTACTTTCAAGTTATGCGTTTAGCCGAAAGGTGGTGCCTGTCTTCGCCAAACCCAAGCCAACTTTTATTGTTGGGATGCGCGTTATGAACCGGGCTGATCTGGCCCCGGAAGTGCAATCAATTATCACCAGGTATGGCCAGGATATTATCGGCCGGTTCGGAATTCCCAGTTCCGACAAGAACAGCGGGTTAATTGTCCTCTTGATGCAGGAAGCGGCGGCGGTTGGTCGATTAACCGCCGAACTGCAAGAGGTGGCCGAACTGGAAGTAAAGACGGTTGCCTTCGAGTAAAAAAGCCGGAAAGTCCGGCTTTTTTTTGTTAACCAATTTCTAAGCGCTCCGGGAAAGGACGGAAAAGGGATTTCCCCCCGGATAACGAAATAACTCAAAGCAAGGGAAGGTGTTGCCATGAACACTGACGCGCTGAGAGTGCTCATTTCCCGGTTAAGCGCCCTGGGCTACCAAATAAAAAAGACCCCGTTCAAAGAAGGGTTTATTCTCCTGGCAAAAGAAGAACCTTTTCATCGGAAATTGCTGCTCATCGGGGCCAATCTGTACCAAGCGGAGGAATGGCGGAGTTTTATTATCCAAACGGTGCTGGCGGAGCGGGATGGCCGGATGCCGCTGGCTTTGGCTCTTATAGTTTTCGGCGTAGGCGAGGGTCAAAAAGAGCTTCTGGATTATCTTGGGGAGATGCCTTGGGTCGAAGCCATCTGGGAAGTAGTCGATGGGGAGTTGTTTGGAGTTAAAACCCATTTCCGTTGGCAGGTGGAAGAAAAGATCCTTTTGCTGGCCACCCGGACCTCTCCTTCTTTTTCCGGGGAGGAAAAGCCCGCCGCAGCCGAGCGGCGGAGAGGTCAGTGGGCTCAGGTATTCACCTGGATCCTGCTGGGGATCAACCTGGCCGTTTTTTTAGTGGAGATGATGAGCGGGGGTAGTAACAAGACTTCGGTCCTGATTAAACTGGGGGCGAAATATAACCCCCGTCTCTGGATGGGAGAGTATTGGCGTTTTTTGACCCCCCTCTTTTTACATGCCGGGTGGGAACATTTTCTCTTTAACTCCCTTGCCCTTTTTAAGCTGGGTGGGATTGTCGAGAAGATTTTTGGGCCAAGCCGGTTTTTAGCTATTTACTTTGCGGCGGGGCTCGGCGGAACGGTGGCGAGTGTGCTTTTCCGCCCTGATACCGTGGCGGTGGGGGCCTCCGGCGCCATTTTCGGGCTGCTGGGTGCTTTAATCTACTTTAGCATTCGTTGCCCGCAAACAGCCAAAGGCCTTTTCGGCCGCAGCCTCTGGGTGACCTTGGGCTTGAATTTGGTGTTGAGTTTTGTGATCCCCGGGATTGATTATATGGGGCACTTAGGTGGATTGGTGGTAGGTTTGCTTTGTGCATATGCTGTTGGTTTGGGGAAAAAAGATCAGCTTCCGGGACGATGGCTCTGGCGCTTGCTTTTGCTTGTTATAATGACCACCACGGTGGTGAAGGCTGCCACGCCACCCCCGACCAAATGGCATCTTCCGCTTGAAGAGGGGAGGATCGCCCTGGAGAAAGGGGAACTTGACAAAGCGATCGCGCCCTTGGAGGAAAGTTATCAATTGAATCCGGCTTCGAGATTAACCCATAGGATGTTGACCGGGGTCTATGTGGAACTGGGCGCCCAGGCCTTGAATGCGAAAGAATGGGATGCGGCCGTTTATTACCTGGAACAAAGTAGAAGGTTGGATTCGGGGGGGCAGCAAGGGAAAAACCTACTGGTCAGGGCTTATCTTTACCGTGGGTATCACCGCTATAACGCTGGCGAGTTGGAAGGGGCGGAAGAAGATTGTTTGCGGGGAATTGCCCTCAATAATAAAGTGGAAGGATTCCATTATATTTTAGGGGTGGTCTATTACCGGCAACAGCGGGTGGAAGAAGCCGTTCACGAACTGGAGACGGTACTGAGGCTCAACCCTGGGAACTTGGAAGCGCAAGCTCTTTTGGCAGAGCTTAAAACGGGAGATGAAAGACGGCCCTGAACGGGCCGTTTTTTATGCCCTCGGCACCATGGCTTTTCCCGTTTCATATCATGTATTGTTTGGGGGAAACGATTTCCGCCGGAGCAAAATGGTGTTTTTCATGCTGCCTACCTGCAGCATAACGAAGTGCTGTATTCAAAGGCGGATGAATCGGCAAGCAGCGAAGACATTACTAAACAGTGGAAAAGACCATTTGGCCCCGGCTGGGTATACGATTGAAAGGAATTACTGAGCGACCACTGACGAGGATTGAGCGAGGAGAGTATATTCTCGATAGGAGTTGGGAGTAATGCTCCGTTTGGCAATAGTTCCAGTCGACGGTTTACCCCTGGGCAAGAGGTGGCTGAGCTTAGGTGACCGGGGAAAGGATGTCCGGCAGTTACAGGAGATCTTAACTGCCTTAGGACTTTATGAAGCTGAAATTACCGGGGAATACGATCTTTTAACCAGGGAAGGGGTGAAAGCTCTGCAAAGGGCGTATCATCTTCCCATCGACGGGGTGACCGGTCCGGACACTTGTAAACTGCTGGCCGAAGAAAGGCTTAATAATCGTATTTTAAAAAGGACGAAGGAAGGGGAGAACCTAAACAGCCTGGCCCAGCTTTACGGGGTTGGACGGCAAGCTTTTAAAGACCCCGAAACCCGTAGACGCCTTCAGCGGGTGGAGACCGGCCGCCTGGTCATGCTGGAAAAGCGGGAACTAATCTTTGGCGTTACAACCCAAGGAGCAACCGGTAACCCTGAGGAAAAGCCGGGAACAGACCTGCTCCTTTCTTACGTGCAACCTGAAGAACTCAAGGCCTTAGCGGAGAAATCTTTCAAGACCACCGCTTCTTTGGTGGTTGATTTAACCAAGGGACCATTGACTCCCCGGAGGCGAAAGTTACTCCGGCGCTTGCGGCCAAAACTAAATGCTGAATTTATTTGGGGGTTAAAGTCCGACAGTAAATATTTCCCTTCTGCGAAAGAGGCCGACGCCATCTTAGTCACCCTTCCGGTTCCCGTTTCTGAGAAATACACCCATGACGTGTGGCGGCGGGAGGTGAAAAGGGTCTTAACCTATTATCCCTGTACCCGTTTACTCCTCCATTTTGATCTGAGAGGAAAGGACCGGACGGAACAGGGGGTTGAACGTTATCTGACAACGGCTGAGCGGAGGATGGCATGGCTTAACCGGATGGGCGCCGCCAAAAGGTTAGGTGAGGATGGTTGGATCTTTTACCGCTACCGGTGTCAAGACGAAAGCAGAACGGTTCTTTTCCCTGATCTCCTTACGATCCGGGGAATTTTGGACCATGTTGACCGTTTAAACCTCCGCGGTGTTGTTTTGACTGGGTTGGATGATTGGCGGGATGTTTGGCAAAAGGAAGGAAACCGTTATTTTCTGGCTACCCCCCGGCTTTTGGTCATGAAGAAGGAAGAATTAGCATAATTATTTTTATAGCAAAGAAATTCGGCCTTAGAAAGGAGGGTAAGGCCTCTTCGCTGCGGCGAAGATAATTTATGACAAGGAGGGGGTAGCATGTTAACTTGCCGTTATGGGCAAGCAACGATGGAAAAAACATTTTCTGTAACCAGAAAGTATTTGGAATGCGAAGGAGAGTTGTATATCCCCGAGAAATACCCCGAACTGGAAGTGGTTCTTTCTGTCCATGGCTATTTGGAGGAGATTACCGGGGAGATCCGCGGGGATAAACTGGTTTTATCCGGGACAGTCGAGACTCACCTGGTTTACCGGGGAAAAGAAAGTTTGGATCGGGTTCCCGAGTGCGGGATAATTCGGCGGGGGACGGAAGGAGCGGTCTTTAATGGTGAGGTTAACCTTCCCGAGCAGGGGGAGAACTGGGACTGGCACGCCCGTTTAGTTAAGATTAAACTACAACCGGAGACGGCGCGCAGCCTTAAATATCAATTGACTTTAGAAATTGAGCTCCGTGCCCGTCGACCCGTGCAAACCTATTTTATCGAGGAGATTGAAGCAGATCCCCTAATCCATACCGAAGTTGAACAGTTTCTGATTGAAGAACCGGTAATCGAGACTTATGTGCGCCGGGAAGTTGACGCCGATTTTCCCCTTTCCTATCCCAAACCGCCTTTGGCCCGTGTGCTTAATTGTCAAGTTTCCCCCCTGGCTTCGACGGCTACGCATGGAAAGGACCGGGTCAATATCGAGGGCAAGTTGGAAGTGGAATTGTTGTACGTAAGCTTAACGGAAGATGGGCGAGAGGGTGGTCTTGAACTCCAAAAATGGACAGAAGAAAACGGAAGGGCGATTCCATTTCAAATTAGTGTGGAAGCGCCAATGCTTACGGAACCTTCAATCCAGTATGATTTGTGGATTGAAGGGGTGCAGGTCAGTTCGGCCCATCCGGAAAGTTGCCGGGTGGAGGCCCGGATTGGGGCCCGGGTGAGCATGGCCGGCCGTAAACAAGTTCGGGTCGTGACCGACGGAGCTCCGGCAGGGGATGGAATCATCGATCTCCTCCGGGAAGAGAGTGAATGGGTTGAGGTAGTAGAAGAAGCGGAACGCTCCTTTGTGGTCGAAAAATTGTTGGCGCTTCCGGCCGAGCGACCGAACATCGCGAGAGTATTACAGATGATCGTCACAGAACCTAAATTCGACTGGCAATTGGCCCATGAACAGCTAATGGTAGGTGGAGAGGCGATCGGGACCCTTCTTTACCAGGCGGAGAACGGGGAAGGAGAGGAATTTGTTTTCACGTCCGCCGGGTGGGGCAGCGGAGGGACAGAACTGCTTACCTTTGGGGCTTATTTAGAGCTCCCGGGGGTGGAAGAAGGTAATGAAGCCCGGGTTGGTCTTTATCCGCAGCAACTCAAAGTCGAGCAGGTGGATGAGCGGACCATCCGCTTGGTTTGGGAATTTAAAGCCTTGATTACTGTCTTTCAAACGAGGCGCTTCTCCCTGGTGAGGGATGCCGCCTTGGTTCTTCCGGACGAAGGGCCGAAACCGAGTATGTTGTTTTACCTGGTGCAACCGGGCGATACCCTGTGGAAGATTGCCCGCCGTTACAAGACAACCATGGCCGCAATTGCCAAGGCAAACCAGTTGACCGCTGCCGATCAAGAACTGGGCTTTGGGAAAAAACTCCTGATTCCCAAGGACCCCTTTGGGAAATAAAGATTTGAGAAAAAAAAGCGCCCTACGGCGCTTTTTTTTCGTCACCTCGTAAAGACCTTGGCTGCTGGCCGCCGCACCGGACTTTGCCTTTCATCTTACTGGATTGCCGGCCGGTGTACCCGGCTTTGTGTTAATTCCTTTATAAAATTAATGTAACTGGCGTGCGCCTTGGGAACTAGTGGGCGCGACGATCTTGACCGGCGGCGGGAAGAGCCTTGACAATAAGCAGGAAGTATTTTATAGTATAAAAATGTAGGTTGTGGACAAGGACTAACATCACGGCAACTTACATGATTACGAATAAGTGCCTTATGGAGGTGAGGAGATGCCGACCTATGACTACGAATGTTCACAGTGTGGACATTTCGAGTGGGTTCAGAAGATCACCGCGGAACCCTTAACGGTCTGTCCCCATTGTGGCGGGAAAGTTTCCCGTCAAATTAGCCGTAACGGCGGCATTATCTTTAAAGGTAGCGGGTTTTACGTTACCGACAACCGGAAAACGGGGAACCAGAAGGAGAGCGGCAACATCTCATCGACTAGTGATAAAAAAGTTTCATAAACCTAAGGAAAGGTCCCTTCTTAAGGTGACCTTTCTTTTAATGACTACGGTTTTAACCGTGATTTTTTATTTTTAGTAAAGGAGGGAAGGAGATGAAGGTGAAGATCGCGGAGGAACGTAATCTCTTTCTCATCTTGAAGCGGGCCGTCATTGATATCTACAATCATCTTGGTTATTCACTCCTTATTAGTTTTCTCTGGTTTTTGCCTGTCTTTCCGTTGGCGGTATTTATCAACGAAATGCTCCGGTCCTTTCTGAATGATCCAAAATATCCCCTCGGTCTACTTCTTTTCCTTGTAGCCTTTGGTCTGCCTTATGCCGCTTTTATTCTTGGACCGGTTCATATTGCTTTGTTTTATCAAATGAATGAGGTTCTGAATGATGATGCCCGGTTTAAGGGTTTTTGGGAAGGGTTACGGAAACACTATTGGCTGGCGGTGCGGGTATATGCCATTTACTTTGGGACGCTTATTTTTTGCCTGGTTGATCTATTGATTTGCTTTTTTACCCTGAACCAATTTGCGATTAAGATTTTCGGTTTTTTACTGTTTTATCTCTTTTTATTCCTGCTTTTTTGGGGTCTCTATTTACCCGGATTTCTTGTTTTTCAAAAAAATTCCCTTAAAAAAGTCTTCCACAAGACTTTTCTGGTCGTGCTGGATAATACTTTGCTCACCATTGGCGCCTTTTTACTTTTAATCCTGATCGGACTGGCCTTTTCAAAAATTACCCCCTTATTGGTCTTCTTTTATGGCAGCTTTGTGCTGGTGGTGATGATTCATTTATTCAACGGCGTTTTAGCAAAATACCCGGATCCGGTCGCGCCCGCCCCGGAGGAAGGCGACGGACAGGAAGGTTTTTTGGATGCGGTTGAGGACCCGCGAAAAGGTGAATGATAAAAAAGACCCGATATCGACGATAACTATCATGATTTTACTTATCTAGGGGGAGGACAATGGCGAAATTTATTTTTATTACCGGAGGCGTAGTATCCTCCTTAGGAAAAGGGATTACTGCGGCGTCCTTTGGCAGGCTTTTAAAGAGTAGAGGGGTTAAAGTAACCATTTTAAAGTTTGATCCTTACATCAATGTTGACCCGGGAACGATGAGCCCGTACCAGCACGGCGAAGTCTTTGTTACCGACGATGGCGCCGAGACCGATTTAGACCTTGGCCATTATGAACGGTTTATTGACGAGAACTTGTCAAAGAATAATAATGTGACCACCGGTAAAATATACTGGTCGGTCCTGAATAAAGAGCGGAAAGGCGAATTTTTGGGAGGTACCGTCCAAGTCATCCCCCATATAACCAACGAAATAAAAGCCCGGATTAGATTAGTCGCCGAGGAAAGCCAAGCCGACGTCGTTATCGTGGAAATTGGCGGGACGGTTGGTGATATTGAAAGTCTTCCGTTTTTGGAGGCGATCCGGCAATATAAGTCCGATGTTGGCCGTGAGGACGCCATGTATATCCATGTGACACTGGTTCCCTATATTCCTACTTCGGCTGAGTTAAAGACCAAGCCCACGCAACATAGCGTTAAAGAGCTGAGGGGGATCGGGATTCAGCCCGATGTGATTGTCTGCCGGTCGGGAAAACCCCTTCCCGATGACTTAAAAGCCAAAATTGCCCTTTTTTGCGATATTAATAAAGAGGCGGTCATCTCCAACCCGGATGTGGAGACCATTTATGAAGTACCCCTTTGGTTTGAACAAGCCGGTTTGGACGAATTGATTATCAAACGGCTCGGTTTAAACTGTGGCCAACGGGACTTAGTAACTTGGCGGCAATTTGTGGACAAGATTAAAAATCCCCGTTTTGCCGTGGATATTGCGTTGGTTGGTAAATATGTGTCTCTACCCGATGCCTACTTGAGTGTGGCGGAGGCTCTCCACCATGCGGGGGTGGCCCATGAGACCGCCGTCCGGATCCATTGGGTCGATGCGGAAAAGATTGAAGCTGAAGGAGCCGAGAAATTCCTGGCCGGAATGGATGGCATCCTGGTGCCGGGCGGTTTCGGCTACCGGGGAGTGGAAGGGAAAATTGCCGCAGCTGGCTTTGCCCGGGAGCAAAAAATTCCCTATTTAGGAATCTGCCTCGGTCTCCAGTGCGCGATAATTGAGTTTGCCCGTCATGTCTGTGCTTTGAGCGATGCCAATTCTTCCGAATTCCAACCGGAGACAGCTAACCCGGTGATTGACCTCCTTCCCGAACAGAAAGAAGTGGAAGGCATGGGCGGGACGATGCGTTTAGGTCTCCAGCCCATCCGTCTCTTGCCCGGGAGTAAAGCTTACACTATCTATGGGGAAGAGGTAATCCAGGAACGCCACCGTCACCGTTATGAAGTGAATAGCCGCTATTATGAACTCTTAAAAAACAATGGTCTGTTAACCAGTGGAGTGTTGGTCGATAAAAATTTGGTTGAAATTGTGGAAATTCCGGATCATCCATGGTTTGTCGCCACCCAGTATCATCCGGAGCTAAAATCAAGGCCGCATAAACCCCATCCTATTTTCCGTGGTTTCGTCGGGGCGGCTTTAGCCTATCAAAAAAAGAAATGAGTTGTTGAGCAAGGAAAAATCCGGAGAACCGGATTTTTCTTTTTTAAAAGCGAAAGGAGAAGGAGTCTGGAAGGAAACGGGGGAGAAAGGAGAGAAAAGGAAAAAAGGAAAAGGGAGGGAAAGAGATGGAGACCGTAAATCCGCTCCCGGGACGGAGGATCATCAAAAGGATTAAGACCAGGAAAGAAGGGCGTAATCTACTCCTTAAGCTACTACAGATCCTTTGTAGTCCCCTTTTACTCTTCGTTGATATTTTCCGCGCGCGGCCTTCCCGCCTGATTTTCCGGGCTTTTCTCTGGTTTATGCTGGGAATCTCGTTGCTGATGGCAACATTATATTTTACGATGCTGGAACACCAAACCCAACTGGAAAAGTTTTTGGGGGGCTATTTTTCCTATGCGGAAGGGGCGGTCCCGGTCAGTACGGAAATAAAGGAGATTATTTACCGTAATGCGTTGCTTGCCAATGTCAGTCCGCACCTGATCGTGGCGGTAATCCAGGTGGAAAGCGGGTTTGATCCCGAGGCCTATTCGCCGAAAGGGGCTTGCGGTTTGATGCAGATCACGCCTTTGGTCTGGCAAGCCTTTAACCCGGCTTCTGCTTGCGATGGCCGGCACCGGCCGGGGGAAGTGGACCATGGCCGGGATTGCATTTATAATATCGAAGCCAATATCGCCACCGGCGTCCGTTATCTCCGTCAACTGATCGATTATTTCGATGGCGAAACCGGCCGGGCTTTGGAGGCTTATAACGCCGGTTTAACGAATGTGGAATTAACCGAATTCCGCCCCAAGTATCAGGAGACCCGAACCTATCTGGGACGCCTCGGTAAATTACTGGCGGCCTCCGGAATGGAGGGTTTTTTAGCCCGGTATGAACTGAACGCCCTTTTCCAGACCATCCTGCGGGGCCTCTTCCTTTTCACCTTGGTGTTATGGGCCGTTTTATTGATCTGGAGTAAAAAACACTGGCCCAATCTCAGTTAAAAGAAGCTTGATCCGGCCACAGGCATAATTCAGCCGGGAGAACATAAGGTAATTATAAAAAAAGAAAGGCGAAGACGGCCGTGGCAGGAATTGAAAGGCAAATTAGCGCTTTAATAATGCTTTTTTTAACGGGGCTGGTCTGGGGTTTGCTCTATGACTGCCTGGTTTTCCTTTTTTCAAAACGGCGGCAGATTGGTGATTTTTGTTTCTGGGTCCTTTCGATCTTTCTAATCTTCCCGGTACTCCTCTTTACAACCTTTGGGGAAATCCGCGTCTCTTTAGGGGTTGGGCTCCTGGTGGGTGTCGCCTGTTACCGGCGGATCTTTCATCCCTCGGTCCAGCTTTCCTTACGGGTGATGAAACGAAAACTCCGGCGCCGGCGGGGATTTTTTACCTAAAGGCAGGATTGCCTGTTGTGGGTCACGAATAACTATTAAGTTAGGCTTTATTCCTGAACAGGAAACCCTTTCGGCGGACAAGCCGGGATGATAGGGGTGGGCAGTATGGACCGGGTGATTTATTTTCCCGACCGGATACCACCGGAAGATAAAGGAAAAAGGTGGCAAAGGAACGGCTTAACCCTTTTCTTGCTAATCTTGTTTTTAACCTTAATCTTCCAGCTGGGCAGCGGTCTTTATAACTTGATTATTTATAACCGGCGTTTGCATGAAATGGAGGCCCTCTTGCGGGAAAAGCGGCAGGTGGTGGAGGGTTTAGAAAAGCAATTAGGCCGGGCAGAGCCTAACCCGCTGCCGGAGATGGAGGACAAGTAAAAAATAGGACCGGCCGGCGCCGGTAAGCAAAAAACAGAAGGGTGCGGTTGGTAGTTTGGATCTGATTACACAGTTGGCAACGGAACTTGGACTTAGGAGGGAACAAGTATCCCGTACCGTTGAACTTTTTGACCAAGGAAACACTTTACCTTTTATTGCCCGCTACCGGAAGGAAGTCACCGGCGGATTGGACGAAGAGCGCCTTCGCCGGTTGGAAGAACGCCTTACCTATTTACGGAACCTTGAAGCCAGAAAGGAAGAAGTATTACGGAGCATCGAGGAACAAGGCAAGTTAACGCCCGAGTTGGCCAAGGCCATTAAAGAGGCGACCATCCGCCAGGAAGTGGAAGATTATTACCTGCCTTTCCGTCCGAAGCGGCGGACAAGGGCAACAAAGGCCAAAGAACAAGGTTTGGAACCCTTGGCCCAGTTGATGCTGGCCCAAGAAATGGAGAACGGGGATCCGCGGGAGGTGGCGGCGGCTTACCTCCGTCCCGACTTGGGGGTGGAGGAGCCGGAACAAGCTTTGGCCGGCGCGATGGATATAGTTGCCGAATACATTGCGGACCAAGCGGCTTGGCGGAAAATGATCCGGGACTATTTATGGGAGCATGCCTCCATTAGCTCGGAACTGAAGAAGGATGATAAGGAAGCCCAGGTCTATCAGCAATATCATCAATATACCGAACCGGTGAAACGGATCCCGCCCCATCGGGTTTTAGCGTTAAACCGGGGTGAAAAGGAAGGTTGCTTAAAAGTAGGCTTGCAACTGGAGACCGCTCCGCTTCTGCGGCAAGTGGAAGCTTTACTTCTGAAAAACAAAGCCTGTATCTTTACTCCCTACTTACAAATGGCCTTGGAGGATAGTTTTAACCGGTTGCTTTTCCCCAGTATCGAACGGGAGATCCGGGCGGAACTAACCGAAACTGCGGAAGAACAGGCGATTAAAGTTTTTGGCCTTAACTTGCGCCAATTATTGCTCCAGGCTCCGGTCCGGGGAAAGACTGTTTTGGGAATTGATCCGGGGTTTCGTACCGGTTGTAAAGTAGTGGTGGTGGATCCGATCGGCCGGGTCCAGGCGGCGACGACCATCTTTCCCCACCCGCCCCAGGGCGAATGGGAGCAAGCAAAAGCGATTTTGACTTCTTTTATCGAAAAATACCAGGTTGATCTGATCGCCAGCGGCAACGGAACTGCCGCCCGGGAGACGGAGGAGTTGATTGCCGAGGTTCTTGCCGAGAGTAACCGTGCAGTTTATTATACCATTGTCAGTGAAGCCGGCGCGTCGGTTTATTCCGCATCCAAACTGGCCCGGGAAGAACTGCCCGCCTTTGATGTTTCCATGCGCGGAGCGGTTTCGATCGCCCGGCGTTTACAAGATCCCTTGGCCGAATTGGTGAAGATTGAACCGAAAGCCCTTGGCGTCGGGGAATACCAACATGACGTCAATCAAAACCGTTTGGAACAAGCCTTAAAGGGAGTAGTCGAATCTTGTGTGAACTTTGTCGGGGTTGACCTGAATACGGCTTCCGCCTTTTTACTGCAGAATGTGGCCGGGATCGGGCCGGCCCTTGCCCGGTCGATTGTGGACTACCGGGAGACGAACGGGCCCTTTCGCCGGCGGGAGGAGCTTTTAAAGGTTAAACGGTTAGGCCAGCATGTTTATACCCAAGCGGCCGGTTTTCTCCGCTTACCGGACGGGGAATACAGCCTGGAAAATACCGGAATCCATCCCGAATCCTACCACGTTGCCGAAGCGCTCTTGGCTTCCTTAGGTTTTAACAGTGAGGACTTAAGGAACCCGCCCCGCCTGGTCGAACTGCGTAACAAGTTAAAAGGCCTTGACCTTGAACCTCTGGCCCGACAACTGAAAACCGGCCTGCCTACTCTCCAGGATATTGTCGACGGTCTTTGCCGTCCGGGCCGGGATCCCCGCGAAGAACTGCCGGGGCCGGTCTTTCGCCAGGATGTGAAGTCCATGCGCGACCTGAAACCCGGGATGATCCTCCAAGGGGTAGTGAGAAATGTCGTTGATTTCGGCGCTTTTATCGATATCGGGGTTGAGCAGGACGGGCTGGCGCACATCTCCCAATTGACCACCAAATACATCCGCCATCCCATCGAAGTGGTTTCCGTCGGCCAAAAAGTGAAAACACGGGTCCTTAGTATTGATCCGGAGCGGAATCGGATCGCCCTCTCCTTGAAAGAAGTGGATTGAGGTAATAATTATTGGCACAAACTTGACAACACATTTTTTACTGGGATATAATATGATATATTAGTTTAGAAGAGTATTCTTATTTTAAAGGGGAGGAAAAAACTGAATATGTCTTTTGCGG